>CAZLBB010000127.1:0-16529 GCA_964557415.1 uncultured Rhodospirillaceae bacterium
AGGTCGCGGCCGCCGTGCGCGCGGTCGTGCCGAAGCACGTGGCGCTCGGCATGCGCCTGTCGGCGACCGACTGGGCCGAGGGCGGGCTCACGATCGAGGACTCGGTCGAGGTGTCGCGCCGGTTGAAGGCGCTCGGCTACGACTACATCTGCGCCTCGAGCGGCGGCGTGACGCCGTCGATCAAGGTGCCGGTCGCGCCCAACTACCAGGTGCCGCTGGCCGAGCGCATCAAGCGCGACGCCGGCATCGCCACGCGCGCCGTGGGCCTGATCGTCGAGCCGCGCCAGGCCGAGCAGATCGTGGCCTCCGGCCAGGCCGACATGGTGGCGATGGCGCGCGCCTTCCTCGACAACCCGCGCTGGGTGTGGCACGCGGCCGAGCGCCTCGGCGCGGCCGTCGTCTATCCGCCGCAGTACGACCGTCTCAAGCCCGCGATGTGGCCGGGGGCGAAGCTGGCGCGGCCGGACGGGGTCAAGGCGGCGGCGGACTAGCGGCGGCGAGCGGCGCCCCGCGTTGACGCTCGACGGCGCTTGCGCCAATGTGCCGGCCTTCCAAGAAAGAAGAGCCAGCCCGGAGCGAGAGGAAAGAGGGATGCCCACCACGCATTTCATCGTGCACGACAAGAAGGACACGGTCGGCGTGATCGTCGACGAGAACGGGGTGAAGAAGGGGCAGAAGCTGACCGGCTGGGTGATGGAAGGCGACGCGACGATCGCGCTGCAGGCGGTCGACGCCGTGCCGCTCGGCCACAAGATCGCGCTCAAGGACATCAAGAAGGGCGAGACGATCCTCAAGTACGGCCACGATATCGGCAAGGCGGTGGCCGACATCGCCAAGGGCAAGCACGCCCACGTGCACAACATGAAGACGAAACGCTGGTAGGCGGGAGGAGTGCGTCATGGCGAACATCGCGAAGAAGCGCGACCTGAGCTTCTGGGGCTACCGGCGCGAGAACGGCCGGGTGGGCGTGCGCAACCACGTGGTCATCCTGCCGCTCGACGACCTGTCGAACGCGGCGTGCGAGGCGGTGGCGAACAACATCAAGGGTACGCTGGCGCTGCCGCACGCCTATGGCCGCCTGCAGTTCGGCGAGGACCTGGAGCTGCATTTCCGCACGCTGATCGGCACGGGCGCGAGCCCGAACGTCGCCGCCTGCGTCGTCATCGGCATCGAGCCGGGCTGGACCAACCGGGTGGTCGAGGGCATCAAGAAGCTGACCGGCAAGCCGGTGGCCGGCTTCGCGATCGAGGGCAAGGGCGACCTGCAGACCATCGCCGACGCCGGCCGCGTCGCCAAGCAGTTCCTGCAGGACGCGTCCGAGATCCAGCGCGAGAAATGCAAGATCGACGAGCTGTGGGTCTCGACCAAGTGTGGCGAGAGCGACACGACCTCGGGCCTCGCCTCGTGCCCGACCGTCGGCAACCTGATCGACAAGATCGACCCGCTCGGCGCCACGACCTGCTTCGGCGAGACGACGGAGTTGACCGGCGCCGAGGTGGTGTGCGCCCAGCGCGCGATCAGCCCGGCGATTTCGAAGAAGTTCATGGAGACCTTCAACGCCTACCAGGCCGTGGTCGAGCGGCACAAGACCAACGACCTGTCGGAATCCCAGCCGACCAAGGGCAACATCGCCGGCGGCCTGACGACGATAGAGGAGAAGGCGTTCGGCAATTTCCAGAAGATCGGGCACAAGACCAGGTTCGTCGACGTGCTGAAGCCGGCCGAGATGCCGACCAAGGGCGCCGGCCTGTATTTCATGGACACATCCTCGGCCGCAGCCGAATGCGTGACCCTGCAGGCGGCCGCCGGATTCGTGGTGCACCTGTTCCCGACCGGCCAGGGCAACGTCATCGGCAACCCGGTCGAGCCGGTGATCAAGCTGACGGCCAACCCGAAGACGGCGCGCACCATGACCGAGCACATCGATCTCGACGTCTCGGGCATCCTGCGGCGCGAGATGACGCTCGACCAGGCCGGCGACGCGCTGATCGACGTCATGCTGCGCACCTGCAACGGCCGCCTGACCGCGGCCGAGGCGCTCGGGCACCGCGAATTCGTTATGACGAAGCTGTACCAGAGCGCCTAGGCGGCCGATGATCCGGCCGCAGCCTCAAATGGATCCGCGCGCGGATCGACGCGCGCGGGGCGGCCGATGATCCGGCCGCAGCCTCAAATGGATCCGCGCGCGGATCGACGCGCGCGGGGCGGCCGATGATCCGGCCGCCGCCTCAAATGGATTCGCGCGCGGATCGACGCGCGCGGAGGCGCTCCGGTTGGCCGACGTCGTCGTAGCCGAGTTCATCGACGAGGCGGCGCTGGCCGGGCTTGCCGGCTACGACGTGCTGTACGACCACGATCTGCATCGCAAGCCGCTCGAGCTGCACCGCGCGGTTCACTCCGCGCGCGGGCTGATCGTGCGCAACCAGACGCAGGTGCGCGGGCCGCTCATCGACAGCGCGCCGGCGCTGAAGGTGATCGGGCGGCTTGGGGTCGGCCTCGACAACATCGACACGCGGGCCTGCAAGAACCGCGGCATCGCCGTGTGCCCGGCCACGGGCGCCAACGACGCCGCGGTCGCGGAATACGTGATCGCCGCGGCGCTGATCCTGCTGCGTCCGGCCTACGGCGCCGCGCCGCTGATGACGGCGGGGCACTGGCCGCGCCAGGCGCTGATGGGCGGCGAGATCGGCGGCAAGACGCTCGGCCTCGTCGGCTACGGCGCGACCGCGCGGGCGACGGCCGCCCGCGCCCGCGCGCTCGGCATGGCGACCATCGCCTTCGACCCGCACATTCCGGCCGCGGACCTCGCCTGGAGCGACACGCGCAAGGTCGACCTGCATACGCTGATGGCGGAATCCGACGTGATCAGCCTGCACGTGCCGCTGACGCCGGCGACGCGGCGCATGATCGGCGCGCCCGACCTCGCGCGCTGCAAGCCGGGCGCCATCCTCGTCAACGCCGCGCGCGGCGGCGTGATCGACGAAGAGGCGCTGGTCGGCGCCCTGCGCGCCGGCAAGCTCGGCGGCGCCGCGCTCGACGTGTTCGAGAGCGAGCCGATGACGGCGCAGTCCGGCCGTCGCTTCACGGACGTTCCGAACCTGATCCTGACGCCGCACATCGCAGGCCTGACGCACGAGGCCAACGCGCGGGTCTCCGCCGTCACCGTCGCCAACGTGCGGCGCGTGCTGGAGGGACGATGACGCAGGCTTCGCCCGACGAACTGCGCCGGCTGGTCGCAGCCGCGCTCGAGCGCAGCAACACCGCCCCGGCCAACGCCGCCGCGGTGGCCGCCGCGCTGGTGGCGGCCGAGATCGACGGGCAGAAGGGCCATGGACTGTCGCGCGTGCCCGGCTACGCCGCGCAGGCGCGCTCGGGCAAGGTCGATGGCCGCGCGGTGCCGCGCGTGCTGCGGGTGCGGCCCGGCGCCGTCGTCGTCGACGCGGCGGACGGATTCGCCTTTCCCGCCATCGACCTCGCGATAACGGAACTCGCGGCGATCGCGCCGGAGCAGGGCGTGGCGGCGGCGGCGATCCGCCACTCGCACCATTTCGGCGTCGCCGGGCGCCATGCCGAGCGCCTCGCCGAGCGCGGCCTCGTCGCGCTCGTCCTCGGCAACTCGCCGCAGGCGATCGCGCCCTGGGGCGGCACGCGCGCCGTCTTCGGCACCAACCCGATCGCCTTCGCCGCGCCGCGCCGGAGCAATCCGCCGCTGGTCATCGACCTGTCCCTGAGCAAGGTCGCGCGCGGCCGGATCATGGTTGCGGCACAGAAGGGCGAGGCGATTCCCGCGGGCTGGGCGCTCGACAGGGACGGCCGGCCGACGACCGACGCCAAGGCCGCGCTCGACGGCGCCATGCTGCCGATGGGCGACGCCAAGGGCGCGGCGCTGGCGCTGATGGTCGAGATCCTCGCCGCGGCGCTGACCGCCTCGCATCTGGGCATCGAGGCCTCGTCGTTCTTCACCGCCGACGGCCCGCCGCCGCGCGTCGGGCAGTTCATGCTGGCGCTCGACCCCGGCACGCTGTCGGGCGGCGCCTTCGCCGAACGGCTGGAGACATTGCTGGACGCCATGCTGGCGCAGCCCGGCGTGCGCCTGCCCGGCACGCGCCGGCTCGACAACCGCTCGAGGGCGCGGTCGGGCGCGATCGAGGTTGACGACAAGACGCTCAGCGAGATTGAGTCGCTGGCGCGCTGACCAACAGGGTGAGGACGCCATGGCCGCCGCCAAGAGTCGCAGCAGACGCAAGCCCGCGAAAAGACCGTCGAAGAAGACCCGCCCGACCGCCAGGCCGAAGCGCCGTATCGCCGCCGCCGTCAAGCCGCGCAAGCGGCCGGCGCCGCGACTGCCTGCCTTCGATCCGGCGACGCTAGAGCCGCGCATCGGCTCGGGCTATCCCAAGCCGTTCAGCGACCGCGTCGGCCGGCGCGAGAAGCGGCGGCTGGGCGACGTCGTCGGCCTCACGCAGTTCGGCGTCAACCTCGTGATGCTGCCGCCCGGCTGCGAATCGTCGATGCGGCACTGGCACAAGAACGAGGACGAGCTGGTCTACGTGCTCTCGGGCGAGCTGGTGCTGGTGACCGACGAGGGCGAGCAGGTGCTGGGGCCCGGCATGGCGGCCGGCTTTCCCGCCGGCAGGCCGAACGGCCACCACCTCATCAACCGCACGCGGCGGCCGGCGACCTATCTCGAGGTCGGCACGCGCTGGCCCGGCGGCGACGAGGCCGACTACTCCGACATCGACATGCTCGTGCGCATCATCGACGGCAAGGAGCGCTTCGTGCACAAGGACGGCACGCCGTACTGACAAGCATAGTAGCGCGGAGAAGAACAATGAGGCACGCGGAGGCGCGGCCCTTCGGCAAGCTCAGGGGTGCGGAGACTTCCGCGTCTCCGCGTCCTCCGCGTGAATCAACTTAGGCAGCGGCGCGAAATGCTCTATGAATTGCGCCCGCAAATCTCCTTCCAAACAACCGGACTTCCGACACGATGCTGAACGCCCGTCTCGATGCCATGACCGACCACACGTTCCGGCGCCTGGCCGCGCTCTTGGCGGACATCCAGCCGCGCGCCAACCTGCCGCCGATCAACCTGTCGGTCGGCGAGCCGACGCATCAGCCGCCGGCCTTCGTCTCCGAGATCATGGCGCGGCCGCGCCAGGACTGGAACGTTTACCCGATGTATTTCGGCACGCCGGAGCTCCGGCGCGCCTGCGCGGCCTGGGCGACGCGGCGCTATCGCCTGCCGGCGACGATGATCGATCCGGACCAGATGATCGTACCGGTATCGGGCACGCGCGAGGGGCTTTATTTCGCGGCGACGCTGGCGGTCACGCCGGCCATGAGCGGGCAGCGGCCGCTCGCGCTGATGCCGAACCCGTTCTACCAGGTCTATTACGGCGCCGCGGTGATGGCCGGGGCCGAGCCCGCCTTCCTGCCCGCGACCAGGGCGACCGGCTTCCTGCCGGATTTCGCCGCGGTCGATCCGGCGCTGCTCGACCGCACGCAGGTCGTCTATCTCTGCTCGCCCGCCAATCCGCAGGGGGCGGTCGCCAGCCTCGACTACCTCAAGCGGCTGCTGACGCTGGCGCGCAAGCACGACTTCCTGCTGGTGATGGACGAGTGCTATTCCGAGCTCTACTACACCAGGGAGCCGGCGCCGGGCGGGCTCGACGCGGCCAAGGCGCTCGGCGGCTCGCTCGACAACCTGCTCGTGTTCCACTCGCTGTCGAAGCGCTCGAGCGCGCCGGGCCTGCGCTCGGGCTTCGCCACCGGCGCGCCCAAGACCATCCAGCTGCTCAATCGCCTGCGCTCCTACAGCGCCGCGGCCCAGCCGCTGGCGGTCATGGAGGCCTCGACCGCCTGCTGGAAGGACGAAGAGCACGTCGAGAAGATGCGCGCGCATTACCGCGGGCTCTACGACATCGCCGAGCGCGTGCTGAAGGGGCGCTTCGGCTTCTACAAGCCCGACGGCGGCTTCTACCTGTGGCTCGACGTCGGCGACGGCGAGGCCGCGTGCAAGCGGCTGTGGGGCGAGGCGGGCGTGCGCGTGCTGCCCGGCTCGTACATGACCCGCGCCAATCCCGACGGCAGCAACGACGGCGCGCCCTATATCCGCGTGGCGCTGGTCGGCGACCGCGAATCGACCGAGGAGGCGCTCACCCGCATGGCTCGCGTTCTGTAGCGCTTTTGGCCTGCGATTGAATTGCGGGCTGCCAACGTGTAATCGAGGGGCAAGACCCAACCGACCGGAGTGCAGCCCATGGCCGCCGCCGCGATGAAGAGCTACGCCGAGCACCAGCTCAAGCGCATCGAGAACCGCATCGCGAAGCTGGACCTCAAGGAGAAGGAAGGTCGCGTCAAGCAGGCGCGCCTTGCCTCGGCCTGCCTGAAATGGGTGCGCGTGATCAACCACGCGCGCTAGCCTGGCTGGGCCATCCGTCCATGGCCGCCGCGGCGGCAGGCGCAGGCGACGCCCCCTCCGGCGACGCGCCCCCTGGCGAAGCATCGGGCGGCCGCCGCCGCTACGTCTATTCCCTCCTCGCCGCCGTCCTGCTGGCCGCCGCCACCATGGCGGCGCTGATCGGGATCGTGCGCTTCGCCGACGCCGAACGCGAGCGCGAGTTGGCCGGATGGCGCGCGCGCCTCGGCATCGTCGCCGACAGCCGCCTGGCCCAGGTGCAGGGCTGGATCGATGCGCAGCACGCCGAGATGCGGGCGCTGGCGGAGAACCAGTCGGTCCAGCTCTATCTGACCGAACTCGAGCTGGCGCAGGGCGACCGCTCGGCCGTGACCGACGAGCCGGCGCAGTTCGGCTATCTGCGCAACCTCCTGACCGTGATCGCCGAGCGCACCGGGTTCACCGCGTCGCGCCCGTCCGCCGCGGTCGGCGCCAACGTACGGCGCACCGACGGCGGCATCGCGCTGCTCGACGGCGAAGGTCGGCCGATCGTCGCCTCGCCCGTGATGCCGCCGCTCGACGCGGCGATGCAGGCGCGGCTCGCCGCCTCGCCCAAGGACCGGCCGTCCGCGATCGACCTGTTCGTCGGCGCCGGCGGCCGGCCGATGATGGGGTTCGTGGCGCCGATCTTCGGCGTGCAGGCCGATCCCGGCACCAGCGAGCGCATCGGCTTCGTGCTGGGCCTGCGCGAGATCGGCGACGCGTTCTTCGCGCTGCTGAAGCAGCCCGGCACGATCGAGTCGAGCGCCGAGGCGCTGCTGCTGCGCCGCTCGGGCGCCGCGGTCGAATTCCTGTCGCCGCAGCGCGACGGCACGCCGCCGCTTCGGCGCACCGTCCCTGCCGATGCCGCCGACCTGGTCGAGGCGGCTTCCGTCGCCAGGCCCGGCGGGTTCCACCAGGGGCGCGACTATCGCGGCAACCAAGTGCTGGCGGTCTCGCGCGCCGTGGCGACCGTGCCCTGGGTGCTGCTGTACAAGGTCGACCGCGGCGAGGCGCTGGCCGAAAGCGACCGGCATCGGCGCAACCTGATCATCGCGCTGGTGCTGGTGGCGGCGACGGTCAGCACCGCGTTCGTCGCCGTATGGTGGTACGCGAGCTCGCGCCGCGCCAGCGACGCGGCGCTTCGTCATCGGACGCTCGCGGTGCACCTGCAGCAGGAGGAGGCGCTGCTGCGGCTCGTCACCGACAGCCAGCCCGACCTGATCTACCTGGTCGACCGCGACGGCATCCTGCAGTTCGCCAATGCCGCCGTGGCGCGCCGCTACGGCGGCGATGCGGCGAGCCTCGCCGGCAAGCCGATCGTCAGCGTCGTCGGCCCCGATCACGCGCGCCACATCGCCGAGATCAACCGCAAGGCGCTCAAGCAGCGCCGGGCCAAGACGCGCCTCCTGCGCGTGCCCGCGGCGGAAGGCGGCGAACGCGTCATGCAGACCGGGCACGTGCCGCTCGATGCCGCGGCCGGGCGCCCCGGCGCCGTGCTGGTGGTCGAGCGCGACGTGACCCAGGCGGTGGTCGAGCGCGAGCGGCGCTCGGCTGCGCTGCGCCAGCTCGTCGACGCCATGGTGCGGCTGATCGACCGGCGCGACCCCTATTGCGCCGACCAGGCCGGGCGCGTCGGCCAGGTGGCGGGCGAGATCGCCGACGCGATGGGTGCCGAGGCCGACGAGCGCGCGACGGTCGAGATCGCCGCCAGCCTGATGAACCTGGGCAAGGTCCTCGTTCCCACCGAGGTGCTCACCAAGTCGGGGCGGCTCGGCGATGCCGAGCTCAAGCTGGTGCGCGACAGCATCCTCAACTCGGCCGAGCTGGTCGCCGGCGTCGAGTTCGACGGACCGGTGCAGGACACGCTGCGCCAACTGCAGGAGCGCGTCGACGGGTCGGGCTATCCGGCGGGCTTGAAGGGGGACGCGATCCTTCTGCCCGCGCGCATCCTGGCGGTCGCCAGCGCCTTCGTGTCGATGGTCTCGCCGCGCTCCTGGCGCGAGGCGATCGGCATCGACCAGGCGGTCGACACGCTGCGCGCCGAGCGCGGCACCGCCTTTGACCGCGCCGTCGTCACCGCGCTCGAGCACGTGCTGGAGAACCGCGGCGGGCGCGAGCGCTGGCGCGACTTCGCGCGCAAGCCCGGGCCCGCCACGGCGGGCTGAGACAAGACCCTCGTTCGCCTTCGGCGGGCGAGGGTTGTCAGCGCGCCGACGACGGGCCGCTGCCGGTGGGGGCGGGCGTCGACCGTGCGCCGCCGGCGAACTGGGGCTCGATGCGCTTGTGCAGCCACCAGGAGCGCTCGTTGATCGAGAACAGCGGGCGGTAGTGGCGCACCTTCTCGGTCTCGATCACCTGCTTGATCTGGTTGTCGAGCAGCCAGGCCTTGCCGTCGAGATAGACGACCAGCACGGCGTGCGCCACGTTGAGGTTGAGGTCCTGCAGCACGACCAGGCGCAGCTGGCTTTCGGCGAAGCCGAGCTGGCGCAGCGACATGTACTTGGCGATCGCGTAGTCCTCGCAGTCGCCGTCCTTGCTGAAGAACTCGCGCGGCGTGGCCCAGTAGTCCGGCACGCCGTAGTTGGGCAGGTCCTCGATATAGGCGTAGCGGTTCATGTGGCGGTTGACCGCCTCGACCTGCGCGTGTTTCGGCTTGCCGGCGAGCGTATCGAGAAAGGCGCGCCATTCCTGGACGCGGCAGCGCGGGGCGCTCGCGGGCGCGCATGGGCCGGCGTCGCGCGTCCGGTCGGCTTGGATGCGCCCCAGCACGCCGGTCCACTTGGTGAACGGCTTCAGGTTGTCGGAACGCGTCTCCGCCGTGCCGAACAGGTGCGGATAGTCGATGTCGACGGCCAGGCCCGGGGGCACGGCCATCACGGCTGCAACCGCCACGGCCAGGGCGAGCCGCGCAAGAATTCTACGAAGCATCTTGTCTTTCGACCGAAGTCTGTCGCCACTATACCAGCGGGACTCCGTTAAAACTTCCGTAAGAGTCATGGCGACAGGCGCAATTTCCTCTCTTGACCGGGGCGGCGGCACGATGGCGGCGAAGGACGGCCGGAAATCCGGTGCGGACGGGACAGTGCAGGCGGTCGAGGCGGCCCGCGCGCTGCTGGCCGAGGGCCGGCTCGCGGACGCGGAGGCGGCGCTGCGGCCTCTGGTCGCAGCCGCGCCCGATTTCGCTCCCGCGCACAAGGCGCTGGGCGCGGCGCTGCTCGCGCTCGGCCGGCCCGACCAGGCGATCGTGGCGCTCGAGCGCGGCCTCGGCCTCGCGCCGGGCGACGCCGCGGCGACGAGCGACCTCGCGACCGCGCATTGGCGCCTCGGCCGGCGCGAGGAGGCCGTCCAATGGCTGCGCCGGGCGGTGGAGCTGGCGCCCGGCCTGGCCCAGGCGCATGCCAACCTGGCGCAGGCGCTGCTCGAGACCTGGCGCCTGGGCGGGGCGGAAGAAGAATGCCGGCGCGCGCTGGCGCTCGACCCGGACTGCGCCGGCGCCGGGCTGACGGCGGCCGCCGTGCACGTGATGCGCGGCGAGGCGGCCGAGGCGCTCGCCGCCTATCGCCGCTGGGCGCCGCGTGCCGCGAACCGCGCCGGGGCGATCGCCAACCACCTGTTCGCCTCGCTCTACGACGACAGCCTGTCGCCGCGCGAGCTGATCGCGCTGCACCGCCGCCTGACCGGTCCCTGGACCGCTTCGATGCCGGCTGATCCCGCCCATGCCAACGACCGCGACCCGGGGCGGCGCTTGCGCGTCGGCTATGTCTCGCCCGACCTGCACGGCGTGCACCCGGTGGCGCAGTTCATCGAGCCGGTGCTGGCGCGGCACGATCCGCGCGCGGTCGAAACCTTCGTTTATTGCAACGCGGCGCTCCCCGACGCGACGACGGACCGGCTGCGCAGGCTCGTGCCGCATTGGCGCGCGATCGACCGGCTGGACGATGCCGCCTTCGCCGACGCGGTGCGCGCCGACCGGATCGACGTGCTGGTCGACCTCGCCGGCCACACCGCGCGCTCGCGGCTCGCCGCCTTCCGCTTCCGTCCGGCGCCGGTGCAGGCATCGTTCCTCGGATACCCGCATTCGACTGGCTTCGCCGCCGTCCACTACCTGATCGCCGATGCGACGCTCTGCCCGCCCGGGGAAGCCGCCTTGTGCAGCGAGACGGTGCTGCCGATCGATCCTTGCGTCTTCTGCTTCCGGCCGGGCGAGGACTGGCCGGAGGTCGACGAGGCGGCCCCCGCGGCGCGGCGCGCCGTCGTGTTCGGCTCGTTCAACAATCTGCCGAAGCTGTCGCCCGGCACCGTCGCGCTGTGGTCGGAGGTGCTGCGCGCCGTGCCGGGCTCTCGCCTCAGGCTCACTGCCGCGTCCTTCGCCGACGCCGACACGCAGGACCTCGTGGCCGCCCGGTTCCGCGCGCGCGGCGTCGACCCGCGCCGTCTCAGCCTGACCGGCCCCGTGCCGTTCAAGGAGCTGCTGGCGGCCTATGGCGGGCTCGACATCGCGCTCGACCCCGTGCCCTACAACGGCGGCACGACGACATGCCAGGCGCTGTGGATGGGCGTTCCGGTCGTCAGCCTCAAGGGCGGCAATTTCTGCGCGCGCATGGGGGCGAGCATCCTCGGCGCGGTGGGCCTGAGCGACCTGGTCGCCGCGACGCCGGCGGAGTTCGTCGCGATCGCGCGCGACCTTGCCCGCAACCGCGTGCGGCGGCAGACCTTGCGGCGGACCTTGCGCGCGCGGCTCGCGGCCTCGCCGCTGTGCGACGACGTCGGCTACACGAGGCGGCTGGAAGGCCTCTACCGCGAGGCCTGGCGCCGCTGGTGCGAAGCTACTTGTTGACGGCGCGGTAGACGCCGTCCCAGCCCGTCTCCGGCGGGGCTCGGCGGAACTCGGCGATGCGCTCGGCGTAGAGCGCGTAGAACTCGGCGAGCCGGCCTTCCGCCAGCGCGCGGCACTCCGCGAGCCGCGCCTCGGCCGTGTCCCATTGCCGCGCGCGGTAGGCGGCGATCAGCGCGTCGTGCGCGGCGTGCCAGCGCTGGAACGCCTGGCTCTGGGCGAATTCCTTGTCGCCGACGATGGTGTAGATGCGCACCGCCTCGGCCTTGCCCTTGACCGCGATCAGGTCGAGCTGCAGCAGGGCGAAGCTCCCGGCGACGCGCTCGGCGGTCACGTCGCCGATGACGATGTCGACGCCATAGGTGCGAGACTGCGATTCCAGCCGCGAGGCCAGGTTCACCGCGTCGCCCAGCACCGTATAGTCGAAGCGCTGGTCCGAGCCCATGTTGCCGACCACGCATTCGCCGGTGTTGATGCCGATGCCGACCTTGAGCGGCTCGATCGCGATTCCGGCGGCTTCGGCCTCGGCCTGGCGGCGCCGGTTGAGCTCGTCCAGCGCGCGCAGCATGTCGAGCGCCGCCTCGCAGGCGTGCACGGCGTGCTCGGCGTCGTCGATCGGCGCGTTCCAGAACGCCATCACGCAGTCGCCCATGTATTTGTCGATCGTGCCGCGGTTGGCGAGGATGCGCGCGGTGAGCGGCGTCAGGAGCTGGTTGATGAGGCGCGTGAGCCCCTGCGGATCCGCCTTGAAGCGCTCGGCGATCGAGGTGAAGCCGTGCACGTCGGAGAACAGGAACGTCATCTCGCGCGTCTCGCCGCCCATCTTGAGGCGGCTGGGGTCTTCGGCCAGGCGGTTGACCATCTCGGGCGCGAGATAGTGCGAGAAGGCGGCGCGGATCTCGCGGCGCTGCGAGGCCTCGCGCATGAACTTGATGAACACCAGCACGACGAACAGCAGCGTGCAGCTGAACGCGGGGAAGCTGACGTCGACCAGGAACGCGTGCTGCGTCAGGAGGTACCACGAGCTGGTGAACATCGCCGCCAGCAGCGAGCCGAAAAGCGCCACGATCGAGAACGCCGAGCCGTTGGGCAGGAGCGCGATCAGCATCAGCCCGGCGAGCAGGATCACCACCAGCTCGACCGTCTCGATGCCGTTGAAGCTGACCAGGTGCTGCTTCAAGAGGATCGACTTCAGGAGCTGCGCGTGCACCTCGACGCCCGGAATGACCGATTCGACCGGCGTCGTGCGCAGGTCGCGCAGGCCGACCGCCGACGTGCCGACGAGCACGAACTTGTCGGCGAACCGCCGCGGGTCGAACTGGTCGAGGATGATGTCGGCGGCGGGCACGTAGAGGCTCTGGTCGTGAGGGGCGAAGCGCACCCACAGGCGCCCGTGGCGATCGGTCGGGATCTCGTATCCCGGAACGCCGACGTTGACGATGCCGGCGTCGGCGATGTTGGGCGAGAGCGTGACCTTGTATTGCGCCGACTTGGCCGCGACCCGCAGCATCTCCAGCACCAGGGTCGGGAAGATGTCGTTGCCGACGCGCACGACGGCCGGCACGCGCCGGACCGTGTCGTCGATGTCGGCGCTCAGGACGAACATGCCGATGCCCGGCGCGTTCCGCTCGAGCTCGGGGATGTTGCGGATCAGGAAGCCGAAATCGCGCAGCCAGGGCCGCGGGTCGCCGTTGAACTGGGCGACCGGCGTCGGCCGCGGCGGCAGCGGATTGTCGCCCGGCGGCTTGCGCGAGTCGGTGGCCTGGCCCAGCACCACGACGCCACTCTGGCGGATGATGTCGCCGAAGAACGCGTCGGTGCTCGGCAGCTTCTCGATCTCGGCCTTGAGCTCGGGGGTCAGCATGAAGGCGCGCTCGACGAAATTGGCGCCCGAGGTCGGGTCCTTCTCGCCGAACACCATGTCGAAGCCGATCGCGACCGCGCCCGCATTGGCGAGGTTGCCCACCATCTTGGCGATGTAGTGGCGCGGCCAGGGCCATTGCCCGAGCTTGTTGAGGCTCTTCTCGTCGATGTCGACGATCATCACCGGCTTATCCGGATGCTCGAACGGGCTCAGCCGCTGGTACAGGTCGAAGGTCCTGAGCCGCAGCACCTCGACCGGGGCCGGATCGGCCGCGCGCAGGGCCAGGAGTCCCGCCAGCAGGGCCAGCCCGATCAGCCGCCCGGTGCGCCACCATTGGCGCCACTGCCGTTGCAGTACCCCAATCACTGGTTGAGCCGTCCTCCCCCCGGAAACAGCGCGGCTGCGCCGGGACGATAGCGCTCGCGTCCCGCCAACACCAGCACCGCCCCTCCGGTCTGTGACCGGCGTCACTAACCAAATGCGATTTTAAGGTTAATGGAATCTTTAATTTCTTGTCGACCCCAGCCCCGATCTATAAAATGCTATGAATTCTCGTCGCAAAGAACTTGCGTCCACCCACTCGACCGCCCAGGGGATGAGCTGACGTGGCGCTATCGATGTTGCCCGATGCCGGGGCAGGGTTGGCCACGGGCAACGGTGGGGACACGGTGACGATCGCCGGGGCCGGGCCCGGGCCGATTGTTGTACCCGACCACGTCTTCCTGCTGACCGCGGACTTCGGCCGCCACGGACCGGATTTGCACCTGTCCGGCCCCGACGGGCGCGTGACCGTCGTCGAGGGCTACTTCGCCGGCGGCGGGCAGCCGGCCGATCTCAGCACCGACACCGGCGCCTTCGTCAGCGGCGCCACGGCCAAGACGCTGGCCGGCTCGCCTGCGCTGTTCCAGGTCGCCCAGGTCGGCGCCGGCGCGGTCGGCCCCGCCGCCATCGGCAAGGTCACAGCGCTCACCGGCGAGGTGACGATCCAGCGCGCCGGCGTGCACCTCTCCAGCACCGGCAAGGGCGGGGAGACGGTCGGGATCGACACGCCGATCTACCGCAACGACGTGCTGGTCACCGGCAAGGGCGCGTCGGTGGGCGTCAGCTTCGTCGACAAGACCAGCTTCGCGCTGGGGGCGGATGCGCGGCTGGTGGTCGACGAGTTCGTCTACAACCCGCAGGGCGCCGGCAGCAAGGCGCTGATGTCGGTGCTGCAGGGCACGTTCTCCTTCGTCAGCGGCGGCGTCGCCAAGGCCGGGCCGGACGCGATGAAGGTGCAGCTGCCGACCATGACGATCGGCATCCGCGGCACCGCGGTCGCGGGGCATGCCGGCGCCGAGGGCACCGAGAGCCAGGTCACGCTGCTGCAGAACGCCGACGGCACGGTCGGCGCCATCTTCGTGTTCAACCGCTCGGCCGGGTTCCTCATCACCCAGGCCAACTTCACCACCTATTCGACCGGCCAGAACCTGCCGATGCAGCAGCCGTCGCTGCTGATCAACCTGTCGAAATACCAGGACGCGATATCGACCATGCAGAAGTCGATACAGTCCTCGGGCGGCGACAAGGACGCGCTCCTCAACACGGATTCGCCGGTCGATCAGGCGATCGCGCGCGCGCTGGCGAACATCCAGACCGGCGCCGGCGGCGACGGCCAGGGCGGCGACGGCGCCAACTACAACGTCCAGACCTTCGCCGACCTCGGCATCACCGTCATCGTGTTCCAGTCGGGCGGCGAGACGTTCATCGCCATCTTCAACACGCCGCCCGGCAGCGACGACACCGACACCGAGACCAACAACGCGCCGAACAACACGGCGCCGATGGTGCTGACGACCGACTTCACGACCGACGAGGACCACCAGGCCGCCGGCAAGATCCAGACCGCCGATCCGGACGGCGATCCGGTGCACGTGGCGGTCTCGGTGCCGCCGATCTTCGGCACGATCCAGATCCAGTCGGACGGCAGCTACGTCTACACGCCGTCGATCCTGTTCCAGGCGCTCGCCGTCGGCGAGACCTTCACCGAGAAGTTCACGGTGGTCGTCACCGACGGGCGCGGCGGGTTCGCCACCAAGGAGATCGAGGTCGTCATCACCGGCGTGAACGACTCGCCGCTGGTGACCGACGTGCTGACGGTGTTCTCCGGCGCCGTGACCGAGATCGTCGAGGGCGGCGCGGGCGAGAACACGGCGACGCACACGGCGACCGGCACGATCGCCTTTGCCGACATCGACGGCACCGACACGCACACCGTCACCAAGACGCTGGTTTCCGCCGTCGACAGCGCGAAGGGCGCGGTGGCCGAGCGCGGCGTCTTCACCGTCGTGGTCAGCGACGACAGCAACAACGGCGACGTCGTCGGCACGGTCACCTGGACCTTCACGATCGGCGACGCGGCGATCGACGACCTGGCGGAAGGCCAGACCATCACGCAGACCTATCTCGTGACGCTCAGCGACGGCCACGGCGGCACGGTCCAGCGCACGATCACCGTCGTCATCAACGGCCAGAACGACATCCCGAACGACCAGCCGGTCATCACGCCCGGCCCGCCCTCGGACCTGATCGCCGCCGTGACCGAGAAGGTCGACGGCGCGCCGGACGAGAACAGCGATCCGCCGCTGACCGACACCGGCATCATCGAGTTCAAGGACGTCGACCTGATCGACGTGCACACGGTGTCGTTCGAGCTGGTGTCGTCGGACGCGGCGCCGAACCTGCCCGGCTTCGACGACACGGCGCCCGGGTTCGACGCGCTCGGCACGTTCTCGGTCGTGGTCAGCGACGACAGCACGGGCGACGGCGTCGGCACGCTGACCTGGAGCTACACCGTGCCGGCCGGCGCGCTCGACAACCTGGCCGAAGGCCAGACCATCACGCAGGTCTACAAGGTGACGGTCGACGACGCCAAGACCGGCGGCAAGTCGAGCACCAACGTCACGCTGACGATCACGGGCACGAACGACGTGCCGGTGATCACGAGCCTGCTGGGCGACCACAGCGGTGCGGTGACCGAGGAAGGTGCCACGCCGAACCTGACGGCCTTGGGGACGATCGCGTTCCAGGACGTCGACCTGATCGATACGCACACGGCGGGCTTCGTGCTGAAGTCGTCGGACGCGGCGGCGAACCTTCCGGGCTTCGCCGAGGGCGTGGGCTCGGGCGTGGCGAACATCGGCACGTTCGCGATCGACGCGCAGGTGAGCGAGGACAACACCGACACGGTCAACACGGCATCGCTCGGCTGGACGTTCACGCTGGCGAACGACGACCCGGTGCTGCAGTCGCTGGCGGCGGGCCAGACGATCACGCAGGTCTACACGGTCACGATCACGGACAGCAGCGGCGCGCCGGTCAGCCAGGACGTGACGATCACGATCACCGGGACG
>CAZLBB010000128.1:0-16157 GCA_964557415.1 uncultured Rhodospirillaceae bacterium
ATGCTCTACCGCAACTTCCTGGCGATGGAGACCGAGGAATTGCTGCGCAGCCATCCGATCGACGGCGCCGTGCTGCTGGGCGGCTGCGACAAGACGACGCCGGGCCTGATCATGGGCGCGGTCAGCATGAACATCCCCGCCATCTTCGTGCCGGCCGGCCCGATGCTGCGCGGCAACTGGCGCGGCAAGACGCTGGGCAGCGGCAGCGATGGCTGGAAGTACTGGGCCGACCGCCGCGCCGGCGTGATCGACACCGCGACCTGGAACGAAATCGAGAACGGCATCGCCCGCTCCTTCGGCACCTGCATGACCATGGGAACGGCCGCCACCATGATGGCGATCGCCGAGACGCTCGGCTTCACCTTGCCGGGCGCCTCGTCGATTCCGGCGCCCGACGCCAATCATCCGCGCATGGCCTCCGCCAGCGGACGGCGCATCGTCGACATGGTATGGGAGGACCTGAAGCCCTCCGACATCCTGACCAGGAAGTCGTTCGAGAACGCGATCGCCGTCGACATGGCGGTCGGCGGGTCGACCAATGCCGTCGTGCACCTGATCGCCATGGCGCGGCGCGCCGGCATTCCGCTGACGCTCGACGACCTCGACGCCATCGCCAAGCGCGTGCCGGTCATCGCCAATATCCGCCCGTCCGGTGCCTACCTGATGGAGGACTTCTATTACGCCGGCGGTATTCGGCCGTTGATCGCCAAGCTGGGCGACCACATCCACACCGACCAGAGGACGGTGAACGGCCGGACCATCGGCGAGAACGTCAAGGGCGCCGAGTCCTACAACGACGACGTGATCCGCTCGCTCAACAACCCCGTCAGCACGTCGGGCGCGCTGGCGGTGCTGCGCGGCAACCTCGCGCCCGACGGCGCCGTGATCAAGCCGAGCGCCGCCGAGCCGCATCTGCTGAAGCACACCGGCCCCGCCGTGGTGTTCAAGGACTACAACGACATGGCGGCGCGGCTCGACGATCCAAAGCTCGACGTGACGCCCGACTCGGTGCTGGTGCTGCAATCGGGCGGCCCGCTCGGCGGGCCCGGCATGCCGGAATGGGGCATGCTGCCGATGCCGAAGAAGATCCTCGAGCAAGGCATCCGCGACATGGTGCGAATCTCGGATTCGCGCATGAGCGGCACCAGCTACGGCACCTGCGTCTTGCACGTCGCGCCCGAGTCCGCCGTCGGCGGCCCGCTGGCGCTGGTCCGGACCGGCGACATGATCACATTGGACGTGCCGAACCGCATCCTGCGCATGGAAGTGAGCGACGCGGAGCTCGAGCGCCGCCGCGCCGCCTGGACGCCGCCCAAGCCGCACTACCCGCGCGGCTACGGCGCCATCTTCGCCCAGCACGTGACCCAGGCCGACCAGGGCTGCGACTTCGACTTCCTGGTCGCGCCGGGCAAGGTGCCGGAGCCGGAAATTCACTAGCCGGACAGCGACTGGACTTTCGCGGGCACGGTGTTTCGTCCTACTCTGTCGGCCCTTTCTGCCCGGATCGCCCGCCATGACGCCCGCCTTCGAGGTCAAGGACATCCACAAGCGCTTCGGCGCGCTCGAGGTGCTGAAGGGCATCTCGCTCGCCGGAGCCGAGGGCGACGTGATCTCCATCATCGGCGCCAGCGGCTCGGGCAAGAGTACTTTATTGCGTTGCATCAATATGTTGGAGACCCCCGACCGGGGCGAGATCCATGTCGGCGGCGAGCACATCGTGCTCGGGCCCGGGCGCAACGGCCGCGCGGCGCCGCCCGACCGGCGCCAAGTCGACCGCATGCGCACCCATCTCGGCATGGTGTTCCAGAGCTTCAACCTGTGGACCCACATGACCGTGCTCGAGAACGTCATCGAGGCGCCGGTGCACGTGCAGAAGCGGCCGCGCGCCGAGTGCATCGAGGAGGCCATGGCGCTGCTCGACAAGGTCGGCATCGCCGACAAGCGCGACCACTACCCGGTGCATCTCTCCGGCGGCCAACAGCAGCGCGCCGCGATTGCCCGCGCGCTCGCCATGCGGCCGCAGCTCCTGCTGTTCGACGAGCCGACCTCGGCGCTCGATCCCGAGCTGGTCGGCGAGGTGCTGCGCGTCATCCGCCAGCTCGCGCTCGAGGGCCGCACCATGCTGATCGTCACGCACGAGCTGCGCTTCGCGCGCGAGGTGTCGACCCGCACGATCTTCCTGCACGAGGGCCGGGTCGAGGAGGAAGGCCCGCCGGGCGAAGTGCTGGTCGCGCCGCGCTCCGAGCGTTGCGGGCAGTTCATTGCCAGCCACTATTGAGGGCGGCCATCGACCGGGCCCCGCGCGCTTGACGGCCCATGCCGCGATGGTGAAGCTTGTGTGACGAGAACGAAACCTTTTCGATCGACGAGGAACGGGGAGATTCAACATGCAGCAACGTCTGATCGCCGTCATCGCCGGCCTGGCGCTCGCCGCCGGCGCCGGCGCCGCCGAGGCCAAGGACTGGAAGAAGGTCAAGATCGCGACCGAAGGCGCCTACGAGCCCTGGAACTTCACCAACGCCCAGGGCAAGCTCGAGGGCTTCGAGGTCGACCTGGCCAACGACCTGTGCAAGCGCATGAAGGTCGAGTGCGAGATCGTCGCGCAGGACTGGGACGGCATCATCCCCAGCCTCACCGCCGGCAAGTACGACGTGATCATCGCCGGCATGTCGATCACGGCGAAGCGCAAGGAGGTGATCGACTTCTCGGTCCCCTACGCGCAGACGCCGGCCATGCTGGCGGTGCTGAAGTCGAGCCCGCTCGCCAAGATCCCGACCGACAAGAACTACGACCTGGACAAGAACAAGGCCGAGGCCGAGAAGCAGGTCGAGAAGCTGAAGGCGGCCCTCAAGGGCAAGGTCATCGGCGCGCAGGTCTCGACCACGCACGCCAACTTCCTCGAGGCCTATTTCAAGGGCATCGTCGACATCCGCACCTACAAGACCACCGAGCAGCACGACCTCGACCTGACGGCCGGCCGCATCGACGGCGCCTATGCCTCGATCGGCTACTGGAAGCCGCTGCTCGCCAAGCCCGCGGGCAAGGATCTGGTCACGGTCGGCCCGACCTTCACCGGCGGCCCGTTCGGAGCCGGTGTCGGCGCGGGCATCCGCAAGACCGACACCGACCTCAAGAAGATGTTCGATACGGCGATCACCGCGGCCGCCAAGGATGGCACGGTGAAGACCCTGTCGATGAAGTGGTTCAAGTTCGACATCACGCCCGAGCAGTAATGCCGGAATGATGCAGCAGGGGCCGGCGGAGCCCGACCATGGCTCCGCCGGCTTCCGCGTGATGCCGTGATCCAACTGCTGAGCTGGGGCGACCAGGGCTGGGGCGACGAGCTGGTCCGCGCCGCCGGCATGACGCTGGCCGTCGCGCTCTGCGCCTTCCTGCTCGGCCTCGTCATCGGCTCCGGCGGCGCCGCCGCCAAGCTCAGCCGCTTCCGCGCATTGCAGGCGGCCGGCGACGCCTACACGACCGTGCTGCGCGGCATTCCCGAGCTGCTGGTGATCTACCTGCTGTTCTTCGGCGGCAGCGGGGCGCTGATGTATGTCGCCCGAATCTTCGGCCATACCGGCTATATCGAGATCAACGCCTTCGCCACCGGCGCGGTCGCCATCGGCATCGTCAACGGCGCCTATTCGACCGAGGTGATCCGCGGCGCGGTGCTCGCGGTCCATCCCGGCCAGATCGAGGCTGCCAAGGCCTTCGGCATGTCGCCGTTCGTGATGTTCCGCCGCATCCTGGCGCCGCAGGTGCTGCGCTACGCGCTGCCCAGCCTCGGCAATGTCTGGCAGCTCGCGCTCAAGGAGACCGCGCTGATCTCGGTGACCGGCCTGGTCGAGATCATGCGCCAGGCGACGGTCGGCGCCGGCTCGACCAAGCAGCCCTTCACCTTCTACGCCGCGGCCTGCTTGCTGTACCTGGTGCTGACGACGCTGTCGGGACTGGGATTCGCGCGCGCCGAGCGCTGGGCCGCGCGTGGCGTACGGAGGGCCTAGGCGATGGATCCCCGCTTCATGTGGGAGACGCTGGGCAAGCTGGTCGAAGGCGTGCCGCTGCTGTTCCAGCTCGTGACGGTATCGCTTGCGATCGGGTTCGTGCTGGCGGTGCTGGTCGCGCTGGCGCGCCTGTCGCCGTTGACACCGCTCAACCGGGCCGCGGCGGGCTATGTCTTCTTCTTCCGCGGCACGCCGCTGCTGGTGCAGGTGTTCCTGATCTATTACGGCCTCAGCCAGTTCCCCGAGATCCGCGCCAGCTTCCTGTGGCCGTTCCTGCGCCAGCCCTATTGGTGCGCCATCCTCGCCTTCACCTTGAA
The DNA here is from genome assembly GCA_964557415.1 of uncultured Rhodospirillaceae bacterium. Classification (GTDB taxonomy): domain Bacteria; phylum Pseudomonadota; class Alphaproteobacteria; order JAEULC01; family JAEULC01; genus JAEULC01. Next base: position 4,322 of record CAZLBB010000128.1, read on the forward strand.
CACCGCCGCCTATGGCAGCGAGATCATCCGCGGCGGCATCCAGTCCGTTCCCTGGGGCCAGATCGAGGCCGGCCGCGCCGCCGGCATGTCGGGCTGGCTGCTGATGCGGCGCATCACCCTGCCCATTGCGCTGCGCCAGGCGCTGCCGGCCTACGGCAACGAGATGATCCTGATGGTCAAGGCGACCTCGCTCGCCAGCATCATCACGCTGATGGAGGTGACCGGCATCGCGCACAAGATCATCTCCGAGACCTATCGCGCGGTCGAGGTGTTCGTGGTCGCCGGCAGCATCTACCTGCTGATCAACTTCCTCTTGACCCGCGGGGTCAAGCAGGTGGAATGGTGGCTGTCGCCGCATCTGCGCGACGCGCCGGCCGCCGTGAAGGAAGAGGCCGCGCTGGTGCATTGACTGCCCCGCATCGACCGCCCGGGAGGCGCCCATGACCGCTCCGCTCCCCATGCTCGAGCGCCGCCGGATCGAGGCGGCGATCCTGAAGCATGTCTACGACACGCTGAAGCGAAGCCATGGCGAGGACGTCGCGCGCAGGACCGTGGCCGATGCCGTGCGCGCCTCGTCGGTCGAGCAGGCGGCGGAGTTCGCCGCCCAGGTCGGGGGCCAGACCTCGATGCGGACCTTCGTCGACCGCCAGTCGCAATGGCGGCTCGGCGGCGCGCTCGAGATCGAGGTCAAGGAGCAGTCCGACAAGCGCTACGTCTATCACGTGACGCGCTGCCGCTACGCCGAGATGTACCGCGAGATGGGCCTGGGCGAGATCGGCCACCTGCTGTCGTGCCAGCGCGACGGCACGTTCTGCGAGGGCTACGACAAGCGCCTCAAGCTCAAGCGCACGCAGACGATCATGCAGGGCGCCAGCCACTGCGACTTCGACTATACCTACGAGGACGAGCCGGGCTGAACCCGCGGGCGAGGGACCCTTACTCCGCCGCGGCCTCGTACAGCGCCTGCACGTCGCGGCGCAGCTCGGCGCGCGAGCCGGGGCGGAAATACATCATGTGGCCGCCCGGATAGACGGCGAGCGTCACGCGCCCGCGCGTCAGGGCGTCGGGCAGGTGGTCGATCACGTAGCGGCTGGCGAGATACGGCGTCACCAGGTCGGTCATGCCGTGCGCCACCACGACCTTGAGCCGGCTGTCGAGCGACAGCGCCTTGCTGAGCGCGTCGCTGGTGCCGGCGGCGCGGCCGCGGCCGCGCCTGCCCCAGTCCCAGCGCCCCGAGATCTCGCCGTTCAGGAGCGCGTAGCGCCGCTCGGTCTTGAAGCCCAGCTCGTCGCGCGCATAGGCGACGAAGGCCGTGGTCAGCGGCGCGGTCAGGCCCTCGAGCACGGGATCGCCGCTCTGCGGCGTCGCGGCGGACGGATAGGGGTCCGGTCCGGCGATCGAGCCGTCGTAGCGGCTGGCGAGCTTGCCGTCGCGGCGGCGGATTTCCTTGATATAGGCGTCCAGCGGCACGCGCGCGCGCCAGCGCTTGATCGTCTCGGCCGGCAGGCCCAGATACTCGGCCAGCGTCGCGTGCAGCTTGTCGTCCGCGGCGCGCTCGCGGTCGGGCGCCACCAGCGCGGTGACGTAGGGACCGAGCGCGAAGCGCTCGACCTCCGCGAGCGCGCCGCGCGTGAGCCTGCCCTGCGCCTCCAGATGGACCGCCGCCAGCGACGGCAGGCGCAGCGCCCAGGGCAGCGGGTTGAACGCGTCGGCGTCCATCAGCGAGAACTCGAGCGCGGGCGAGACCAGCACGATGCCGCGCACCGCGATGCCCTCGTGCCCGGCCAGGTGCTCGGGCAGCCGCGCGGCGCGGAACCCGCCATAGCTCTCGCCGACCAGGAAGACCGGCGCGCCGACCCGGTCGAGCTTGGCCAGCGCCCGGCGCATGAAGGCGCCGATCGCGTCGAGGTCCTGGCGCACGCCCCAGAACAGGTTCCTGGCCTCGTCCTCAGCCACGGTCGGCCGGCTGTAGCCGGTGCCGACCGGGTCGACGAACACCAGGTCGGTCGCGTCGAGCCACGTGTCCGCGTTGTCGATCAGTCGCGCCTCGCCGTTCGGCGGCGCGCGGCCGTCGCCGAAATCGATCACCCGCGGCCCCAGCGCGCCCAGGTGCAGATAGGCCGAGGCTGCGCCCGGCCCGCCGTTGAACACGAAGGTGATCGGCCGGCCCGCCGGCGCCGCACCGCCGCGCCGATAGGCGACATAGGCCATCTCGGCCACCTTCTCGCCCTTGGCGTTGGCGAGCGGCAGCGTGCCGGCGATGGCGGTATAGGCGATCTCGCGATCCTTGAGCTTCAGCGTGCGCGTCGTCGTGGCGTCCGCCGGCAAGGGCGGCTCGGCCGCCTGGCCCGCGAGCCAGGGAAGCAGGACGAACCCGAAGGCGAGCAGCCGGACCGCGAAGCGGCGACGTGACAACATCGTGGTTTCCTTCATGGACGGCGGTGCGCCGGCAGCGCCGGAACTGGATGATAGCGTCCGCCCTCAGCGCATGTCCCCGGCGCGGCGATCACTTCCCGTTGAGGCGCGCGTCATGCTCGACCTTGCCGCGCGGGAATGCCACGATCCGGCATCGCACTTCGCCTCGAAGGGACAGCGCATGAGCGGCGACGCCTGTGTCATCGGCCTGGGCTCCATGGGATACGGCGCCGCCGCGTCGCTGCTGCGCGCGGGCCACCGCGTGCGCGGCGTCGACGTCCGGCCGGACGTGCTGCAGCGCTTCGCCGGCGCGGGCGGCATCCCGGCCGCCACGCCGCAGGAAGGCGCGCGCGGCGCCGCGGTGCTGTTCACCTTCGTCGTCAACGCCGAGCAGACCGAGCAGGTTCTGTTCGGCCCCGACGGCGCCGCCGCCGCGCTCGGGCGCGGGGCCGTGGTCGTCGCCTGCGCCACGGTGCCGCCGATGTTCGCCGAGAAGCTGTCCGAGCGGCTCGGCGCGATGGGCATCCTGATGCTCGACGCGCCGGTCAGCGGGGGCGCCGCCAAGGCGGCGGCAGGCGAGATGACCATCATGGCTTCGGGGCCACAGGAGGCCTTCGCGCGCGCGCGGTCCCTTATCGACGCCGTCGCGACCAAGGTCTACCGGCTTGGCGACAAGCCCGGCATCGGCTCGCGCGTCAAGATGGTGAACCAGCTCCTGGCGGGCGTGCACATCGCCGCCGCGGCCGAGGCGATGGCGCTGGGCATGCGTGCCGGCATCGACGGCAAGGTGCTGTACGAGGTGATCTGCAACAGCGCCGGCGCATCGTGGATGTTCCAGAACCGCGTGCCGCATATTCTCGACAACGACTTCACGCCGCGGTCCGCGGTCGACATCTTCGTCAAGGACCTCGGCATCGTGCTCGAGACCGGCGAGGCGCTGACGATGACCCTGCCGATCGCCGCCGCCGCGCACCGGCAATTCAAGACCGCCAGCGCCAAGGGCCTGGGCCGCGAGGACGACGCGGCGGTGTTCAAGCTCTATGGCGAGAAGGCGTAGACAGGCCCTGGGCCGCCGGCTGGCGGCCGTGCAGCAGCAGCTTGCGCGCCTCCCACTCCGCGGCGGGTCCCAGCGTTTCCAGGAACTGCACGTCGCCGCCGGCCAGCATGCCGATCGGCACGCCGTCGCGGTAGAGCAGGCGGTTGCCGGTCAGCGCGGCGAGCTTCGGTCCCGGCGTCAGGATGCCGGCCAGGTTCAAGGGATCGGCGCCTGAAACCGGGATCAGCGCGCCGGTCGCCGGCCGCCGGCGCACGGCGCGGAGCGCGGTGACGGCGTCGGGCAGGGCGAACTGCTCGCCCGCGAGGCCTGCCACGAAGCGGCCGCCGCGGATCTCGCCGCGCGCCTCGAGCAGGCGATAGACGCGCAGCAGGTCGCGCCAGGGCGGCAGCCAGTCCGCCTCGCGCTCCAGCAGGCGCCAGAACACGACGCCGTAGCGCGCCAGCAGCCGGCGCGCGACATGCTCGACGGCCTCGCCGCTGTCCGGCCCCGCCGGAGCCGGGGCCGGCCGCGCCGGCGACGCCGACCAGCGCCCGGCATCGGCCATGCCGAAGGACGCCTTCTTGCGGCGGTGCGCCGGCAGCAGCAGGTTGCGCAGGCCCGCGAAGCTGTCCGATGTGATCAGCCCCAGCCCGACCAGCTCGGTCACGGCCTCCTCGACCTGCGGCGCCAGCAGCCCGGCGCCGTCGACCAGCTCGTCGAAGAAGGACGCGCCGTGCCGGCGCAGACAGGCGAGGACGGCGCGCGCCGGCGCGCCTTGCGGCACGACCTCGTCCGCCGCCGCCAGCGCCGCCCAGAACCGCGCATGGCGGCGCGCGAACAGCGTGATCGGCGTGGTGCGCACCGGCGTGGCGTTCCGTTCGGCGCCGTTGCCGCTTCTGCCGCGCGGCCTGAGCCGCGCCCAGGTGATGCGGCCGGCCAGGCAATGGTCGTCGAGCCAGGACGGCTCGTAGCGGCCGAGCCGGGCCGGCAGGATCGCGGTCTCCCAGGCGCCGGCCGGGGCCTCGAAGCCCTCGAGCTGGGCAATGACCTGCTCCAGCGCGTCCGGCCCTTCCATGCGCGCGTCGTCGCCGACGCGCTGCCAGTCCAGCAGGAAGCGCAGGAAGTCGTTGGCCGAGACCGGCTCGATCTCGGCCCTCAGGCGCCTGACGGTGTATTGGTGGATGCGCGCCAGCAGGCGGCGCTCGCACCATTCCTCCTCGTTGCCGCCCGGCGTGAACCGGCCGCGCAGGGCGAAGCCCTCGACCTCCAGCGCCGCGAGCGCGGCCTGCACCTCGCCCAGGTCGAGCCCGAGCGACGCCGCCAGCGCGCGCTCCGTCACGGGGCCGAGCCCTTCCAGCCGGCCGCGCACGATCTCGACCAGGGCTTCCTCCGCGCCCCAGGCCCGCGCATAGGCGGCGGGGACGGCAATCGCCGGGGCCAGGGCGGCACTGGGCCAGCGCGCCTGGAACTGCGGCAGGCGCTCGGCGGCGACCCACAGCCGCGCGGCCCCGGTGTCCAGCCGGCAAGCGCGCTTCTGCCGCGCGAGCTCAGTGAGCCAGCCGCGCCAGCGCGGATCGGCCTCGGCTTCCTCCGCGGTGAGGAAACCCAGCCAGACCAGGGCGTCGTGCAGCTCGTCGGCGTTCTCCGCCGCGGGCCAGGCTTCGGCGCGCACGCGCTGGACCGCCTCGGCGTCGAGCCGGCCGAGGTCGGCGGCGCCTTCGGGCGAGAACCAGCGCCGGCCCATGACGGCCTGGGTGCGGCGCTCCTCCAGCGGCGCGTCGTCGAGATAGGCGAAGGGCCGCGCCGACAGCACCTCGGCCGCCAGCGGCGACGGCTCGGCCAGGTCGCGCGCGACCACGGTGATGGTCCCGGATTCGAGCCCCTTCAGCAGCCGCTCGAGCCCGGCGAAGTCCATCGCCTCGTTCAGGCAGTCGTCGATCGTCTGGCGCACCAGCGGATGGTCGGGGATCTCGCGGTCGCCCGGCAGGTTCTCGGCGCAGGCGAGCTGGTCGGAGAAGATCGCCGATATCATGTCCTCGGCGTTCATGCGCATGAGCTGCGGCGCGACCTTCCTGCCGCCGCGGAAGCGCGGCAGCGCCAGCGACACGCCGGCGACCCAGCGCCAGCGCGTCATGAACATCGGCGCGTCGAGCAGCGCCTGCACCAGCAGGTCCCGGATCGTGGCCGAATGGAGATAGCGCGCCACGTCCTCGAGCACGAAGCTGTGCGCGGTGGTCAGCGACAGGACGATGTTGTCCTCGGTCGCGGCCGCCTGCAGCTCGAAATTGAACTTGCGGCAGAAGCGCTTGCGCAGCGCCAGGCCCCAGGCGCGGTTGATGCGGCTGCCGTGGGGCGAATGGATGACCAGCTGCATGCCGCCCGCTTCGTCGAAGAAGCGCTCGAACACCAGCCGGTCCTGCGTCGGCAGGCAGCCGAGCACGGAATGCGCCGATCCCAGGTATTCGCCGAGCTGGCCGGCGGCCGCGTCGTCGAGATCGAGCTCCGACTTGAGCCAGGCCTCGGCCTGGCGGCCCGAAGGATCGCGTTCGAGCCGGCCGTCGAGCCGGCTGCGCAGGCGCGACACGGCGGCGGACAGCTCGTCCGTGCGTCCCGGCGCCTCGCCCAGCCAGAACGGGATGTTCGGCGTGAGCCCGGCCGCGTCGGCGACGCGCACCGTGCCGCGCTCGACGCGCAGGATGCGGTAGGAACGGTTGCCGAGCTGGAAGATGTCGCCGGCCAGGCTCTCGACGGCGAAATCCTCGTTCACCGTGCCGATCAGCAGGTTCTCCGGCTCGAGCAGGACCTGGTAGTCGGCGTTGTCGGGGATCGTGCCGCCGGAGGTCAGGCCGGTGAGCCGCGCGCCGCGGCGCCCGCGCAGCGTGAAGTTGACCGCGTCGTGATGCAGCAGCGCACCGCGCCGGCCGCGCCTTGTGCTGAAGCCCTGCGCCAGCATGGTCACCAGCGCCAGGAAATCATCGCGTGAAAGGTCGCGATACGGCCATGCGCGGCGCATCAGCGCGTAGAGCGCGTCCTCGTTCCAGTCGGCCGCGGCGGCCTCGGCCACGATCTGCTGCGCCAGCACGTCGAGCGGCCGCTCGGGGATCGCGAGCCGGTCGAGCTCGCCCCGGCGCACGCTGTCGAGCAGCGCCGCGCACTCGACCAGCTCGTCGCGCGAGAGCGGGAACAGGCGGCCCTTCGGCGTGCCGTCGACCGCGTGGCCCGAGCGGCCGATGCGCTGCAGGAAGCTCGCGATCGAGCGCGGCGAGCCGAGCTGGCAGACCAGGTCGATCTCGCCGATGTCGATGCCGAGCTCGAGCGAGGCGGTCGCGACCAGCGCCTTGAGCGTGCCGCTCTTCAGGCGCTGCTCGGCGTCGAGGCGCTGCTCGCGCGCGAGGCTGCCGTGATGCGCCGCGACGTGCTCGCGGCCCAGCCGGTCGGTGAGCGCCCGCGTCACGCGCTCGGACAGCCGGCGCGTGTTGACGAAGATCAGCGTCGTGCGGTGCGCTTCGATCAATCCTGCAAGACGGTCATAGACCAGCTGCCACGCGTCGCCCGACATCACGGGCTCGAGCGGCACCGGCGGCAGCTCCAGGCCCAGGTCGCGCGCGCGCCGGTGGCCGGTGTCGATGACGGCGCAGTCCGCGTCCGGCCCGACCAGGAACTTCGCCACCAGCTCGATGGGCTTCTGTGTCGCCGACAGGCCGATGCGCAGCAGGCCCGGCCGGCATAACGCAGCAAGGCGCTCGAGCGACAGGGCCAGGTGCGCGCCGCGCTTGTTCGGCGCCAGGGCATGGATCTCGTCGACGATGACCGTCCGCGTCGTCGCCAGCATCCTGCGCCCGGACTCGGACCCAAGCAGCACGTAGAGCGATTCCGGCGTCGTCACCAGGATATGCGGCGCGCGCCGGCGCATGCGGTCGCGCTCGCCGGTCGGCGTGTCGCCGGTTCGTACCGCGGTGCGGATGTCGACCTCCGGCAGGCCATGAGACCGGAGCGTCGCGCGGATGCCGGCCAGGGGAAACTCAAGGTTGCGCTGGATGTCGTTCGACAGGGCACGCAACGGTGAGACGTAGACGACGGTGGTCTCGTCCTTGAGGTCCTTGGCCAGTCCCTGGCGAACCAGCGAATCGATCGCCGCCATGAAGGCTGCCAGCGTTTTGCCCGACCCGGTCGGCGCCGCCACGAGCGTGTGCCGCCCGGCGCCGATCGCCTGCCAGGCCCGGGCCTGTGCCGGGGTCGGCGCGCGGTAGGTGCGGTCGAACCACGCCGCGACGACCGGATGGAATACGCTCGTGGGCATGGGTCCAGTAAATGGCCTTCCGCGGTGGGAAAGCAACCGTCCAGGGCGATTGTCGCCGCTGGACGGGACCCGGGCCGGCGTGTCGTAATCGCGGCTTCCGGGATGGGAGGACGCCGCCTTGCGCAACGATCCCCGCTTCCAGCCGGTCGACGCCGCCGTCGTGCCGCGCTTCGCCAATCCGGCGACCTTCATGCGCACGCAGCGAGCGGCGCCCGAGGACGGCGTCGATATCGCCCTGGTCGGCGTGCCGTTCGATCTCGGCACCAACTTCCGCACCGGCGCGCGCTCGGGCCCGGCGGCGGTGCGCGAGGCCTCGCGTATCATCCGCCAGGTGCATCCGACCAGCGGCACGGCGCCGTTCAAGCTGTGCAACGTCGCCGATGTCGGCGATGCGCCGGTCAACGCGCTCGACCTCGACGCCAGCATCCGGTCGATCGAGAATTTCTTCGCCCGCATCCACGCCGCCGGCACGGTGCCGATCGCGATCGGCGGCGACCACACCATTCCGGTCCCGATCCTGCGCGCCATCGCCCGCGGCCGCCCGGTCGGCGTGGTGCATTTCGACGCCCATCCCGATACGCTGGACGAGCTGCTCGGCACGAAGATCAACCACGCCACGACCTTCCGTCGCGGCGTCGAGGAAGGGTTGATCGATCCCAGGCGCACGATCCAGATCGGCCTGCGCGGCAGCCGCTTCGGCGACGACGACCTGAAATACGGCTACGACGTCGGCATGCGCATCGTCACCATGGACGACTACGAGGAGATGGGCCGCGCCGCCGTGATCGAGGAGATCCACCGCGTCACCGGCGAGGGGCCCGTCTATATCAGCTTCGACATCGACGGGCTCGATCCCGCCTATGCCATGGGCACCGGCGTGCCCGAGGTCGGCGGGCTTTCCGTGCGCGACTGCCAGGTCATGCTGCGCAGCCTGCGCGGCAAGTGGCTGGTCGGCGCCGACATCAGCGAGGTGGCGCCGATGTACGACCCGACCGGGCACACGGCGCTCAACGCCGCCAACCTGATGTTCGAGATGCTGTGCGTGATCGCCGAGGACGTCGACCGCAGGCGGAACCGGTAGGGCCTACCACAGGATCATCAGGATCGACGCCGCCAGGCCCGCGCCCATCGCGAGGTTGAAGAGGCGCGCCGCGCGCGCGCTGCGCAGCACGAGCTGCATCGACGCGCCGAAGGCGAGCCAGACCAGGTTGCTGGGCGCCGCCGCCGCCATGAACAGCGCCGCCAGCCACGCCGCCTGCGGCAGGGCGCCGCCGCCGTCGGCGTGCAGGTAGGCGCCCACCGCGCTGGTGCCGACCAGCCAGGATTTCGGGTTGATCCACTGGAACCCGGCCGCCTCGAGGAAGCCGACCGGCCGTCCGCCCGGGCTGTCCGTCGACGGCGGCGCGGACGCGATCTTCCAGGCGAGCCACAAGAGGAAGGCCGCGCCGGCCCAGTTCAGCGCCTGCAGCACCGCGGGATAGGCCAGAACCAGGTTTCCCAACCCCATGCTGACGCTGAAGATCAGCAGCCCCATGCTGGTCGACACGCCGACGACGCAGGGCAGACCGCGCCACACGCCCGCCGCGGCACCTGTCGCCGTCAGCATCACGTTGCTCGGCCCCGGCGTGATCGCCGCAATCAGCGCGAAGACGAAGAAGGACAGGCTCTGCTCGAGCGACATGCACCCGAGGCTAGGCCGGCGAGGCAGATGCGTCTTGAACGATCGTGCGCAGGGTGCGTCCGGCGCCGTCAGACGTCCAGGTTCGCCACCTTCAGCGCGTTCTGCTGGATGAAGTCGCGGCGCGGTTCGACCAGGTCGCCCATCAGCGTGGTGAAGACCTCCTGCGCCTGGTCGGCGTGGGTGACCTTGACCTGCAGCAGCGAGCGCGCGTTGGGGTCGAGCGTGGTGTGCCAGAGCTGGTCGGGGTTCATCTCGCCCAGGCCCTTGTAGCGCTTGACCTCGATGCCCTTGCGCGCCTGGTCGAGCACGGTCGCCAGCAGCGACAGGGGGCCGGTGATGGTGAACTCCTTCTCCTTGGTCACCAGTTTGCCGTGCTCCAGGTAGGTCTCCTGCAGCTCGACCATGCGGCGGTCGAGCCGGTGCGCCTCGATCGAACGGATCATCTGGCCGTCGATCACGTGCCGGCTGGTGACGCCGCGCAGCGTGCGGGTGAAGGCCATGCCGCCGTCCGGCAGCGCCTCGCCCTTCCAGCCGCGCTCGTTCTCCGGCTCCAGCCGGTTCAGCCGCTTGGCGATGTACTCGGCGGCCTGGCGCGCGCGCTCGGTGTCGGCGATTACGTCGGGGTTGAGTGCGCCGGCGATGGCGGCCTGCTCGACCACGGCCTCGCTGCCGACCTTGGAGGCCAGCGGCAGCACGCGGTTGCGCACGCGCCGCGCGCGCTCCAGCACGTCCAGCAGGTCGGGACCGGCAAGCTGCGTGCCGTTGTGCAGCTTGAACACCATGCCCTCGATGCTGCCGGTGATCAGGTGCTCATCCAGCGCCTTGTCGTCCTTGACGTAGATCTCGGACTTGCCGCGCTTGACGCTGTAGAGCGGCGGCTGGGCGATGTAGAGGTAGCCCTTCTCGATGATCTCGGGCATCTGGCGATAGAAGAACGTCAGCAGCAGCGTGCGGATGTGGCTGCCGTCGACGTCGGCGTCCGTCATGATGATGATCTTGTGGTAGCGGCACTTGGCGATGTCGAAGTCCTCGTGGCCGATGCCGGTGCCGAGCGCCGCGATCAGCGTGCCGATCTCGGCCGAGCTCAGCATCTTGTCGAAGCGCGCGCGCTCGACGTTGAGTATCTTGCCGCGCAAGGGCAGGATCGCCTGGTTCTTGCGGTCCCGGCCCTGCTTGGCGGAACCGCCGGCCGAGTCACCCTCGACGATGAACAGCTCCGACAGGGCGGGGTCGCGCTCCTGGCAGTCGGCCAGCTTGCCGGGCAGCGAGGAGATGTCGAGCACGCCCTTGCGGCGCGTGAGCTCGCGCGCCTTGCGCGCCGCCTCGCGCGCGGCTGCCGCCTCGACCACCTTGGAGATCACGCGCTTCGCGTCGGCCGGGTGCTCCTCGAACCACTGGCCGAGCCGGTCGTTGACCACGCTCTCGACCACCGGCCGCACCTCGGACGACACCAGCTTGTCCTTGGTCTGGCTGGAGAACTTCGGGTCGGGCACCTTGACCGACAGCACGCAGGTGAGTCCCTCGCGCGCGTCGTCGCCGGTGATCGCCACCTTCTCCTTCTTGGCGATGCCGCTGTCGACGGCGTAGTGGTTGATCTGGCGCGTCAGCGCGCCGCGGAAGCCCGCCAAGTGCGTGCCGCCGTCGCGCTGCGGGATGTTGTTGGTGAAGCACAGCATGTTCTCGTGGTAGCTGTCGTTCCACTGCAGGGCTACCTCGACCGTGATGCCCTCGCGCTCGGCCGAGAACATGATCGGGCCGTCGTGCTGCGGCGTCTTGTTGCGGTCGAGCCATTGCACGAAGGCGGCGATGCCGCCCTCGTAGTGCATGGTGACGGAGACCGGCTCGACCGGGCGCGCGTCGGTCAGCGTCAGGGTCACGCCCGAATTGAGGAAGGCGAGCTCCCGCAGGCGGTGCTCCAGCGTGCCATAGTCGAAATCGGTCATGGTGAAGGTCTGGCGCGACGGCATGAAGGTGACCATCGTGCCGGTGCGCCCGCCCGAGTCGGCGACGCGCGCCAGCGGCGCCTCGGGCTCGCCGTCGCGGAAGCGCATCGAGAACTCGCCGCCGTCGCGCCAGATGCGCAGCTCCAGCCATTCCGACAGGGCGTTGACGACCGACACGCCGACGCCGTGAAGGCCGCCCGAGACCTTGTAGGAATTCTGGTCGAATTTCCCGCCGGCGTGCAGCTGGGTCATGATGACCTCGGCCGCCGAGACGCCTTCCTCGGGATGGATGTCGGTCGGGATGCCGCGGCCGTCGTCGGCGACGGTGCAGCTGCCGTCGCCGTTCAAGGTCACCTCGACCTTGCTGCAATAGCCCGCCAGCGCCTCGTCGATGGCGTTGTCCACCACCTCGTAGACCATGTGGTGCAGGCCCGAGCCGTCGTCGGTGTCGCCGATATACA
>CAZLBB010000129.1:0-15833 GCA_964557415.1 uncultured Rhodospirillaceae bacterium
ACGTCGCCCGCCGCCGGCGGCGCCGGCAGCGTCAGCTCGCCCTGGATAGGCGCAGCGACCACCGGAGGGTCGGCCATGGCTGGCTCCCGGAATTGCGACGATGGCCGCCATCTAATCGCGTGTTGGTTGAGAATGGAAGGATGCTTGGCGCAGCGGTTGTCAAGCCGCCATGGCGTCGGTCTGCCAGCCCTCGGCCGTGGCACGGAAGACCACGCGACCGTGTCCGCCGCTCCGGTCCGTAGCCGGCGGGGCCTCGGCAACGCGCCGCGCGACGCCGCGGCGTGCGGCCTTCACGGCGTAGAGCAGCCGCAGCGCCCGGTCGGCCGTGCCGGGGATCGGCCGGCCGCGGGCAGCCTCCCATCGAGCGATGGAGGCCCGCGTCGTGCCGAGCGCAGCGGCGAGGCCGTCCTGCGACATATCCAGCATCGCGCGCAGAAAGCGCACTTCCTGGCCCTGCAGCCGCCATGGCGCGGTGACGATTTGCGCCGCAATGGTTTCGTGCAGCGCATCCGCCCGCGCGATCGACACGCCGGGCCCATACGGCGTCTTGTGGCGCGTGAAGCCGTTGGCCAGGTAGACCCAGTCCAGGCCGCTGGCGCGGTGGGCGTAGGGCTTGCTCATTGCAACAAATCCATCCATTCGACCGTGACCACGAAGACCTTCCGATCGTCCTGCACGATCGCCGTTACCACGCCGGCCTCCCGACCCTGAGGGAGGCGGCGCACCATCGTCACCTTCCAGGCCGCTCCGTCCCGCTCGGGTACGCCTTCGATCTGGCCCGCTCGTAGAATCCGGTGAACCTCCGGTTCCGGTATGCCACGCTCCTCCATCCGCTCCATCGCATGGGTCGTCAGCACGATGTTGTCCGTGTCTTGCGAGCGTTGGCGGATGATCCGCTCTGCATCATCGGAGCGCAACCGTTGCCAGTTCACCGGCCGCTTGAAAGGAACGGGATCGACCATCGCTCATCCAAGCGAGCCAGCGCGCGCCGGTATTGTATCACTATGATACATATGACCCGGCGACTCAAGCGTGCCGTGTCGGCCCGGTGTCGGTGACGATTTCGGCGTGCGTGAAGTTCGCGTACTTGCTGCCCGGCGGGCTGATCCGCCGGCTGACGCGGACCTGCTCCACGCCGAGATGGCCCAACGCGCCCGGTACGCGAAGCTCCGGATGCGAGAGCATAGCGCGAATGCCCGCGAGACTCGCCGGGTGCCGCCAGATCGGCCAGGCGAACGAGAACCTGGCGCCGACCTCGCCGCCCGGCACCTGCAGCCGCACGGCGCCACTGCGCTGGACGGGCACCGCCGTGAGCACGGGCAGGCCGATCGCGGCGAGCATGTTCGCGCCGTGCTCCACGCCCTGTTTCTCGTCGGTCGGGGCCGCCCAGCGATAGGCGTGCCGGCTGTCCTCGACGGGGTCCCAGCGGAAGGACGGTGTCTGGTCGCCGCGCCGCCAGGGCTCGAACAGCGCTCGCTCGATCGCTTCGCGGAATTGCACCTCGCGGTCGCCGCGCCGTGGCAGCACGTCGGGCGTGCAGACCTCGGCCAGGTTCTTGAGGAAGCTCGTCTGCGCCACGTCGAGCAGGCAGAACGGCGTGCGCTCGACCTCGTCTCGCTCCTTCCGCACCGCCGCGTCGCTGACGAGTGCGGACCACAGTGAGGCCGGGTGCGTCTCGCCCTGCCGTATCCGTTCGGCCGATTCCCGGAGTCGCCGGCGCGCCTCCCCCTTCGACAGCTTGAGCTTGGCCAGACCGCCGAACGCATGCGCCTCGGCGAGCTTGCGGACACCTGCGGCAGCCGCTACGGCGACAGCTTCGCTCGCCACGACCTCGCGCAGTTCGAGGAAAGGCCGCAGCGGCGCGGTGCCGAAGTCCCACGCCGCGCGTGGCCGCCAGGTATGCCGTGCCGTCTCGAGCGCCCGCAGCAACCCGAGCAGCGCCAGGAAAGCCAGCAGGTTGTCTGGCTCCAGCCCCGCCAGCCGATGCCGGCGATCGTCGTCCGTCATTCCGCCGCCTCGCGATAGGGTCCGACCCCGACCGACCGGGCGCCCTGCTCCGAGGCGCGATGATCGGCCAGGCGCACGAACGCCTCCAGCCGGGCCAGCCCCCAGATGCCGTAATCGGCCTTCAGCTCCTCGAACAGCTGCGCCCAATCGATACCGCCGAAATCGAACGCCGGCGACTGCGGCCCCGCGCCGATCTCCAGCGTCGCCTCGACCCCGAAGGCGGCCAGCAACTCCGACCGGCGGGCACCGTCCGCGGCGTCGGCGTGCGGGAACAGCGGCCGGCCGAAGCCGTGATGGGTGCCGATAAGCCACAGCACCAGACGCGGGTCTTTGGCGCACTTGAAGGCGGGATGCAGCATTGCAAGACGGACCGACAGGGCTTCGTGCCGCCAGTCCTCGGGCAGACCGGCGCGCGTCCAGGCACCCTTCGGCAGGCGCTTCTGCCCGGCCTTTGCCAGGACGTGCTCCGGATCGGGCCCGAACGGGTCGCCGCCCAGCAGATAGCGCTGGAAGCGGGGATCGGCCTTGCCGGCATCGTGCAGATAAGCCGCCAGCGCCGCGTCGTGCGCGCGCTCCGGCGACAGGCCGGCGCGCTCCGCGAATCCGCTGCACCAGCGACGCACCGCCTCGCTGTGGTCGCGGAGCGTTTCCGGCTCGCGTGAAAGCGATCCGAGCTCGTCGCTTTCCGTCGCCGGCGGAGCGGCCTCCAATGCCGGCTCCACTTCGTCCGGTTCGAGTCCCGTCGGTGCGTAGAACACGATACCGAGCGGCCGCCCGTCGCCGTCGCGGCCGTAGACCCATTCGTGCCTGATGCGACTGCCTTTGCGGGGCCGATCCCCGAGCGCCTCGAGAAAGCGTCTCATCGCGTCGGGGAGTTCGAGGCGCAGAACGGCATCCAGCAGCCGCGCCGTGGATTCTTCCTGCTCCTCGGCGAGCACGCTCGTCAGCGCCGTTCTGGCATCATTGCTGGCCAGGAGCAGCGCGTCGCCGTCCGCCGATCCATCGAGCCGCCCCTGCGCGATCAGCTCGGCCGTCACGCGGACCTGGAAGCGCCGGTTGCGATAGGGCCAGTGCGCGGCCTCGGCAACGTCGAGGACCGGCCGGTTCCAACGCGGGCTCCAGCCCCACCGGTCGCAACCGCCGTACCGCGCGGGCACGATGATCAGGGCGCCGTCGCGAAGATCCTGTGCGTAGACGGTTTCGCTGCGCCGGCTGTCCGCACCGGCGTAGCGGAAAGCCGGCCGGCTCCCTCCGGCCTCCGCCTCCACGGATTGCCGTTCCGCGACGTCCGCAAGCGCGTCCAGCTTCTCCGATCGACGTTGAAGGAATGCGCGCGCGGCCCAAACCGGAACCTCGACCGCCTCGCCGACGCGCGGCGGGATCAGTGCCAGGAGTTCCAGCAGCATCTCGCGCGCGTCGGTCTTGTACCGCGCGGCAGCGAGGTCTCCTTCGCCGATGTCCGCACGCCACACGATCTGCACGCTCGCCGGCGCGCGGTCGGGTCCGTGGAGAAACAGCGCGACATCGGGATCGGCCTGCGGCACGGGCGCGGTCTGCGACCAGATTTCGGCATAGGCTGGCATCAGAACCGGCGCGTTCTCGGTCGGGGCCGCCAGTTCGCGCGCCTTGCCCGGGTCCAGCCTGCCGGCGAGGGCTGCGATGCCGAAGTCGACGATGCCATCGGAAGCGGATGCAAGCTCCTGCAATGCGCTCCATGTCTCGCGAATGCGCGCCCCGTAAACCGGATCGTCCGCCTTCGCGCCGATGTCGTCCCTGTGCGCCAGGATGGCGGCCTCGGCGGCAACGTCGCGTCGGCCGGCCCGGTTCAACCGGCCGAAGCGCTGGCGCAGGGCATCGAGCGGCGCCGCCTCGGTGACGAGGCCGTCGAAGTCGACGTCCACTCCCGCTTCGATCGTCTGCGTCGCTACGACGACCAGCGCCCGCGGGAGGGAACGCGGTGCGTCGCCGACGCGCGTCCGGATCGGGTCGATCTCCTTCGCGTGGTCGCCCCGCTCGATCGACCGCACCGGGCCGATGAGCAGCATTGTATCGGCATCCGGCAGATCCTGCCGGAGCCGGTCGAAGACGGCCCGCGCCCGTGCGACCCGGTTCGCGACCACGGCGATCGCCGGGTTGGGAATCTTGCTTTGCAAGGCGTAGAGCACCGTCCTGCTCTCGGCGACCAGCGCGTCGATCCGCCGGGTCTCGTTGTCCACGCCCTGCTTGACGGCGATCTCGACAAGCCGCGCCGGCTTCGATGCCTGGAGACGCGCGGCCAGGACGGGATGGGCGCGATCTTCCGACGACAGCGCGAAGGGAGGCTTTCCGGGGTCGTCGGGCGTGGCGGTCAGAAGGGCGACTCCGAACGGCGCCCGGTCGCGCCCGCGCAGCGCCGCGACCGCGTCGAGCGTCTGCCGGAACGGCTTGGCCAGATGCGCCTCGTCCAGAAGGATCAGGCAGTCGGAGCCCAGCAGCCCGGCATGCACCGGCTTCATGCGGTCGCTGATACCGTAGCCGCGGAACAGCAGGCGCGACCCGACTTGGTCGACGGTCGAGCAGAGGATCGTCGGCTGAACCGGCGTGCGCGCCCAGTCGTCCTCGCGCGGCGCGCCGCCCCGCATGCGGTGCGCGATCAGCGGCGGCTGATCGGGACCGGCGAGGCGGGCGAGTGCCTGCGCCACCCGTGCGACGGCGCGGTCGCTCGAACCCCGATCTTCCGTCGTTTGCCGGAGTGCGCGTTCCAGCTTCCTGGCACGTTCGAAGGCGTCGTCGACGATCAGCCGCCGGTCGACGACATAGGCGATGCGCAGGGGCGCCTTGCGGTCGGCGCCTTTCTCCGCTTCCAGCGCGAGATGGAAGAGTGCGATATCGAGGGCGGCCGTCTTGCCCGACCCCGTCGGAAGGTCGAGCACCGCCGGCCACGCGGCGGAATCCCCGCTCGTCGCCAAGTGGTGCAGGAGTTCGTTCTGCCACGGGAACGGATCGAAGCCGTGCACCGCGTGGAAAAACGGCGCGAAGTCGCCGGGTGTCAGGCCGCTGCCGCTCACGGGCCCGACTCTCCCGCGTCGAAACCACGACACAAGCCAAGCCCCACGAACCGACCGGCGCCGAGGATCACCGGCCCGCGCACGGGCTCGGCGAACTCCAGCACCGCATGGGTCAGGCGCCGGCTCGCGAGGCTCGGCGGCAGGCGCCAGCCGGTCCAGGGCGGCGCATGGGCCGACGGATAGGCCGAGGGCGCGCCGCCAACCGCGGAATGCTTGCCGGCGGCGATGGCGTATGCGTCGCCGTCAACCGGATCATTGCCCATCGACAGGCGCATCGGCGCCGGCAGCCCGATGTTGACGCAGGCCTGCGCGATCAGCGCGCGCAACTCGCGGTCCCGCTCGGCGTTGCCTTTCGCCTTCAGGTGCCGGTCCAGCACGATCGGCGTGCAGGTTGCCCAGGTTTTCGCGACCGCGGTGTAGGGAGCCGGATCGAGGGAGCGGCGCGCGCCCTCGGTCGCAGGTGCGAAGGTCAGGTCGAAGCCGTCGCACCGCACCTGCAGGTCGCGCCGACCCTCTCGGTCGTTCCAGACGGCGATGCTGCGGAAGGCCCGCAGAAATGCATCGTCGTCCAACAGCGCGCCGTCGCCCGGCGGGATCAGTGCAAAGCCCAGCACGTGGCCGTCCGCGAAGCGCGGCCCCACGAAGGCGAGTGGCGCAATCGCAAGATGCGGCTCGGCCGTCGGCGTGCCGTCCGATGCATGGCCCGAGACGGCCGTAGGTACGGCTGACTCCAAGCCGATCGCTTTGTAGCCCGACATCAGCACGTTGCGTAGCGCCTTGGCGACCAAGGCCGCGGCGCGCAGGTCGGGCATGTCGCCAGCGACATGATCCAATACCAGCCAGCGCGCGGCGAACGTGCTGCCCGGAACCACCGCTGCGCTTGCTTGCGCCGGCCGCGCCTCTTCGCCCGGCTCCGGGCGGCGACCGTCCTCGAACGCGCGTTCCAGCTCGGCGAGCCGCCCTTTGTAGACCACGCGTCGCGGGGCCGCGGTGCGTTCCG
The DNA here is from genome assembly GCA_964557415.1 of uncultured Rhodospirillaceae bacterium. Lineage (GTDB taxonomy): Bacteria > Pseudomonadota > Alphaproteobacteria > JAEULC01 > JAEULC01 > JAEULC01. The sequence goes on from CAZLBB010000129.1 coordinate 6,055, forward strand.
GCGCGCCGTCGAGGCGGAAGCGGCAGCGCGTCAGGCTGGCCGAATGGCCGACATAGGGCGTGTGCGTCGCCAGTGCGTTCAGCGCCGACAGGGTCTTGCCGTCGACCGTGGCGTCCGGCCAGACCAAGCGCACGATGGAGTCGTGTGGACGAAAGGCCGGAAAGCGGCGCGGCTGCCGCTTGCGCAGCGCCGGCAGGACTCTCGGATCGCCAGCCCTACCGGTTTCGGGGTCGTTCGGCGGCACGAAGGCCGTCGCCGCCGTGCGCGCCGCGCCATCGCTCGCGGCCAACACCGGCGGCGGCTGGGTTTCGAGCCATTCCAGCGCGCGCCGCTCGTCCACGCGCTTGCTGCGTGCCGCCCAGGCCGCGACCAGGGCGGAGAAGATGCGGTCGGGCTGCGGCGGCCAGTCCGGCACCGCGCTCGCCGGCGTCCGCGCGGCGAAGGCAACGCCGAGCAGGTGCTCGATCTCCAGGACCAGGGTCATTCGTCGGCGTCGGCCTCGCCGCCCTCGCCTTCGAGCGCCAGGGCTTGGCTGCGGCGCACGATCTCGATCAGCTTCGGCTGCGGCTTGAGCCGGATCGGCTCGGCCGGGAACGAAAAGCCGGCGGCGCGTGCGGCCGCCAGCGCGTCGGCGTAGAGCTGCCGCGCGGCATCGCGGTCGATTTCCAGCGAGTCGACCGCGCCGTCGGCATGGACCAGCTCGAACGGTGCGCGGCCATCGCAGACGAGGTCGCAGCGCGAACGCAGCGCATAGCCGCGCGCGTCCTGCTCGGTCAGGGCCACGAGCCCGAGTGCCGCCAACAGGGTGCGGCCCGCCTTGTCGCGCTCGCCGCCGCCGAAGGTGAGGCGCCTGAGCCCGGCGAAGCTGAGCACGGCCGTGTGCTCGGCGTGGTCGCAGGTGATGCCGAGCGGCGCGACCGTAGGCGCGATGTTGCCGTGGTTGATCTCCGAGGGCCGCACGGGCCTGGCGCCCTTGCCCGCGCGTTCCTTGGCGACATCCCAACCCGCCGCGCCCTTGAACACTTCGACCCGGCGGAGCACGCCCAGCGGATCGATACGGCTGCCGGTACGCCGGCCCGAAGTGCGAACTTCGACCTCGCCCGTGCGCGGATCGGGCGGCGCGTCCTCCACGGGCACGTCGACGGCGACGATCTCCGACACCATGCAGCGCGGGAACTTGGCGCCGAGTCCGCCGCCTTCGCCCGTCGAGTGCCAGGCGCCGAACAGCAGCGCCGTCGGAGACGCTTCCAGCAGCGCGGTCGCATCGGCGGGCTTCGCTTCGGCCAGCCTGATGCCGAGCGCGCTCTTCATGAACGGCTCGCCGTCGAGCGCGCTGTCGCGCAGGATGGCGTCGTAGACGCGGTGCGGCGCGTCGAGCGAGGTGATCTCGGTCAATCCTGCAAGCCCCGCGTCGCGGAAGTCGACCGTCACATGCGGCAGCGCGATGACGCCCTCGCGCAAGGCGGCGAGCAGCGACTCCTCCAGCCGGTTCGCCTGACTCTGCACGCTGTCCACGAGCACGCACCATGCCTCGCGCCCATCGATGCGCCGGCGCTCGAACACGTGCCGCGGCCCCTGACCGCGCCGTTCCTCCGGATAGGTCGGCGGAAAGATCTTGTCGCCCTTGCCGCCGACGGGTTGCAGCGTCTGCTTCCGCCGCAGCGCGGCTTCGTTCTCCACGGCTTCCGCAAGCTTGGTCCTGTCCATCGGTCCTCCCTAACGCAGTCTCGGCCTGACGTGCCGACAGCCAAGCCGAAGAGATTGCTTGCTGAGGGTGTCAAATCTGGCCGCCCTTGGCCGACGCTCGCGCATCCGGTGCGCGACCGCGCGCGCCGCTGGAGTCGAGCGGCGAGCGCCAGACGGTTACAGCGCCAGTCGTCCCTCCCTGGTGATTGAGGCAACGCTAGAGTAGCCTATTTAAGATTGTCAATGTTTCCCGCCACCTTCACACCGGCCACCGGCCCTGCGAACGTCCTCGCGTCGACACATCTGTTCCCTTTCTCGCTATTGACCACCGCGGGGTCGAAGCGCACGATGCTCGCATTCTCCACCATTTTGCCCCACGCCGACGCGACCTGCTGCGTTCGCGCTCGTTCATGCCGCGCCCTGCGAAGGCGGGCGTGCCGTGGCGGCGTAACGGGGAGATGGACGAGCGTCATCGTCTCGTCGGGGAAGCCGAGCAGGCATCCGTCATCCGCCATCAGTCTTTGGACCGAACCCCTGGTGCGAGACAGGAGATAAGAGTCGCACAGTCGAACGGTGCGTCCGATGTCGCGCTTGGGGCATGGCCGGCGCGGCAAGCGTCACCATCCGCCACCGGCGCGCTTTGGCCCGGCAGGACAAGAAGTTGGACGCACGGCGTTGCGTCACCGCCGGCGGCGGCGTGCCATCGCATGCGTCGCCCGGCGTCACCGGGCGGGCGAGCACGGCGTGTGCTGGAAAACGGCCTCGGATCCGTCATCCGTCATCATCTGTCCGCGGTCGCCCGTGAATTCAAGGAGTTGAAGCCCGTGGCGCCGGCCTCGGGGCGATGACGGATTTCCACCGGGTGACAAGCGCGGGCGTCGCGCCGCCGGCCAGGCAGGGCGTCGCGATCGCCCCGGGAATGCCGACGCCGGCGTCGAAGGGCGCCGGCGCAGCCCGGTCCCGGGCCCGTCGGCTCGACCACGGCCAGGTCGGAAACGCTCGCTTGCGCCGTACCGGCGGGACCGCAGCCGACCGGCAATGGCGCGCCGACCCGCCGATCGACTATCCTGTCGCTTGGCCCCGGCGCCGCCGGGCGCCGGGCCTGGAGGAGCGCGGATGCCCGCCCAACCGATCGCGCTGATCGACATCGCGAGCCTGTTCGGCGGCGCGTCGCCCGGGCGCGACCGCACCGACCGCGCCGTCATGCAGGCGGCGACCGATATCGGGTTCATGACGGTGACCGGCATTCCCGGCGACGCGCTTTCCGTCGCCACGCGCAGGAAGCTGCTGTCGATCTTCGCCCTGCCCGACGAGGCGAAGCGGCGCATGTATCGCTGGAACTTCGATCCATCCAGGCCCAGCATCCTGCACGGCTGGTTTCCGCTGCAGCCGGGCCATCCGACCTGGAAGGAAGGGATCGACATGGGGCCGGACGTCGCCTACGGCCCGGACCGCGCCCGGCCCGGCGACCCGCTGACCGAGGCCACCCCCGTTCCGGACGAGGCGGCGCTGCCGGGCTGGCGCGAAGCGGCCGCCGCCTACTATGTCGCGATGGAGAACAGCGGCGCCGTGCTGATGCGGTCGATCGCGCGCGGCCTGGGCCTCGCCGAGACCGCCTTCGACGCCGCCTTCGCGCAGGGCATCTCGACGCTGCGCCTCGCGCGCTACCCGGCCCGCACGCCCGAGAGCTTCGATGGCTCGTCCGAGGACATCCTGATCGAGCACGACGGCGTGCCCTGCTACATGCTGGGCCGCGCGCATGCCGACTCGGGCTTCGTGACGCTCCTGGCCCAGGACGGCGTCGAAGGGCTGCAAGCGCAGGCGCGCGACGGGTCGTGGGTGAGCGTGCCGCCGGTCGAGGGCACGCTCGCCGTCAACTTCGGCAAGCTGCTGGAGCGCTGGTCGGGCGGCCGCATCCGGGCGACCACGCACCGCGTGATCGGCAACGGCGCGGAGCGCATGTCCATCCCGTTCTTCTACGAGCCCGCGGTCGACGCGGTGATCGCGCCGATCCGCGGCTTGAGCGACGACTTCGCGCCGTTCAGCTACGGCGATCACCTCTGGGACTGCACCACGAAGTTCGTGGAGCAGAAGGGCATCGCGCACCTGCGCACGCCGCGCGGCGTGACGCGCGCGGTGCCGGAGCTCGCGGTCCGGTAGCGCCTGGCGGGTTCTGGTCGGCCAGGGACCGCGTTTCCGGCGCGCAAGACCGCCCCGACCCGCTTGATTGCTAACGAAATGTTTGCTTTTGACGCCGTACAACAGAATCCATAGCATCCGCGCCCCTTCCGCATCCCCCCCGAGTGCCCTGCCATGAAGCCCGACCGCAAGCCCGCCCGTCCGTTCTTCTCGTCCGGACCCTGCGCCAAGCGTCCGGGCTGGTCGCTCGCGGCGCTCGAGAAGGCGCTGCTCGGCCGCTCGCACCGCTCGAAGCCGGGCAAGGACGCGATCAACGAGGTGGTCGCCAAGAGCCGCGCCATCCTCGGCATGCCGGCGGACTGGAAGCTCGCGGTCGTCCCGGCGTCGGACACCGGCGCGGTCGAGATGGCGCTGTGGACCATGCTCGGCGCGCGCGGCGTCGACGTGCTGGCCTGGGAGAGCTTCGGCCAGGGCTGGGCGGCCGACATCACCAGGCAGCTCAAGCTCGCCGACGTGCGCGTGATCGACGCGCCCTACGGAAGGCTGCCCGACCTCGCCCAGGTCGATTGCGACCGCGACGTGGTGTTCACCTGGAACGGCACGACCTCGGGCGTGCGCGTGCCGGACGGCGACTGGATCAAGCCCGACCGCCAGGGGCTGACGATCGCCGACGCCACCTCGGCCGCCTTCGCCATGGATCTCCCGTGGGACAAGCTCGACGTCGTCACCTGGTCCTGGCAGAAGGTGCTGGGCGGCGAGGCGGCGCACGGCATGCTGGCGCTCGGGCCGCGCGCCGTGGCGCGGCTGGAATCCTATGCGCCGCCGCGGCCGCTGCCGAAGATCTTCCGCCTGGCCTCGGGCGGCAAGCTTTCGGCCGGCATCTTCGCCGGCGAGACCATCAACACGCCGTCGATGCTCTGCGTCGAGGACGCCTTGGACGGGCTCCGATGGGCCGAGCGCATCGGCGGACTCAGGGGCCTGGTCGCCCGCACCGCGGCCAACGCCGCCGCGCTCGACCGCTGGGTCGCGCGCACGCCGTGGGTCGCATACCTCGCGGAAGAGCCGCGCAGCCGCTCGACCACATCGGTCTGCGTCAAGATCGTCGAGCCCTGGTTCCAGAAGCTCGATGCGAAGCAGCAGCAGGAGACGGTGAAGAACCTGACGGGACTGCTGGAGAAGGAAGGCGCCGCCTACGACATCGCCGGCCACCGCGACGCGCCGGCGCACCTGCGCATCTGGTGCGGCGCCACCGTGGAGACCGCCGAGATCGAGGCGCTCTGCCCCTGGCTCGACTGGGCCTGGGGCCAGGTCGCGGCGACCCGGAAGGCGGCCTAGATGAAGCCCGACACGAATCGGCCAAGGGTCCTGATCGCCGACGCGCTCAGCCCGCGCGCGCTCGAGATCTTCCGCGAGCGCGGGGTCGACGCCGACGAGGCGGTCGGCCTCAAGCCCGACCAGCTCAAGGCGCGCATCGCCGACTACGACGGGCTGGCCGTGCGCTCCTCGGTCAAGGTGACCGCCGAAGTGCTGGCCGCGGCGACGAGGCTCAAGGTGGTCGGCCGCGCCGGCATCGGCGTTGACAACATCGACGTGCCGGCGGCGACGCAGCGCGGCGTCGTGGTGATGAACACGCCCTTCGGCAACTCGATCACCACGGCCGAGCACACGATCGCGCTGATGTTCGCGCTGGCGCGCCAGCTGCCCGCCGCCAACGCCTCGACTCACGCCGGCAAGTGGGAGAAGTCGCGCTTCATGGGCGTCGAGCTCTACGGCAAGACGCTCGGCGTGGTCGGCTGCGGCAACATCGGCGCCATCGTCGCCGAGCGCGCGATCGGCATCCACATGCGCGTCATCGCCTACGACCCGTTTCTGTCGGACGAGCGCGCCCGCGAGGTCGGCGTCGAGAAGGTGACGCTGGACGACCTGCTGGCGCGCGCCGACTTCATCACGCTGCACACGCCGCTCACCGACTCGACGCGCGGCATCATCGACAGGAAGGCGCTCGCCAAGACCAAGAAGGGCGTGCGCCTGATCAACTGCGCGCGCGGCGAGCTGGTGGTCGAGGCGGACCTCAAGGCCGCCATCGAGTCCGGCCATGTCGCCGGCGCGGCGATCGACGTGTTCGCGGTCGAGCCGGCCAAGTCGAACATCCTGTTCGGCATGGAGCAGGTCGTCTGCACGCCGCATCTCGGCGCCGCCACGTCGGAGGCGCAGGAGAACGTCGCCGTGCAGGTGGCCGAGCAGATGGCCGACTTCCTGCTGACCGGGGCGGTGGCGAACGCGCTCAACATGCCCTCGGTCACGGCCGACGAGGCGCCGCGCCTCAAGCCCTACATGAAGCTGGCCGAGCTGCTCGGCAGCTTCGCCGGCCAGATCACCGAGACCGGCCTGAAGCAGGTCCGTCTCGAGTACGAGGGCCACGTCGCCGGCCTGAACACCAAGCCGCTGACCGCCGTGGCGCTCGCCGGCCTGCTGCGGCCGCTGATGGACACCGTCAACATGGTCAACGCGCCGGTGATCGCGCGCGAGCGCGCCATCGAGGTGTCCGAGACGCGCCACGACCGCAACGTCGACTACCAGACGCTGATCCGGCTCACCGTCACCACCGCCCGGCGCTCGCGCACGCTCGCCGGCACGCTGTTCGCCGGCGACAAGCCGCGCCTGGTCGAGATCGAGGGCATCGGCATCGAGGCCGAGCTCGCGCCCCACATGCTCTACTGCCGCAACGTGGACAAGCCGGGCATCATCGGCGCGCTCGGCAAGCTGCTCGGCGACAACGCCGTCAACATCGCCACCTTCCATCTCGGCCGCGACAAGCCCGGCGGCAACGCCGTGGCGCTGCTGGCGATCGACCAGCGCGTCTCCGGCGATTTCATCGCCTGCGTGCGCGAGCTGCCGCACGTCCTGCAGGTCAAGGCGCTGACGTTCTGAAGCCGAAAGGATTCACCGCAGAGGCACAGAGACACAGAGGTAGGAAAGAGACGGCCGGATCGTCTTCTCTTCTCCTCTCTGTGCCTCGGTGTCTCTGTGGTTGACCTTTTTTTCTCCTACGTGATCGGGATCATCACGTGCTGGCGGAAGGCCGGGCGCTGGGTCAGGCGGTCGTACCAGGCGCGCAGATTCTTCATCTCGGGCCGCTCGATCGGGAAGTTGAACCAGCGATAGCCCATGATGCCGAGCGGGATGTCGCCCATGGTCAGCGTGTCGCCGGCGACGTACGGGCGCCTGGCCAGGTGCGCGTCGAGTATCTTCAGCACCTCGCCCGTCTTCACGCGGCTGGCCTCGATCGCGGCCGGGTCGCGCTTCTCCGGCGCGGTGCGGTAGAGGCCCATGAACATGGGCGAGATCGCCGGCGCGACCGTGGTCGCCTGCCAATCCATCCAGCGGTCGGCGTCGGCGCGCTGGCGCAGGTCGGCCGGCCACAGCGTGCCGGTGCCGTGCTTGGCCGCGAGGTAGCGCACGATCGCGTTCGATTCCCACAGCACGAACCCGTCGTCGTCCATGGTCGGCACCAGGCCGTTGGGATTGAGCGCCAGGTACTCGGGGTCCCTGTTCTTGCCGAACGGGCCGCCGATGTCGACGCGCTCGACCTTGAGGCCGAGTTCGCCGGTGCACCACATGACCTTCTGCACGTTGGACGAGTTGTTGCGACCCAGGATCTTGAGCACGGCGGCGCCCCCCAGTGATGACGAACGTCCCTCGTTAACCTTTTTGGCGCGGGCCGTCAAACCGGGCGCGCGCGTTGATCCGCGCGCGCAACCGTTCGATCTGGGCGGCCGGATCAGTGGCCGCCCGCGCGTCATATATGCAACATTTGGTAGGTCTGCTGCCAAAAACCACAAAAATCCTTGTGGCTACCCGATATCTAGTATAAAAGATTAACAGGGCTACCATATTCAGCAGGGCCATGGGGTTGGCGCTGCGCATGGCAGACGGGGGAAGGGCGACGGCCAAATCGCCCTGCTAGGTCAACAGGATGAGATTCCGCCGTTCGGGCGCAAAACCTCCGGAAACCGGCGAGGACCGGGTCCCCTTGCAGCCGACGCCGACGGCCGGGCGCCGTCGCCGCGTCGTCGTCCGCCGCGTCGTCGCGCTCCTGCTCGTCGGCTTCGTCGTCTACGCCTTCCTGTTCATCGAGCAATCGTGGATCCGGGCGGAGGGCCTGGTGCAGGGCCCGACCACGCTGGTCGAGCCGGTCAACAAGGCGCGCATCACCGAGATCTACGCCACCTGCAACCGCCCGGTGAAGGTGGGCGAGCCGCTGGTCAAGCTCGAGAACGAGACCAAGGGCGTCGAGTTCGACCAGACCATCCGCCAGCTGCAGAGCCGCAAGGTCGAGCTCACCGGCAACGTGCGCGTGGCGGCCGAGGACGCCAGCCAGGCGCGCACCGCCTACAACGGCACGCTGACGGTGCTGGCCGAGAAGGCGACGCTCTTCAACATCCACGACCGGCTGTTCAAGGAGGGCGTGATCGCGCGCACCGAGTGGGACCTGGCGCGCATCGCCTACAAGGAGGCCGAAGCCAATTCCCTCACCGCCGAGGCCGCCTGGCGCGCCAAGCAGGCGTCCTACGACCGCGCCGAGCGCCAGCTGCTGGCGGATTCGGCCGCGATCGACCAGCAGCTCGCGCAGATGAAGGCGTCGGAGGAGATCCAGAAGGTCCAGGTGCTGCGCGCGGCGCAGAACGGAATCATCACCGAGTGCGGCTACCTGCCCGGCGCGGTGGTCGACGCCGGCATCTCGGTGTTCGTCATCTTCAACCCCAGGGAATCCTACGTCGAAGCCTATTTCGAGCCGGGCCAGGTGCAGCGCCTGCGCGTCGGCATGAAGGGCTCCATCAGGCTGCCGAACTTCGCCGAGCCGATCGACCTGCCGATCACCTCGATCGACACCGTCATCACCCGCCGCCCGGAAGAGCTGACGCGCTACTTCTGGCAGCGCGAGCAGTGGACCCAGTACCAGCCCGTGCGCTTCGACCTCAAGCAGCTCACGCCGCAGCAGCTCGAGCGCGTCCGCTACGGCGCGCACGCGACCGTCAGCTTCCTGTTCCTGCCGGACTGGGCCGACAGCATCTACCGCACGATCTACGGCCGCTCCTCGCGCGGCTGAGCCGGCGCCCGGCCGACACGCTCACCCTTCGACAGGCTCAGGGCGAGGACTCTTCTTGGGGTCGCATGTGTCGCTCGGCCTCATCTTGAGGGCGCTTTCCCGGCCGTGGCGCGCCGGCGCATGCCCCGCCGTCGCGCTTGCGCGCTTCGCGAGCGAGGGCGGAAGGATGAGGCGCCCGGCCCGGCCGCCCCCGCGGCCTACTTCCGCGGGATGCCGGCCTGCTGCTGGCCGCTGCGCAGCGGGTTCGACACGACCAGGCGGTAGTAGCCCTTGCGCTGGTCGATGCCGGAGAGCTTCAAGTGGATCGAGGCCGGGCGCCGGCGGCCGTCGTCGGACCAGAAGGCGGAGAACTCGCCCGCGTTGACCTCGGGCTTCAGGCTCTCGAAGAACGGGATGCCGTTCGGCGCCTGGCGCACGACGATCGGCTTCATGCCCTGCGGCAGGCGCTGGTCGATGACGCGGCGGATCTGGTCGAAGCGGCTCTTGATCGCGGCGCCGTCGCGCGTGGCGCTGTAGTCGACCAGCTCGATGCTGCGCTGCTCGATCGAGACGAAGCGGTCGCCGTCGGCGCGGTCGAACCACGCCTCGACGGTCTGGATGTCGTCGAGCCACGGCTTCACGTTGAGGTCGCAGGCGACGTAGCGGCGCCCGACCTCGCGGCATTCGCGGGCGTTCGCCTTGACCGCCGAAAGCGTGGCGTTCCAGGTCAGCCCGTACATCATCGGCGCGTAGGCGCGCGGATCGGCCGCGGGCTCGGGCCCGGACGGCACCGCCGCGACGGGCGCGGGCAGCAGCGACATCGGGGCGGCCGCCGCGGCCGGCCTGGCCCCGGCCGCGCCGCCCG
>CAZLBB010000130.1:0-15808 GCA_964557415.1 uncultured Rhodospirillaceae bacterium
GTGGCGAAGAAGGCCAAGGCCGCGGGCATCAAGCACGGCGTGGTGCAGGACAAGCTGTTCCTGCCCGGTCTCCTGAAGCTCAAGATGCTGCGCGACTCCGGCTTCTTCGGCCGCATGCTGTCGGTCAAGCTCGACTTCGGCTACTGGGTGTTCGAAGGCGACTGGCAGCCGAGCAACCGGCCGTCCTGGAACTACCGCAAGGCCGACGGCGGCGGGCTGATCCTCGACATGATGTGCCACTGGCGCTACGTGCTCGACAACCTGTTCGGCAACGTGAGGTCCGTGAGCTGCATCGGCACGACCTTCATTCCCGAGCGCTGGGACGAGGCGGGCAATAAGTACAAGGCCGACGCCGACGATGCCTGCTACGCCACGGTCGAGATCGAGGGCGGCATGCTGGCGCATGTCTCGTGTTCCTGGGCGACCCGCGTCCGGCGCGACGACCTGCTGGTGCTGCAGGTCGACGGCACGCTGGGGTCGGCCGTGGCGGGCCTGCAGGGCTGCCGCACCCAGGCGCGTGTCAACACGCCGCGACCGGTGTGGAATCCCGACGTCAAGCAGCCGATCGACTTCTTCGCCGGCTGGCAGGAAGTGCCGGACAACCAGGCCTACGACAACGGCTTCAAGGTGCAGTGGGAAGCCTTCATCCGGCACCTGTGCGAGGACGCGCCGTTCCAGTGGAACCTGGTCGAGGGCGCCAAGGGCGTGCAGCTGGCCGAGCTGGCGCTGAAGAGCTGGCACGAGCGGCGCTGGATCGACGTGCCGAAGTTGGACGCCTGACCATGCGCGACCTCGCCGCGCATCCCGAGCTGTTCTCGCTCAACACCGCCACGGTGCGCATGCAGTGGAGCCTCGAGCAGGCGGTCGCGGGCTGCGCGCGCCACGGCATCCGCGCCCTCGCGCTGTGGCGCGACAAGGTGGCCGAAGCCGGCCTCGACCGCGCCGTGCGGCTGCTGCGCGACGCCGGGCTCAGGGTCAACGACTACTGCCGCGGCGGCATGTTCACCGCGCCGGACCTCGCGGCCGCGCGCGCGGACAATAGACGCGCCGTCGACGAGGCGGTCGCCTTCGGCGCCGACTGCCTGTGCCTGGTGGTCGGCGGCCTGCCGCCCGGGTCGAAGGACGTCGCGGCGGCGCGCCGCATCGTCGAGGACGAGATCGCGCTGCTGCTCGACTACGCGCGGCCGCTCGGCCTGAAGCTGGCGCTGGAGCCGCTGCACCCGATGTACGCCGCCGACCGCGCCTGCGTGAACACGCTGAAGCAGGCCAACGACCTGTGCGACCGGCTCGGCCCGGGAATCGGCGTCGCGGTCGACGTCTACCACGTCTGGTGGGACCCCGAGCTCGAGGCCGAGATCGCCCGCGCCGGCCGCGCGCGGCGCATCCTCGGATTCCACGTCTGCGACTGGCTGGTGCCGACCACCGACCTGCTGCTCGACCGCGGCATGATGGGCGACGGCGTCATCGACATCCGCAAGATCCGCTCCTGGGTCGAGGGCGCCGGCTACGACGGCTGCGTCGAGGCCGAGATCTTCTCCGCCAACAACTGGTGGAAGCGCGACCCGGACGAGGTGGTCAAGACCTGCCTGGAGCGGTACCGGTCGGTGTGCTGAGGCGCGGCGCACGGCATTGTGATGCCAGCTTGATCTAGCGCATGGCCCGGTCGGGCGCCATTGCTGTATTCACGGCGAGAAAACTCGGAGAAGCTGGAGACGCGGTTTCCGGCAGAGAGCAGGGGCTGCTCGGTCGGAGCGCGCGACGAGATCGCGGGCCGACGCCTTGCGAGGGCGATCTCTCCCGCGCCGAATGGAGAGCATCATGGTGCACGACCGGCATGTTCAGCGGGTGCGCGCGATCACTCTCGTGACGGCCGCGATCGCGTTCGTCATCGTTGCGCCGGCCTTCGCCCAACAGGCGGAGACCAGCGGCGGTACGTCGTCGTACCTCGCCGAGCAGCTGAGAACGTGCGACCGGCTGGCAGACGCAGCGGCGCGCGCCGAGTGCAAAGCGGCGGCATGGCAGCGGAGCCAGCAGACGCAGGGCGAGCGGCGCTTGCCGCCATTCTGGGCGCAAGACCATTGGCGCTGACCCTGGCGCGCTTCGGGCGGCATGGAGGGGCCCGACGGCCGGCCGTGATGCGCCGAACCGAGCGCAACCAACGGTCTTGCGGCCCCGTCTTTGCGGAAACCGGTCGCGGCGATGGCCCGAGACAGCCGCGCGAAGCGCGCGTCCGGACCGATCTGGAATTGCGCGCCGGGGCCCCGGCGCGCATGGCGAAGCGCACACACAGGGCGCGATCGGACATTTTGTTGCAATGCGGTGGCATACCACGGGATCGGCTTGACCCGGCGCAACGTCCTTGACAAGCATATGGCAAATAAGTAGTTTTCACTGAACTGAACCGTTCAGTTTAGTGAACTCCATGGTACTCAACACCTTCGAAACCGGCGACCTGGCCGGCGACAGCGGCTTGCCGCGGCTGTCGGAGCAGAAGCGCCAGCAGATCGCGCAGGCGGCCGGCAAGCTGTTTGTCACGCAGGGCTACGAAGCGACCACGATGGACGCGATCGCGCGCGAGGCGGGCGTGTCCAAGGCGACCGTCTATGCCCACGCCAAGAACAAGCAGGAGTTGTTCGCCGCCTGCGTGCGCGGCGTGGCGTCGCGGGTCTATCAGTCGGTCGACGCGGCCGGCGAGGTGGCGGGCGGCGGAACGCCGGACGCGGAAGCCGTGCTGCGGCGCTTCGCCTTTAGCTTCCTCGAGGTGATCATGACGCCGCGGGCGCAGGGCGTGTACCGCATGGTCGTGGCCGAGGCGCCGCGCAATCCCGAGCTCGGACGCATCTTCTTCGAGCAGGGGCCCGCGGTGGTGCAGGCGCGACTGACCGCGATCATCGCCGAGCTGCGCGACGCCGGCGCGCTCGAGGTCGACGATCCCGCGGTCGCGGCGCAGGAGTTCCTCGGCCTGATGCAGGGCCGCTTCCATCTGCCCTGCATCTTGGGCACGCTCGGCGAGCTCAGCGAACAGGATCGCGCCGACGCGGCGCAAAGAACCGCAAGAACGTTCCTGCGCGCCTACGCAAGGCGCGCGCACCAGGGCAGCACGCCATGATCAAGCGCTTCATCATTGCCGTCTTCGCGCTCGGGCTGGTCTTCGGCGGCCTGGCGTGGTTCAACATGTTCCGCGACCAGGCGATCAAGGCCGCCTTCGCGCCCAAGGACCCGCCGCCGGCCACGGTTTCGACCGCGCGCGCCGCGGCCGAGTCGTGGCGGCGCAAGATCGAGGCGATCGGTACGCTGCAGGCGATCCAGAGCGTCGACGTGGCGCCGCAGATCAGCGGCATCGTCAGGGAAATCGCGTTCGAGGCGGGCCAGCGAGTCAACAAGGGCGACGTGCTGGTCAAGCTGGACGACAACGTGCTGCAGGCCGAATTGCGCCGGCTCGAGGCCGCCAAGCGCATGGCGGTGCTGACCTACGACCGCCAGCGCCAGCTGAGCGAGAAGCAGTTCTCGGCGCAGGCCACGGTCGACCAGGCCAAGGCCACGCTCGACCAGAACGACGCCGACATCGCGCGGGCCAAGGCGCTGATCGACCAGAAGACGATCCGCGCGCCGTTCGCGGGCGAGCTGGGCGTGCGCATGGTCAACCTCGGGCAATACGTCGACCCGGGCGCCAAGCTGGTCGGCCTGCAGTCGCTCGACGCGCTCTACGCCAACCTGACCTTGCCCGAGCAGCGCGTGTCGCAGCTCAAGATCGGCCAGGACGTGCGGATCTGGGTCGACGCGTTCAAGGACAGGGAGTTCATGGGCAAGATCACGACGATCGACCCGCAGCTCGACCAGAACAACCGCACCGTGCTGGTGCAGGCGACGATGCCCAATCCCGACCGCCTGCTGCGGCCGGGCATGTTCATCAGCGCCGAGGTGCTGATGGAGCAGAAGGACGATGTCGTCACCGTGCCGAAGACGGCGATCGACTTCAGCCTGTACGGCGATTCCGTCTATGTCGTCACCGCCGGCGACACCGATGCCGCCGGCAACACGGTGCGCCGGGTCGAACGCCGCCCGGTCACGCTGGGCGACCAGCACGGCGAACGGATCGCCGTCGGCGGCCTGAAGCCGGGCGAGGAGGTCGTCACCGCGGGGCAGATCAAGCTGCGCAACAACGCGCCGGTCCTGATCGACAACACGATCGCGCTGACGCCGAGGCGCGAGCTGCTGGTCAAATGAACGCGAACCTCACATCGCTGTTCATCCGCCGCCCGGTCCTGGCGACGGTCGTCAGCCTGCTGATCCTGGTGGTCGGCATCCAGGGCATGGTGCGCCTGCCGATCCGCCAGTACCCGAAGATCGAGGATACGCAGATCACCGTGACGACGGCCTATCCCGGCGCCACGGCCGAGCTGATGCAGGGCTTCGTCACCACGCCGCTGCAGCAGGCGATCGCCGGCGCCGCCGGGATCGACTACTTGACCGCGACCAGCGCCACGGGCCTCAGCACCGTGGTCGCGCACCTGCGCATCGGCGCCGACCCGGACAAGGCGATGACCGAGGTCCTGGCCAAGGTCGCGCAGACGCGCAACGTGCTGCCGCGCGAGGTCGAGGACCCGGTCATCCAGAAGTCCGCCGGCCGCACCATCGCGCTGCTCTATATCAGCTTCTACAGCGACAAGATGTCGCCGGCGCAGATCACGGACTACCTGACGCGCGTGGTGCAGCCGAAGCTGGCGACCGTCGACGGCGTGGCCGAGGCACAGATCTTCGGCAATCAGAGCTTCGCGATGCGCGTGTGGCTCGACCCCGTCCGCATGGCGGCGCTGAACGTCACGCCGGCCGAGGTCAGCGCAGCGATCCAGCGCAACAACTTCCAGTCCGCGCCCGGCCAGACCAAGGGCCACTACGACATCGTCAACGTCAACGCCAAGACCGGGCTGTCGGACCCCGACGCGTTCGCACGCCTGGTCGTGCGCAGCCAGGGCACGACGCTGATCCGCCTGGGCGACTTCGCGCGCATCGAGCTCGGGGTCGAGAACGTCGACACCGGCGTGGTGTTCGACGGCCAGCCTGCGGTCGCGGTCGGCATCTTCGGCACGCCCGAGTCGAACCCGCTGACGGTGATCGACAAGGTGCTGGCCCTGCTGCCCGACATCCAGGCGAACCTGCCGGCCGGCCTCAATGCCAAGGTCGCGTACGATTCGACGCGCTATATCCGCGCCTCGATCAAGGAGGTGCTGACCACGATCGTCGAGGCGGCGCTGATCGTGATGATCGTGATCTTCCTGTTCCTCGGCGCGTTCCGCTCGGTCGTGATCCCGCTGGTGACCATCCCGCTGTCGCTGATCGGGGTCTGCGGCATGCTGCTGGCCCTCGGCTATTCCTTGAATCTGCTCACGCTGCTCGCCATGGTGATGGCGATCGGCCTGGTGGTGGACGACGCCATCGTCGTGGTCGAGAACATCCACCGCCATATCGAGCATGGGCTTTCGCCCATGGAGGCCGCGTTCAAGGGGGCGCGCGAGATCGCGCTGCCGGTGATCGCGATGACCGTCACGCTGGCCGCCGTCTATGCGCCGATCGCCTTCACCTCGGGCCTGACTGGTGCGCTGTTCAAGGAATTCGCCTTCACGCTCGCTGGCGCGGTGATCGTCTCGGGCGTCATCGCGCTCACCCTGTCGCCGATGATGTGCTCGCGGCTGCTCAAGCCCCAGCAGTCCGAGGGCCGCTTCGTGCGCTTCCTCGACCGGGCCTTCGCCCGCGTGCAAGGCTTCTACGAGCGCCGCCTGGCCAACACCCTGAAGTATCGGCCGGTGACGCTCCTGGTCGCGGCGGTCGTGCTGGCGGCCTGCCCGCTGCTGTACATGAAATCCTTCAGCGAGCTGGCGCCGGAGGAGGACCAGGGCATCGTGTTTGTCACGGCGAACGCGGCCGAGACGGCCAACTACAACTACCTGACGACCTTCACCAGGGAGTTCGACAAGATATTCGGCAAGGTGCCCGAAAAGGAGGACTACTTCCTCATCAACGGCATGGGCAAGCCGAACAACGCGATCACCGGCCTGCTGCTCAAGCCGTGGGACGAGCGCACGCGCTCGCAGCGTACGATCCAGCAGGACGTGCAGAAGGACCTGTTCAAGCTGGCGGGGCTGCAGGCCTTCGCCTTCGCGCTGCCGACCCTGCCGGGATCGAGCGGCGGGCTGCCGGTGCAGTACACGATCGTCTCGACCGCGCCGCCGCGCGAGGTCGCCCAGGCGCTCGACAAGCTGATCGACGAGGCGCGTCGCAGCGGCGTGTTCATCGTCGTCGACGGGGACCTGAAGTTCAACAAGGCCGAGGTCGGCGTCAGGATCGACCGCAGCAAGGCGGCCGCGCTCGGCGTCAGCATGGCGGACATCGGCACGTCGCTCGGCGGGCTGATGGGCGGCGACTACGTCAACCGCTTCGACATCTCGGGCCGAAGCTACAAGGTGATCCCCCAGGTGGCACAGTACTTCCGCCTCGACCCGGCCGCGATCGACCGCATGTACGTCAAGACCGCGCGCGGCACCATGGTGTCGCTGTCGAGCGTCGTCACGCTCGAGCCGACCGTCGCCGCGAACTCGCTCTACCAGTTCAACCAGCTCAATGCCGGCACGCTGCAGGCGATCCCGATTCCCGGCACGTCGCTCGGCCAGGCGCTCGAGTTCCTCGACGCCAAGGCCAAGGAGATCCTGCCGGAGGGCTTCCAGGTCGACTACCAGGGCGAGCTGCGCCAGCTCGTGCAGGAAGGCAATGCGCTGCTGCTGGCCTTCGCTTTCGCCATCATCGTGATCTACCTGGTGCTGGCGGCGCAGTTCGAGAGCTTCCGCGACCCGCTGATCATCCTGGTCTCGGTGCCGATGTCGATCTGCGGCGCCCTGATCCCGCTCAATCTCGGCCTCGCGACCATCAACATCTACACGCAGATCGGCCTGGTGACGCTGATCGGGCTGATCAGCAAGCACGGCATCCTGATGGTCGAGTTCGCCAACAAGCTGCAGGAGGAAGAGGGTCTCGACCGCTCGGAAGCGATCCTCAAGGCCGCCGGCATCCGCCTGCGCCCGATCCTGATGACGACCGCGGCCATGGTGGTCGGCGTGCTGCCGCTGATGCTGGCGCGCGGCGCGGGTGCCGCCAGCCGCTTCAATATCGGCCTGGTGATCACGTCGGGCATGACGATCGGCACGCTGTTCACGCTGTTCGTCGTGCCGGTCGTCTACAGCTGCGTTGCGCGCCAGCGCACGCGAGCCACGCAGACGATGCCCGATGCGCCCGGGCTGCCCGCGGAATAGCGAAAAAAGAGGATCCTCTCCCGCCTTTCGGCGGGCAAGAGGAACTCAGGCCGCGATCCGACCCAGCCTGATCGCCATGCGCACGAGGTGCGACAGGCTGGCGGCCTCGGTCTTCTGCATGATGTTGGCGCGGTAGTGCTCGACCGTGCGGGCGCTGATGCCGAGCTTCTGCGCGATCGCGTTGTTCGACAGGCCCGAGACGATCAGGTCCATCACCTCGGTCTCGCGCGGCGTCAGCCTTGCGGCGCGCTCGGCCAGGCGCGCGGTCTCGCCGTCCTCCTCGCGCGTGCGCCGGTCGCGGTCGAGCGCATTGCGGATGCTGTTCACCAGCACGTCGTCGTTGATCGGCTTCTCGATGAAGTCCATCGCGCCGGCCTTGAGCGCCTGCACCGCCATCGGCACGTCGCCGTGGCCGGTGATCACGATCACCGGGATCGGGATGTTGCGCCGCGCCAGCTCGTGCTGCAGGTCGATGCCGCTCATGCCCGGCATGCGGACATCGGCGACCAGGCAGCCGGCGCGGCCCTTGTCCATCGATTCCAGGAATTCCTGCCCGGACGCGTACGCCTCGACCGGCAGGCCGTAAGTGCCCAGCAGGGTGCGGAGCGAATCGCGCACCGCAGGCTCGTCGTCGACGACAAAAACCGTTTGCGTATCCATCATGCACGCAGTGTGGCACGGGCGGTTGGAAGGGTGAAGCGGAAATCGGCTCCCTGCGGCGTCGAGGATTCGAGCCACAGCTTGCCGCCATGGGCCTGGATGATTCCGCGGCAGATCGACAGGCCGAGGCCGAGGCCCTCGGGCTTGTCGGTCACGAACGCCGTGAACAGGCGCTTGGCGATTTCGGGCTGGACGCCCGGTCCATTGTCCCGCACGGCAACCTCCACTTGATTTCCGTCCTCGCCGATGCGGGCCGCCACCTCGATGCGGCGGCGCGCGGCGGGAACGCTGCGCACGGCGTCGATGGCATTGCGCAGCAGATTGAGGAGAACCTGCTGGACGCGCACGCGTTCCGCCATGACCGGCGGCAGCCCGACATGGCGGTGCACCATTATATGAATGCCGGCCAGACGCACTTGTGACCGAAGAAGGGCAAGAGATTCCTCGACGATCTGCTCGATGCGCACGGGTTCGGGCGAAAAGCCGCGTCCGCGCACCTGCTCGCGCAGCGTGCGCACGATGTTCGCGGCAAGATCGATCTGCGTCACGGCATTGCCTATCGCTTCCACCGCCGCCGGATGCCCGGGCGACGTTGACGCATTCTTCGCCTCGCCGCCCGACAGCAGCCGTTGCGCCGTGCGGATATAGGCGCGGCTTGCCGTCATCGGCTGGTTGAGCTCGTGCGCCAAGGTCGAGGCCATCTCGCCCAGCGCGCTCAGGCGGGACGCGATCTCCAGCTCGTCCTGGCTTTCGCGCAGGCGGCGCTCAGACTCGCGCGTCGCGCGCTCGGCGCGTTCCCGTTCGCTCACCACCGCGCCGGTCAGCAGGCCCGTCACCGTCAGCGCCAGCAGCAGGATCTGGAACTCGGTCACCGCCGAGGGCCCGAAGCCGCGGCCGTGCGACCACAGAATGATCCCGGCCTGGATCGCCACGGCGGCGAGGCATGCGCCGTCGATGCCGTGGCGCACGGCGATGGCGACAGTGGGCAGGAACAGCAGGTAGAAGAACTTGAACTCGTTCGTCGTCTCGATGCCGAAGATGATCCAGAGCATCGCGCCGAGCGCCGCCGACCAGAGCACCAGCTCGGCCAGCAGGTCGGGGCGCCGGGCGAGCACGGTCCAGTCGTTCCAGCGCAGGGCCCGCAGCACGATGGGCGTGACGATGGCGATGCCGATGATGTCGCCCACCCATTGCCGGAGGGCGGCGGCGGGGAACTCCTCCGCTTCGACCTGGCCCGACCAGACGAAGGTGCCGACATGCAGCGCCGCGACCACGGTGGCGGAGAGGCCGGCGATGATGAACAGCGTGATCACGTCGCTGAGCCGGTCGAGGCCGCGCTCGAAGCGGAGCACGTGCGTCAGCACGAAGGTCGCCAGCGCGTAGCCGCCGGCATTGATCACCGTGGTGCCGATCAGCTCACCCGGCGCTTCCGGCGGCAGGCGCACGATGATCGACGCCAGCAGCACGGCGACGAACAGCGAGACGCTGCCCGCAAGCCCGCGTCGGATCAGCCAGGCAAGCGCCAGCCCGGTCGCCGGGCTCCACGGCGTCGTACCGGACGCCGTGAAGCTGGGAATCGTGGAGGACCAATCGACCACCACATAGAGCGCGATGAAGGCGAGCTCCGCCGCCGCGACCCGCAGCGTGCCGCGCCATTCCGGCATGAGCCGCGACGACAGGCCGTGCCGGGTCATCGTCATGCCGCGGTCGCGTCCCCTCAGTTCACCGGCGGCACGCGCCACTCGTAGCCAGCCTCCAGCGACGCGATCTCCTCGGGCGCGAGCGCGATGTCGACGGACTTGGCGGCGGTGTCGAGCTGCTCCAGCCGCGTGGCGCCGATGATCGGCGCGCCCATGACCGGCTTCGCCAGCAGCCAGGCGAGCGCGGCCTGCGCCGGCGTCGCGCCGTGACGCGCTGCCACCTGCTTCAGTCGGTCGACGATCGCGAAGTCGCTGTCGCGCCACTGGCCGGGCTTGACCTGCTGGTCGGTGCGGGCGCGCTCGGTCTCGCCGCCGCCGGTGCGGCTGCGCGTGCCGGAAAGGAAGCCGCGCGCCAGCGGGCTGTATGGGATCAGCCCCACGCCCGTCTCGAGGCACAGCGGGACCATCTCGCGCTCTTCCTCGCGCTGTACCAGGTTGTACAGGTTCTGCATCGCGACCGGCCGGGCATAGCCCTTGAGCTCGGCCAGGATGCACATCTGCGCGAAGCGCCAGGCCGGCATGGTCGAGCCGCCGACATAGCGCACCTTGCCGGCGCGCACCATGTCGGTGAGCGTGGCCATGAACTCCTCGACCGGCGTCGCGCCGTCAAGCCGGTGCACCTGGTAGAGGTCGATGTAGTCGGTGTTGAGGCGCTTCAGCTGCGCGTCGAGCGCCGCCATCATGTGCTTGCGGCCAAGGCCGATCTCGTTGGGCTTGGGGCCCATCTTCAGCCCCACCTTCGTCGATATGACCAGTTCCTCGCGCGGCACCATCCCGATCAGCGCCTTGCCCATGATGGTTTCGCTGTCGCCTTCGTTGTAGGCGTCGGCCGTGTCGAAGAAGTTGATGCCGAGGTCGAGCGCGCGCTTGAAAAACGGCCGGCTCTCCTCCAGCCCGAACGCGCCCCAGGCGCGCCGCCCCTCGGCGCCCCAGGAATTGCCGCCAAGACAGATGCGGCTGACCATCAACCCGCTGCGGCCGAGCGGCGCGTATTTCATGTCCGGTCCCTCTGTTGATCGATTTGCGGCCCGACTATGGCACGGGCGGGCCTCGCTACTCCATGGCGCGGTGGCCGCCGTCGATGGTCAGCACCTCGCCGGTAACGAATCCGTTGCACATCAGGTAGAGCGCGCCCATGGCGCATTCCTCGGCCTTGCCGATCCGGCCGACCGGCAGGAGCTTGGCCATGCGTTCCAGGCGCTCGTCCTTGTCGTGGCCGTGCACGGCGTCGAGCAGCGGAGTCGCGACCAGGCTGGGCGAGATCACGTTGGCGCGGCAGCCGATCTTGGCGAATTCGAGTGCCAGCGAGCGCACGCCGGCATTGAGCGCTCCGTTGATGCACGCGCCCATGACGTAGCCCTTGACCGGCCGCTCTGCGGCGACGCCAGTGAAGAAAACCACGCTGCCGCCCTGCCTGAGATGCGGGCGCGCGTCGAATGCCGCCCAGAACGGGCCCCAGAACTTGCTGTCGAAGGCGGCGTCGGCCTCGTACTCGTTGAGGTCGTCGTACAGCACCGGGCGCACGGTCGAGCCGGGCAGCACCAGGTGGTCGAACGGCGCGTTCTCGGCCAGAAAGGCGGCGACGGCGCCGCGGTCCTCGACCTTGAAGGCACGGTAGGCCACGGTGCGGCCGTGGCCGCCCACTTCCGAAGACCGCCGTCGGCCGCGCTCGGCGAGGGCTTCCGCGGCCTGCTTGAGCCGCTCGACGCCGCGCGCGGCGATCGCCAGGTCGGCGCCGGCATCGATCGCCATCTCGGCCGTCGCCAGTCCCATGCCGGCCGAGCCGCCGATGACGACCACCTTCTTTTCCCTCAAGTCGAACATCGAAAAGATTCCCTCCTTCGTGTCTTCGCCGCTTTACAGCGGGCCGCGCACCATGAAACCTTGGGGGCGCTGGATGCAAGCGTTTGCTTGGAAGGGGACCGGTTCGAATGAAATGGGAACGCACCGTCACGGTGATCGGCTGCCATGTCGGTGGCGAGGAAAACGACGTGATCGTCGGCGGCGTGCTGCCGCCGCCGGGCGCCACGATGTTCGAGAAGAAACAGTGGCTCGAGACCAAGGGCGACGAGCTGCGCCGCTGGCTGCTGTTCGAGCCGCGCGGCAAGTCGACCCTGTGCGTCAACCTGGTGGTGCCGTCGACCCGCGCCGATTGCGACGTCGACTTCATCATCATGGAATCGTCGGACTATCCGCCGATGTCCGGCTCGAACACGATCTGCACCACCACGGTGCTGCTCGAATCCGGCATGGTGCCGATGCGCGAGCCCTTGACGGTGCTGAACCTCGACACGCCCGCCGGGCCGGTCAAGGTCGAGGCGACCTGCCAGGACGGCAAGGTCAGGAAGGTCAAGTTCGCCAACGTGCCGTGCTTCGCCACGCATCTCGACGCCACGGTCGAAGTCGCGGGAATGGGGGCCGTGAAGCTGGACGTGGCCTATGGTGGCGCTTTCTTCGCCATCGTCGACGCGCCGGCGCTGGGATTCGAGGTCAAGCCGCACGAGGCACGCGACCTGGTGGCGGTCGGCAACAAGATCAAGGCCGCCGCGGCCGAGCAGCTCCCCGTCTGCCATCCGGAGAATCCGGACATCCACACCATCACCTTCACCGAGTTCGCCATGCCGTTCGGCGGAGCCGGCGCCACGGCGCGCAACGCGGTGATCGTGTCGCCCGGCCGCATCGACCGCAGCCCCTGCGGCACCGGCACCTCGGCGCGCCTGGCCGTGCTGCACGCCAAGGGCAAGCTGAAGGCGGGGCAGGGCTTCACCAGCCAGTCGATCATCGGCTCGGAGTTCGAAGGCGCGATCGCCGCGGAGACCACGGTCGCCAACCGCAAAGCGATCGTGCCGACCATCGCCGGCCAGGCCTGGATCACCGGCATCTTCCAGCACGGCTTCGACCCATCCGACCCGTTCCGCGGCGGCTACACGCTGCCGGATACGTGGTTCCAGTAGAGCAACCTTGCCCGCCGCGAGCAGGCGAGGGAACGCCTACTTGAACCCGTAGAGCTCCGCCGGGTTGTCGACCAGGCAGCGGTGGCGCGCCTTGTCGTCCGGAATCCAGTCGAGCAGCATGTCGAGCAGATCGGCGTCGTCCGGCGTCCACGGGCGGCCGCCGGGATGCGGCCAGTTGCTGGCCCACAGCATGCGCTCGGGCGCGTGCTTCGCCAGCGCCTGCGCCTCGGGCGCGACGTCCTCGTAGTTCGGCGGCATGCGCTTGGACGATTCGTAGGGCGCGGAGAGCTTGACCCAGCAATTGCCGCGGTCGAGCAGGCCGAGCAGCGTCTTGAACGCCGGGTGGTCGATCGGCACCGGGTCCATGAAGCGGCCGACATGGTCGATCACCAGCCTGCCGGGCAGGCGCTTGAGCGCGGCGGCGCGCTCGGGCAGCTCGTGGCCGTTGCACTGAAGCTGCACGTGCCAGCCGTGCTCGGCGACGCGCGCGGCCATGCGCTCGAGGATGTCCCAGGGCAGCACGCCGCCCGGCAGCATGTGGAAGCGAATGCCGACGGCGCCGGCCTTCGTCAGGCGGGCGAGCTCCGGCTCGGCGACGCTCTCGTCCACCACGACGATGGCGCGCGCGCGCTCGCGGCCGAGCGCCGCCACCGCGTCCATGGTGCAGGAATTATCCTTGCCGTAGTGCGAGGGCTGCACGACCACCGTGCGCTCGATCCCGAGCCACCGCATCAGCGCCTTGTAGTCGTCGACCCAAGCCGGCGGCGGATCGTTGACGCGCGTCGGCGCCAGGGCATAGCGCTCAGGCGGCCCGTAGAAATGTATGTGCGTGTCGGCGGTGCCGGCAGGCGCCTTGAGCCTGGGCTTGCGCCCGGTGCCAGGCTTGATGAAGGCCATGCGCGGTTTCCCCCTCGAATGATTGCCGCTAGAGCTCGACCTGCGTGCCGAGCTCCACCACGCGGTTGCTCGGGATGCGGAAGAACTCGGTCGCGCTCAGCGCGTTGCGCGCCATCCAGATGAACAGCCGGTCGCGCCAGCGCGACATCTTGGAGTGCAGCCCCGGCACGAGCTTCTCGCGGCCGAGGAAAAACGAGGTCTCCATCAGGTCGAAGTCGAGCCCGAGCCGGACGCAGTCCGACAGCGCGCGCGGCACGTTGGGCGATTCCTTGAAGCCGTAGCGCACCTGCAGCCGGTAGAAGCCCTTGCCCAGCTCCTCCATCAGCAGGCGCTCGTCCTCGCGTACGAAAGGGTGATCCTCGGTGGCGACGCTGAGGAACACGACGCGCTGATGCAGCACCTTGTTGTGCTTCAGGTTGTGCAGCAGCGTGAACGGCACGTTCGTGAGATCGCCGGTCAGGAAGATCGCCGTGCCGGAAACGCGCGCGGGCGACTTGTCGGTCACGCGCGAGACGAACTTCTCGATCGGGATCGAATCCTCCCGCATCTGCGCGCGCAGGATGTTGCGGCCCTTGTACCAGGTAGCCAGCAGCAGGAACACGAGCGCGCCGACCAGCAGCGGGAACCAGCCGCCTTCGACGACCTTCAGCAGGTTCGAGCTGAAGAACAGCCCGTCGATCGCGAGGAACGCGCCCCACGTCAGCAGCGCCCGCGGCAGGCTCCAGCCCCAGTAGAGCTGGACGACGACGAACATGACGATCGTGTCGATCACCATGCATGCGGTCACGGCGATGCCGTAGGCCGAGGCGAGTTCGGACGAGGACTGGAAGGCCAGGATCAGCCCGAGCACGCACACCAGCAAGCCCCAATTGACCGGCGGCACGTAGATCTGCCCGATCTCCTGCTCCGAGGTGTGGCGCACCTCCAGGCGCGGCGACACGCCGAGCTGTACCGCCTGGCGGCTCAGCGAGAAGGCGCCCGAGATCATCGCCTGCGAGGCGATCACCGTCGCCACCGTCGAGAGCGCCACCAGCGGGTACAGGCCCCAGGACGGCACCAGGAGAAAGAATGGATTCTTGATGGCGGCAGGATCGGCCAGCAGCAGCGCGCCCTGGCCGAAGTAGTTGAGCATCAGCGCCGGGAAGACCAGCGAAAACCAGGCCATGCGGATCGGCGTGCGGCCGAAATGGCCCATGTCGGCGTAGAGCGCCTCGGTGCCGGTGATCGCCAGCACGACGGCGCCCAGGATCAGGAACGAGATCAGGGGATTGCGGACGATGAAGCCCAGCGCCTCGTGCGGGCTCAGCGCCCACAGTACCGCCGGCACCTGCGCGATCTGGACGAGCCCCGTTCCTGCCAGTACGGTGAACCAGACGCAGATGACCGGCCCGAAATACGCGCCCACTGCGCCGGTACCGCGGTTCTGTATCAGGAACAGCCCGATCACGATCGCCATGGTGATCGGCACGACGTACGGGTCGAACAGCGGCGTGGCCACGCTCAGCCCTTCGACCGCGCTCAGCACCGAGATGGCCGGTGTGATCATACTGTCGCCCATGAACAGGGCCGCGCCCAGCATGCCGAGCATCAGGATCATTCGCCGCTCGCGTGGCGACTGCACCTTCTGCAGCGCCAGCGCCATCAGTGCCAGGATGCCGCCCTGGCCCTGGTTGTCCGCGCGCATGATGATCATGGCGTATTTCAGGCTGACCACGATCGTCACCGACCAGAAGATCATCGACAGGATGCCCAGCACGTTCGCCTCGGTGATCGGCACGTGCCCGGTCGTGAAGCACTGGCGAATGGTATAGAGCGGGCTGGTGCCGATGTCCCCGAACACCACGGCGATCGCGCCGACGACCAGCGGCAGATAGTCCTTCTTGCCGTTGGCGTGATGGCCGTTGGAGACGGGTTGCGCTGTCGTCATGTGAAAAGCCCGCGGATCGCCCGCGGCCGGTCAGGGCCGTGGTGATCGAGTGCCTGGACAGTCTGGCAGGTTGTGATCGGGTCGGTCGTGACCGTTGTCTGAGGCCGGCCCCCCGCCGGCGACGGGCGCCACTCTAGCAGCCTTCGCCGGTCTGGCAACCGGTCATGACAAGTCGTTCAGCCCGTACCGTGTCCGCCAATTAATATATTGATATTAAATTATTATTTCCTCTTGGCGCGGGCTATCGCGGTTTCCACAAATCGCGCCAGACCTGCTTCAGCCGCCCTTCGGCCTGGGGGCTTCCCGCCGCTTGGCCAGCTCGGTGGTGTCGCTGGTCGCCTTCTTCGCCTCCATGCTGGCGAGCAC
>CAZLBB010000131.1:0-15232 GCA_964557415.1 uncultured Rhodospirillaceae bacterium
GGGATCGGCTTGCTGACGCTCTGCGCGAGCGACGGCGCGGCGCCGGCGGCCAGCACATGCGCCGCGAGGAGCCCGGCCAGGGCGGGCAAGGCCGACGCGGCGCGGCGTCGCTCAGCGCGGCAGCTTGTCATCGGGGATCGTCCGCTCGATGCGCTTCACGGGGGCCTGCGGCTCCCACAGGACCAGGAACGCGCCGCCCGCCACGACGAGGCCGAGGAAGACGAGCGCGATGATGGAAAACGTGCCTAATCGCATGGGGCCAAAGGCGCTGCTGGGGGGCCGGGACTGGTCGGGCGCTCGGGGCGCGGCCGCCGCGGCGATGGCGACACGACGCGGCATTATGCTAGGCTTCGACTGTGGCGGCAATGCGGCAGGCCCCACGCGCGCAACGCTTCGATCCGGTGGCTTGGGCGCGCGCCGATCACGGCCAATGCAGGACTTCTTGCATCGACGGACGCGACCCGTCACGCGCGACATGAGCAGCCCCATCGCTTCCAGCACCGCCTCCAGCCATGCCGCGAGCCCGGACGCGCCGCCGGCGCTCGCGGCCGTGCCGCGCACGATCGTGCTGGTCGGACTGATGGGCGCCGGCAAGTCGGCGATCGGCCGGCGCCTGGCGCAGCGCCTGGGCCTGCCCTTCGTCGACGCCGACGCCGAGATCGAGCGCGCCGCCGGCCAGACGATCGAGGAGATCTTCGCCGCGCACGGCGAGGCGGCCTTCCGCGACGGCGAGCGCCGCGTCATCGCGCGCCTCCTGGCCGATCCCGTGCATGTGCTGTCGACCGGCGGCGGCGCCTTCATGGACCCGCAGACGCGCGCGCTGATCGCCGAGCGCGGCATCTCGATCTGGCTGAAGGCCGAGCTCGACGTGCTGCTCAGGCGCACGGCCCGGCGCACCAACCGGCCGCTGCTCAACCAGGGCGATCCGGCCCAGGTGCTGGCGGCGCTGATGGCGAAGCGCTACCCGGTCTACGCCACCGCCGACATCACCGTGGAAAGCACCGACGGTCCGCCCGAAACGACGGTGCAGCGCGTGATCGACGCGCTGGCGGCATACCTTGGCGAGCGCGCGCCGGAGCCGCCGCGATGAAGACCGTGCGGGTGGAACTCGGCCAGCGCGGCTACGACATCCATGTCGGCCCGGCGGTTCTGGCCGATGCCGGCCGCCTGATGCGCCCGGTGCTGAAGGTCCCGCGCGTCATCGTGGTCGCCGACGCGCGCGTCGCGACGCTGCATGGGGCCGCGCTGGCGGCGGCGCTCGGCGACGCCGGCATCGCGCACGCGACGGTCGACGTGCCGCCGGGCGAGGGCAGCAAGGACTTCGCCCATCTCGAGCGCCTGATCGAGCAGCTGCTGGAGCACCGGCTCGAGCGTGCGACCACGCTGGTGGCGCTGGGCGGCGGCGTGGCCGGCGACCTGGTCGGCTTCGCCGCGGCGATCGCGCTGCGCGGCGTCGACTACGTCCAGATCCCGACCACGCTGCTGGCGCAGGTCGACAGCTCGGTCGGCGGCAAGACCGCGATCAACACGCGCCACGGCAAGAACCTGGTCGGCAGCTTCCACCAGCCGCGCCTGGTGCTGGCCGATACCGGCGTGCTTGGCACCCTGCCGCGGCGCGAGATGCTGGCGGGCTATGCCGAGGTGGTGAAATACGGCGTCATCGGCGACGCCGAGTTCTTCGCCTGGCTCGAGCGATACGGCACGGCGGTGATCGGCGGCGACGCGGACGCGCTGGCCCACGCCGTCGCCACGAGCTGCCGCGCCAAGGCCAAGGTCGTCGCCGCGGACGAGCGCGAGGCGGGCCTGCGCGAGACGCTGAACTTCGGCCATACTTTCGGCCACGCGCTCGAGGCCGAGGCCGGCTTCGGCGAGGCGCTGCTGCACGGCGAAGCGGTCGCCTTCGGCATGGTGCTGGCGACGCGCCTGTCGGTCGGGCGCGGCTTGTGCCCCGCGGGCGATCTCGAGCGCGTGCGCGCGCACCTGGCGGCTTGCGGACTGCCGACCCGCTTCGCCGACCTGCCGCAGTTCCGCTGGAGCGCGCCCAGGCTGATGCAGCACATGGCGCACGACAAGAAGGTGCAGGACCAGCGCATCCGCTTCGTGCTGACGCGCGGCATCGGCACCGCCTTCACGGCATCCGACGTGCCGCCGGTCTCCGTCGCGGCGTTGCTCGAGGCGGCGATCGCCGAGCGCGCCGTGCCCGCCTGAAGGGCGAAGGCGATGACGCCCGAGTTGTGGATCGCGCTCGCCGTCATCCTGCCGCTGCTGCTGGCGGCCGGGTTCTTCTCCGCCGCCGAAACCGCGCTTTCCGCCGCCTCGCGCCCGCGCATGCAGCAGATGGCGCAGGAAGGCGACAGGCGCGCCGCCCTGGCCAAGCGCCTGCAGGAGCAGCGCGACGTCACCGCGGGCGCGCTGCGCCTCGGGCGCTACCTCGCCAGCATCGGCGCCGCGGCGCTCGCCGCCGCCGGCCTGTTCGAGGTCTTCGGCGACGTCGGCATCGTCTATGCCGCCGTGGCGATGACGGCGCTGGTGCTGGTCTTCTCCGATGTCATGCCGCGCACCTTCGCCGGCGCCAGGGCCGACGACGCCGCGCTGGCGCTGGCGCCGGCCGCGCATGTCGCGGTCGCCGTGCTGAAGCCGCCCGTGCTGGCCGTGGCCGCGATCGTGCGCGGGGTCTCGCGCCTGTTCGGCGCCACGCTGCCCGAGGAGCGCCCCGACGACGCGATCGAGGAGGAGCTGCGCGAGGTCATCGACCTGCACGCCGGCCCCGAGCCGGAGCAGCGCCACGAGCGCGCCATGCTGCGCGGCGTGCTGGACCTCGACCAGGTGACGGTCGGCAAGGTGATGACGCATCGCCGCCGCGTCATCACGGTCGACGCCGACGACCCGCCGCGCGCGATCGTCGACCAGGTGCTGGCGAGCGGCCACCAGCGCCTGCCGCTGACGCGCGGCCAGCCCGACAACATCGTCGGCGTGATCTCGGCCGCCAGCCTGATGCGCGAGGTGATGCAGCGCGGCCGCGCGCTCGAGGGGCTCGACGTGCTGGCGCTGGCCGACAAGCCGTGGTTCGTGCCGGAGTCGACCACGCTCTACGACCAGCTGCAGGCGTTCCGCCGGCGCGGCCAGGGTCCGGCGCTGGTGGTCGACGAGTATGGCGCGCTGATGGGCGTGGTCAGCCTCAGCGACATCGTCGCGGAGATCGTCGGCGACATCGACGAGCGGCGCGAAGCGCCGTCCGACAGCCCGCTTGCCGGCGTCCGGCCCGCGACCGACGGCAGCTACGTGATCGACGGCAGCGTGCCGCTGCGCGACCTCAACCGCGAGCTGGACTGGCTTTTGCCCGACGAGCACGCCTCGACCATCGCCGGCCTGGTGCTGCACGAGGCGCGACTCATTCCCAATGTCGGCCAGGTCTTCGCTTTCCACGGCTTCCGCTTCGAGATCCTCCGCCGCCACCGCAACCAGATCACGTCGCTGCGCGTGACGCCGCCGAAGCGCGCCGCCGCCTGACGGTCGATATTGCAGCGCACGCGGCTGGAATGCGTAATTCCAGGCATTTGATCCATCTCGCCTTGACAGTGCGGCGCAGCAACCGCGACGCTGCTCGCAGAGGATGTACTACCAGCGAGAGCGCAGTGCGGCACAGGTAACGCCGAGCGAGTCCGCCCGACCGGCAGCGATAGTGCCGATGGCCTCTCCCGTACATTGGAGGCCCCGATGAAGCGCAAGATCGTTCCCGACGTGGTCCGCGAGCAGAAGATCACCCTGCTGCCGCCAACGGCGATGGTGATGGACGCGGTCCGGTTGATGGCCATGAAGCATGTCGGCGCCGTGATCGTCGGCATCGACGGTTACATCGACGGCATCTTCACCGAGCGCGACCTCTTGATGCGCGTGGTCGCGCGGGGGCTCGACCCCGACACGACGCCGGTCGCGCGGGTGATGACGCGCGATCCCGAGACATTGAACCCGGACCAGGACGCGCTCGACGCGTTGAACCGGATGCACGAGCGCGGTTTCCGCCACCTGCCGGTCGTGGGACCGGACAACCGCGTCATCGGCATGGTGTCGATCCGCGACCTCAACGCCATCGTCCGGCGCGAGCTCGAGACCGAGCTGCAGGAGCGCGACGCCTTCATCCACGACACCGGCTACGGCGCGACGCATTAGTCAGAGGACAGCTGCCAGGGATCAGGGATCGGAACCGCCTCTGATACCTGTCATCTGTCATCTGTCATCTGTCCTCTGTTCTGCGCCGCAACATGGGTCTATAGTCCTGCCCTATTCCCGCTTCGTGCCGAGGAAAGGGTCAGGTCATGCCGCTGTCGCCCGCCGTGCCGCGCGAATCCATGCATCGGCGCCAAGTCGAATGCCGCGGCTATCGCCGCGCGGACGGGCTGTGGGACATCGAGGGCCACCTCGTCGACACAAAGAGCTACGGCTTCGACAATGCCTGGCGTGGCCGGGTCGAGCCCGGCACGCCGGTGCACGAGATGTGGATCCGCCTGACGCTCGATACCGGCCTGCATATCAAGGCGGTGGAGGCGGCGACCGATTTCAGCCCCTACGAGATCTGCGGCGGCATCACGCCGGATTTCCAGAAGCTGGTGGGCCTGCGCATCGCCCCCGGCTTCACCGCCAAGACCAGGGAGCTGCTCGGCGGCGCCAAGGGCTGCACGCATCTGGTCGAGCTCCTGGGGCCCATGGCGACGACCGCGTTCCAGACCATCTTCACCGCCAAGGGCGGCGGCAAGTGGCGCGACCCGGGCGCCAAGGGCCGGCCGCGCTTCCTCGACACCTGCCACGCGCTCGCCTCGACCAGCGAGGTGGTCAAGCGCTTCTGGCCCGAGTTCTACAAAGAGCCGGCGGGTTCTTGAGAGAAGGATTCACGCGGAGACGCGGAGGCGCGGAGAAGAGAGCCCGCTGCCTTTTTTCTCCGCGGCTCCGCGTCTCCGCGTGAGCTTTCTTTCTGCTTTTAGCCCTTCGCCGCTTCTTCCGGGGTCAGGGTCTTCAGCTCCAGCGCATGCACGGGGCCGGCCAGCTCCTCGGCCAGCGCCTGGTAGACCAGGCGCTGGCGCGCCACGCGCGACTGGCCGGCGAAGGCGGCCGACACGATCTCGACCTTGAAGTGCGTCTCGCCGCCCTCGCGCCAGCCGGCATGGCCGTGGTGGCGGGCGGAGTCGTCGACCACGCGCACTTGGGCGGGTGCGAAACGGCGGTTGAGCTTGTCGGCGATCCGGTCGGCGACGCGCATCGCAATCGGCTTCCCTGGCGGACGATGCCGCACGCTATGTGCGCGGCGCGGACCATCGCGTCAAGCGCGGGGCGCCCGGGTCCGGATTCCCGCGCCGCATGGCGGGCCCCCGCAACGGACAATGCACGTACGGCCTTGATCCTGCTAGCCTCGCTCCCCACCTGAGGTGCTGTCGGATCGCCTGCTTGCGGTCGGGTCATCGGCTTGCCTGTGGCGCTGGACGCCATCATACTTTATCAATGCGCAAATCGCGTCTGACCAAGATTACGGCGCTCCGCGTCACCGATCCGCCGCCGCAGACGCGGCGCTGCGACATTCCGGGGTGCAACGAGGCCGGCGAGCATCGCGCGCCGAAGTCGCGCGACCGCTTGAACCAGTACTACTGGTTCTGCCTGGAGCATGTGCGGCAATACAACGCGGCCTGGGATTACTACGCCGGCATGAGCATCGACGAGATCGAGGCGCATCGCCGCGCCGACCAGACTTGGCGGCGGCCGAGCTGGCCCCTCGGCGGCGTCAAGGGCGGGGCCAAAGGCGACCGGACGGTGCGCTTCGACCTCTATGACGGGTTCGGCATCCTGGACGAAGTCGAGATCCCGGGCGCCAACCGGGTGAACGGCCGGCAGAACGGGGCCAACGGGCAGCGCCAGGGCGGCCAGCGCCAAGGTCGCGGCGACGCCTTCGGCCATTCGCCCGAGGCCGAAAATCTGCGGCGGGCGCTGGCGGTGCTCGACCTCGACCCACCGGTCGACTTCCCGACCATCAAGGCGCGCTACAAGGAGTTGGCCAAGCGCCACCATCCCGACGCCAATGGTGGAGACAAGGCCGCCGAGGAGCGGCTGAAGGTGATCAACGAGGCCTATACCGTGCTTCGCGTGTTCTACATGCCGCAAGGCGCGCCCCAGGCACCGGCCAAGGGGGCGGAAGGCCGCTCACGGGCCACATGAGGCGTGACACTCGTTAAGGAGTGTCCTACAACCATTTTTGCAACGCAGCACCACGGAAAACGACCACGATGCCAGCGCAGCCGTCCATCGCCCCGGGCCCGCAGACCGGCACCCCGGACATCACGATCTCGGTCCGGCAGACCTTCGGCCTGGACTGCGACATGCAGGTCCCGGCCTACAGCCAGGCCAGCGAATATGTCCCGGACGTGGACGATGCCTATTGCTTCGACCACGACACCACGCTCGCGATCCTGGCCGGCTTCGCCTACAACCGCCGCGTCATCATCCAGGGCTACCACGGCACCGGCAAGTCGACCCATATCGAGCAGGTGGCCGCGCGGCTCAACTGGCCGTGCCTGCGCATCAACCTGGACAGCCACATCAGCCGCATCGACCTGGTCGGCAAGGACGCCATCGTCCTGCGCGACGGCAAGCAGGTGACCGAGTTCCGCGAGGGCATCCTGCCCTGGGCCCTGCAGCACGCCACCGCCCTGGTGTTCGACGAGTACGACGCCGGCCGCCCGGACGTTATGTTCGTGATCCAGCGCGTGCTCGAGGTCGAGGGCAAGCTTACGCTCCTGGACCAGAACCGCGTCATCCGCCCGCATCCGAGCTTCCGCCTGTTCGCCACCGCGAACACCGTGGGCCTCGGCGACACCTCGGGCCTCTATCACGGCACGCAGCAGATCAACCAGGGCCAGATGGACCGCTGGAACATCGTCGCGACGCTGAACTACCTGCCGCACGACGACGAGGTGCGCATCGTGCTGTCGAAGGTGCCGCACTACGACAACGAGAAGGGCCGCGCCACCGTCGCCGCCATGGTGCAGCTCGCCGACCTGACGCGCGCCGGCTTCATCGCCGGCGATATTTCCACCGTGATGTCTCCCCGGACGGTGATGACCTGGGCCGAGAACGCGCGCATCTTCAACGACGTCGGCTTCGCCTTCCGCGTCACCTTCCTCAACAAGTGCGACGAGACCGAGCGGTCGACCGTGGCCGAGTACTACCAGCGCTGCTTCGGCCGCGAGCTGACCCCGGCCAGCACCAAGGCGAAGCTGGTCTGAGGCGGACGGCTCGAGGCTGATGGCCGCACCCGACACGCCGGTCGAGATCTTCAAGCGCGCCAACGCCGCGGCGCTGCGTGCGCTTTCCAAGCGCGCCGACATCGAGGTCGCCTACGCCGCCGACACGGCGGTGCTGGCCGGCAACCAGGCGCGCCTGCCCCTGCCGTCGCGCGAGCTGCCCGAGGGCGAGCGCAACCAGGTGCGCGGCGAGGCCGACTCCATCGCGCTGAAGCTGAGGCACACCGACGGCAAGAAGCACGCGCGCCGCATGCCGCAGGGCGAGATGGCGCGCGCGGTGTTCGACGCGGTCGAGCAGGCGCGCGTCGAGGCGATCGGCGCCAGGCGCATGCCCGGCGTGGCGCAGAACCTCGCCGCGGCGCTCGAGGAGCGCTATCACCGCCAGGGCTACGAGCGCGTGGCCGAGGCGGACGAATCGACGCTGGCCGAGGTGATGCGGCTGATGGCGCGCGAGAAGCTGACCGGCGAGCCGCCGCCGGGCTCGGCGCGCAAGGTGGTCGAGCTGTGGCGCGAGGCGCTGGGCGACAAGCTGGGCGACGACCTGGTCGAGCTGGCGCGCTGCATCAACGACCAGGAGGCCTACGGCAAGGTCGCGCGCAAGCTGATCGAGGATCTCGAGCTCGAGAGCGCCGAGGAGACCGCGAGCGAGGGCGACCCGGACCAGAGCCAGACCGGCGGCCAGGACGAGGACGAGAGCGCCGACGCGCAGTCGCGCGGCGGCGAGGACAGCGAGGCCGGCGCCTACACGCTGGCCGAGGGCGATCCCACGGGCGACGCCTCGGAAGAGGGCGTCGAGCGCCCGGTCGACGCCAGCGACGACGAGATGATGCCGGGCGGCGGCGACAGCGACACGGCGACGCCGGGCAACCGGCCGCGCCCCGACCTGCGCGGGCGCAACGATCCCGACGTCCCGCAGTACCAGGCCTACACCCTGCAGTACGACGAGATCGTGCAGGCGGCCGCGCTGTGCGACTCGGAAGAGCTCGACCGGCTGCGCCAGATGCTCGACCAGCAGCTCTCGCACCTGCAGGCGGTCGTCGCGCGGTTGGCCAACCGGCTGCAGCGCCGGTTGATGGCGAAGCAGAACCGCGCCTGGGAGTTCAACCTCGAGGAAGGGCTGCTCGACACCGCGCGCCTGGCGCGCGTCGTGGTCACGCCCACGACGCCGCTGTCGTTCAAGCGCGAGCGCGACACCGAGTTCCGCGACACGGTGGTGACGCTGCTGATCGACAATTCCGGCTCGATGCGCGGCCGTCCCATCACCATCGCGGCGATGAGCGCCGACATCCTGGCGCGCACGCTCGAGCGCTGCGGCGTCAAGGTCGAGATCCTGGGCTTCACCACGCGCATGTGGAAGGGCGGCCAGAGCCGCGAGAAGTGGATCGCCGCCGGCAAGCCGCCCAATCCCGGCCGCCTCAACGACCTGCGCCACATCGTCTACAAGGCGGCCGACGCGCCGTGGCGGCGCGCGCGCAAGTCGCTCGGCCTGATGCTGCGCGAGGGCATCCTCAAGGAGAACATCGACGGCGAGGCGCTCTTGTGGGCGCACGACCGGCTGCTCGCGCGCACC
Source organism: uncultured Rhodospirillaceae bacterium (assembly GCA_964557415.1). Taxonomy (GTDB): domain Bacteria; phylum Pseudomonadota; class Alphaproteobacteria; order JAEULC01; family JAEULC01; genus JAEULC01. The sequence goes on from CAZLBB010000131.1 coordinate 8,857, forward strand.
GAGGAGCGGCGCATCCTGATGGTGATCTCCGACGGCGCCCCGGTCGACGACTCGACCCTGTCGGTCAATCCCGGCAACTACCTCGAGCGCCACCTGCGCGACGTGATCCACTACATCGAGGCGCGCTCGCCGGTGGAGCTGATCGCCATCGGCATCGGCCACGACGTGACGCGCTACTACCGCCGCGCCGTCACCATCGTCGACGCCGAGCAGCTCGGCGGCACGATGATGGAGAAGCTGGCCGAGCTGTTCGACGAGGAGCCGAAGACGGCCCAGCCCGCGCGCGGCACCGGCATGCGGCGCGCCGGATAGCCTGCCACCGGCAGCGCCCTCGCCTTCAGCATCTCACCGCGCTGCGCCGGGTCGAGCAGAACGTCGAGACGACGGCGCCGGCCCAAGGCGCGCCGGAACGCGTGCCGCCCCAGGAAGTCGTCATGCCCGGGCTTGTGCCGGACATCGACGCCCGCCATGCGCCAACGGCGGGATGCGGGAAGATCCGAACGCCCCTGGATCGAGCCGACCAAAGACCGATTTGCCGCCGCCCCGACGTGGATGGTCGCGACAGGCGCGGCCATCCGGATGAGCGCTGCCTCGCAGCGCTCATCCGACCTTGTCGATCGCCGCCTTGGTCTCGGCCGAGGTCGCGACGGGGACGATCTCGAAATCGACGAGATGGCTCCAATGCGTGACCCATCGCTGCAGCAGGGTCACGTCGTCGGTCTCCATGACCTGGAAGCAGCGCCCCAGGCTGGCTTCGATCCAGCTGTTCACGTAGGTCAGGCCCTCGGGCAGACCGCGGCCATGCTCGCGGAAGTGCCTGTAGACCGCCATCGCGTCGTGGTTGCGGAACCGCTCGATCACCATGAACAGCATCGCCTGGCTCTCCGCCGGATTTCGGGGCGGCGATTCTATCTTGCCAGCCAGCGCGGCAGGAAGAGCGCGAGCTCGGGGAACAGCACGATGGGGCCTCACCCGCGCGGCGCGCCGGCTGCCTGAGCCGCGGCCTACTTCGTCCCGAACAGCCGGTCGCCGGCGTCGCCGAGGCCGGGAACGATGTAGGCGTTGCCGTTGAGGTGGCTGTCGAGCGCGGCGGTGAACACCTTCACCTTCGGGTGCTTCTTGTGGAACACGCGCACGCCCTCGGGCGCGGAGACCAGCGCCATCAGGCGGATGCGCTCGTCCGGCACGCCGTGGCGGTTGACCACGTCGGCGGCGTGCGCGGCGGAATTGCCGGTGGCGAGCATCGGGTCGACGAGGATGAACAGGCGTCCGTTCGCCGCCGGCAGCTTCACCAGGTACTCGACCGGCATCTTGGTGTCGTGGTCGCGGTAGAGCCCGATGTGCCCCTCGCGCGCCGACGGCATGAGCTGGTTGAGCGCCTCGGCCATCACCAGGCCAGCGCGCAGGATCGGCACGACCGCGACCTTCTTGCCGGCGATCGCCGGCGCGTCCATCGGCGCCAGCGGCGTCTCGATGCGCTTCCTGGTCAGCGGCAGCTCGCGCGTCACCTCGTAGCCCATCAGCAGCGCGATCTCCTTGAGCAGCTGGCGGAAGGCGCCGGTCGGGGTCGCCTTCATGCGCATCAAGGTCAGCTTGTGCTGGATCAGCGGATGATCGAGCACGAAGAGGTTGGGAAACTCCGGATGGGCCTGCATGTCGACTCCCCCTGCGCCGCGCCGAAAGCGGCGGCAGGGGAGATTACGTCGATCCGTCGTCGCGGCGAAGCCGCGGCGCCGGTGCCGGCCGGATGGAGAAATAACGGCGAGGGAGACCCCGTCCTTGGGGAGCCGGCCCCAGGCTCAGGCCGCGGCCGCGGCGCGCTTCTGCGCGGCCTTCTCGATGCGGCGCTTGAGGCGCAGCGCCTCCTGCGACAGGGAAGCGTCGGACGTGCCGAGCAGGTAGGCGTCGATGCCGCCGTTGATCTCGATCGTGCGGATGCCGCGCGTCGACAGGCGCAGCCGAACCGGCACGCCGAGCGCGTCGCTGACCATGCTGATCCTCTGCAGGTTGGGCAGGAAACGCCGGCGCGTGTGGCGCTTGGAATGGCTGACGTTGTTACCGGTCAGCACGCCCTTCCCGGAAATGAAGCAGCGGCGAGCCATGGCAGTAATCCTTTGGTCTTCTTCGGTCTTTGGTCTCTCGGGGGAACGCGGGCTTTTACGGCAAGCGGCCGGGGCCGTCAAGGAGGCCCGGCAGGTGGCGGGCGGCCTTGACCCGCCCTTGCCGTTCCAACATGGTGAATGCCTGGGGGACCGGTCAATCTGCGAAGGGAGCCCGCCCCATGTCTTTGATATCACGACGTCTTTTCCTGCTGGCCGGGGCCGGCGCGGCACTCGTGCCGCCGGCGGCGGCGGTGGCGCAGCCCTACCCGCCGCCGGGCACGGTCATCATCGCGCCGCACGAGCCGCCGCCGCCGCGCTACGAGCGGATTCCGCCGCCGCCGCATGCCCGCCGCCACATCGCGATCTGGCGCCAGGGGCACTGGCACTGGAACGGGCGGCGCTGGGTCTGGGCCTCGGGCCGCTACGTCGACCGGCCGCGCCACGGCGCCATCTGGGTGCCCGGCCACTGGGAGGCGCGCGGGCCGAACTGGGTCTACATCCCGGGCGGCTGGCACTAGCGCGGCAAGCCGCGCGCGATGCGGCGCGCACAGCGCGGCCATGCGGCCGCGCCCATAGCCAAGCACGCAGGCCAAGTCTCAAACTGACGCCCGGCGCGCGCAGCGGGGGAGAAGCGCATGGCCGCCATCGACAGCATCCGCAACGGCGTGAAGATCTGCATGTTCGACCAGTACGGCACGGTGGTCGACATGCAGACGGGGCTGACCGAGATCGCCGCGCCGTACCTGAAGGCGAAGGGCTGGACGGGCAATCCCGGTTCCTTCGTCACCTGGTGGCGGCGGACGCATTTCGAGAACTCCATGATCGATGCGCTGCTGGGGCGCGAGCACACGCCCTACCGCGAGATCGGCCACCGCTCGGTGTCGTTCGTGCTGGAGCGCGCCGGCATCCGGCACACGACGGACGAGGTCCGCGCGCTCGTGGCCGCGATCGAGCGCCTGAAGCCCTTCCCCGAGGTGCCCGAGGCGCTGGCGCGCCTCGGGACGCGCTACAAGCTGGTCGTGCTGTCGAACGGCGATCCCGACATGCTCGAGACCGCCAGGCGGCATCACGGCATCAGGTTCGACCGCGTGATCTCGGTGGCCGAGGCCAACGCCTTCAAGCCGCATGTCGCGACCTACCGCAAGGCGGCCGAGCTGATGGGCGCCAGGATGCACGAGGTGCTGTTCGTCGCCAACCACGCGTTCGACTGCATCGGCGCCAAGTCGGCCGGCATGCGCACCGCCTTCATCGACCGCCGCCGGCGGCCGTTCGGCCAGACGCCGCACCAGCCGGACATGATCGTGCGCACGATGACGGAGCTGGCCGATGCCCTCGCCTGACGCCCACCCGATGGAACAGGCCGCGCGCGCGATGCTCGAGCGCGCGCTGGCCGACAGCCGGCAGGAATTCGGCAACTTCTTCCTGCTGCGCCTGCTGGGCTTCGAGGTGAGCCATGGCGAGGACCGCTGCACCGTCTCCTTCGCGGCGACGCCGCCGCTGTTCAATCCGCAGGGCTCGCTGCATGGCGGCGTGCTCGCCACGGCCATGGACATCTCGATGGGGCATCTCGTGAACCGGGTCGCCGGGCCGGGCGCGACGCTCGAGATGAAGACCCAGTACCTGGCGCCCGTGACCGCCGGCCGCGTGCAATGCGAGGGGTCGTTCCTGCGCCGCGGCCGGAGCCTCTCGTTCCTGCAGTCGCACGCGCGCCGCGGCGACGGCGAGCTGGTCGCACACGCGACCGCGACCTGGAAGCTGCTTGACCGGCCGCGCGGCTGAAAGCAAGCCCGCGCTTGCCATCGCGCCTCGCACGGGCAATGCTGCCGCCCCGGCAAAGGCACAGGCATCTTGGCTTCCACCGCAATCGACTCCGGGACTTACGACTACGTGATCGTCGGCGCCGGCGCCGCCGGGTCGATCCTGGCCGCGCGCCTGGCGGCCGATCCGTCGGTCACGGTCTGCGTGCTGGAAGCGGGCCCGCCGGACCGCAATCCCTTCATCCACGTTCCCGCCGGCTTCACCAAGACCCTGTCCGACGCCGCCGTCACCTGGCAGTTCAAGACCGAGCCGAGCCCGAACACGCACGGGCGGCGGATCGCCGCCACGCAGGGCCGCGTCGTCGGCGGCTCCGGCTCGATCAACGGCATGATCTACAACCGCGGCCAGCCGGCCGACTACGATCACTGGGCGCAGCTCGGCAATCGCGGCTGGGGCTACCAGGACGTGCTGCCCTATTTCAAGCGCAGCGAGCGGCGCATCGGCCATGGCGACGACGCCGTGCGCGGCCGCGACGGCGCCATCCCCATCACCGACATGGACTGGATGCACGAGGTGTCGGAGGCCTTCATCGAGACTTGCGTCGCGATGGGACTGAAGCGCAACCCGGACTACAACGGCGGCGACCAGGAAGGCGTCGGCTACTTCCAGCGCGCGATCCAAAGAGGGCGGCGCATCAGCACGGCGGTCGCGTATCTCAGACCGGCGATCAGGCGCGGCAACGTGCAGCTCGTCACCGACGCGCGCGCGACCCGCATCGGCTTCGACGGGCGCCGCGCCACCGGCGTGCACTACGCGCGCGCGCGCGGCGGCGCGCAATCGCGCGTGACGGCGCGGCGCGAGGTGATCCTCTGCTGCGGCACCGTGAACACGGCACGGCTGCTGCAGATCTCCGGGATCGGCGCGCCGGAGCTGCTGCGGAAGCTCGCCGTTCCGGTCGTGCACGCCTTGCCGGGCGTCGGCGAGAACTTCATCGACCACTACGCGGCGCGCGCGGTGATGCGCGCCCGGCCCGAGGTCGTGACGCTCAACGAGCTGTCGCGCGGGCCGCGCCTCGGCATCGAGGTGCTGCGCTGGGCCCTCGGGCGGCCGAGCATCCTGGCGACGGCGCCGTCGCAGGTGTTCATGTTCGCGAAATCCGATCCCGCGCTCGACCTGCCCGACCTGCAATGCGTGTTCACGCCGGGCAGCTACAAGGAAGGCAGGCACTACGTGCTCGACTCCTATCCCGGCGTGACGGCGGGCGCCTGGCAGCACCGGCCGCTGAGCCGCGGCCATGTGCGCGCCGTCTCGACCGATCCCTACGACGATCCGATCGTGCAGCCGAACTATCTCGACCATCCGGTCGACCGGCAGGTCATGGTCGCCGGCATGCAGTTCGTGCGCCGCCTGCTCAACGCGCCGGCGTTGAAGAAATACCTCGAGGCCGAGACCGTGCCGGGCTCCCAGGTCGTGACCGACGACGAGATGCTCGATTTCTGCCGCCGCCACGGCTCGACCAGCTACCACCTGGTCGGCACCGCGCGCATGGGCCCCGCGAGCGACAAGATGGCCGTGGTCGACGACAGATTGCGCGTGCACGGGCTCGAGCGCCTGCGCGTGGTCGACGCCTCGATCATGCCGAACATCCCCTCGGCCAACACCTACGCCGCGACCATGATGATCGCCGAGAAGGGCGCCGACCTGATCCGCGCTCAGTAGTCCAGGCGGCCGCGCAGCTCGCCGAACGGCAGCATGATGTATTGGCGATAGGCCGGGCGCTCCTGCAGGCGCCGATACCAGGCCTCGACGTTCGGCGCCTTGGGGCGATCGATCTCCAGCTCGTAGTAGCGATAGAGGCAGGTGCCGGCCGGGATGTCGGCCAGCGTCATCTCGGCGCCACAGAGGAAATCGCGTCCCTCCAGGATGCGGTCGAGCAGCCGGAAATGCTCGGCGCAGCGCGCGATCTTGTCCCTGATCGCAGGCCAGTTCCGCAGATGGTCGGGCGTGCGGTAGAAGCCCCAGAACACGCCCATCAGGAAATCGGGCTGCAGCGTCGCCTGCGCCCAGTCCATCCAGCGGTCGGCCTCGGAGCGCACGGCCGGGTCGTCCGACCAGAACCGGCCACGCCCGTAGCGCGCCGCGAGGTAGCGCAGGATCGCGTGCGACTCCCACACCACCGTGCCGTCGTCGTCGATCACCGGTACCTTGCCGTGCGGGTTCATGGCGCGGAATTCGGGCGCATCGAGCCCGCCATGCCGGCCGCCCGCCTGGACGTGCCGGTGCTCGAGCCCCAGCTCGCCCACCAGCCACATCACCTTCTGCAGGTTGAACGACGACGACCGGCCCCAGATGGTCAGCATGCGAAGTTTCCTCGTTTTTTCTTCGCGCCCTCCGCGTCCCCGCGTGGGCCACTTGATTGGTTCACGCGGAGACGCGGAGAACGCGGAGAAGGACTTTCTGTTACGCGTCCTTGCTCCGGAACGCGTGCAGCAGGGCACGCGCGGCGGCGCCGGGGG
>CAZLBB010000132.1:0-4760 GCA_964557415.1 uncultured Rhodospirillaceae bacterium
GCCGCTCGCGGCGGCCTTCGCGGCGCGCGCGCGAGCGCTCGATGTCGTGGTCGTCGGCGCTGCGGCGGCGCTCGTCGCGGCGATGGCGCGGCCGGGCGGCCTGTTCTCCGGCGTCGGCTTCCGGCCGCTCGCGCCGCGGGCGGCGCTCGTCCGATCGGGACCGGCCATGCTCGCGGCCGCGCCGCGGACGCCTTCCGTCGCCTTCCTCGAGCCCCGGCTGCTCCAGGCCCTCGACATCGATGCGCGGGATCGGCTTGCCGATCAGCTTCTCGATCGCGGCGACGAAGCGGCCGTCGGCCGGCGTCGCGATCGTGAAGGCGCGGCCCTCGCGGCCGGCGCGGCCGGTGCGGCCGATGCGATGGACATAGTCCTCGGCGTGGATCGGTACGTCGAAGTTGAACACGTGCGACAGGTCGATGATGTCGATGCCGCGCGCGGCCACGTCGCTGCACACCAGGAAGGTGATCTCGCCCTGCTTGAAGCGCTCGAGCGTCTCCATGCGGTGCGACTGCACCATGTCGCCGTGCAGGCCGGCGACGTTGAAGCCGTGGCGGTTCAGGCTCTTGACCAGGATGTCGACGTCGCGCTTACGGTTGCAGAAGATCAGCGCGTTCTTCACCTGCTCGCGCGCGATCAGGCGGCGCAGCGCCTCGCGCTTCTCGTCGCCGTGCACCACGCTCAGGTGCTGCGAGACGGTGGTCGCGGTCGAGGCCGGCGGCGATACCGAGATCTCTTTCGGGTTCTGCAGGAACGCGTCGGCCAGGCGCCGGATCTCCGGCGGCATGGTGGCCGAGAAGAACAGGGTCTGGCGGATGCGCGGCAGCAGGCCGACGATGCGCTCGACGTCGGGGATGAAGCCCATGTCGAGCATGCGGTCGGCTTCGTCGATCACCAGGATCTTCACGTCGGTCAAAAGGATGCGGCCGCGCTCGAAATGGTCGAGCAGCCGGCCGGGCGTGGCGATCAGCACGTCGGCGCCGCGGTCGAGCACCTTCTCCTGGTCGCTGAACGACACGCCGCCGATCAGGAGCGCCTTCGAAAGCTTGTGGAACTTCGAGTATTTCTCGAAGCTTTCCGACACCTGGTCGGCGAGCTCGCGCGTCGGCTCGAGGATCAGCGAGCGCGGCATGCGCGCCTTGGCGCGGCCCTTGCCCAGGATCTCGATCATCGGCAGCGTGAATCCGGCGGTCTTGCCGGTGCCGGTCTGGGCGCAGCCCAGGACGTCGCGGCCGGTCAGGATCACGGGGATGGCTTGCGCCTGGATGGGGGTCGGGGTGGTGTAGCCGGCGTCGCTGACGGCGCGCAGCAGTTCGGGGCTAAGCCCCAGGTCGTCAAATGTCATCGATGAGTTTCACGTGCCGGCAGCCAGCAGACTCCGGCAGGGATCGTCCTTTCTTGAGGGTTCGCAGCGCAATATAGGGTGCAGGCTGGTTAAGTCAACCCTAATGGCCGAAAAAACCGCGCTTGTTCAAATGTTTGTCATGAGATGGCGGGGTCCGGCACGAGCGGGGCGCGGCGCGCGGCCGATTTATGTGCTTGTCGCCGCAGCGAAACGCGGGGCGCGCGCCGACGCGCGGCCGGCGGAGCGACCGCCGGCGGCCTTCAACGGTCCTTAAAGGGAACTGGCCTAGGCTTCGGTCCGACAGCGACCCGAATCGAACGGGATCCTCGCGCCATGATCGGCAAGGCACGCTCCGCCGGCTCCGCGCCGCCGGGCCTCGGGACGACAGGAACCGCGACGGCCGCCACGATGGCCGGCGGCGGGCACCCCGCGCGCAGCGCGCGCCCGGCGCCCGTGCCGCAGCCGCGCCCGGCGCCGCGGGCGCGCGACGACGGGCGGAAGACGGACCGGGCGGACAAGCCGGCGAAGAAGGAAAGCTCTGCCGCGGGCTGGATCGCCTTCGTCTTCTTCCTGGGCGTGGTCGGCCTTGTCGGCGCCGCGATCTTCCTGCCGATGGATCGCCTCGGATGGGCCTGGACCGAGACGACCGACGTGCGAGAGCGGGTCAAGGAGGCGCGGGTGGAGTCGAAATCCTCCCGCCGCCGCGGGGCCCTGTTCGGCTCCAGCTACCGCGTCTTCGTCAAGGTGCAGCCGTATTCGTTCGGCTTCACCATTCCCTGCCCCGGCAAGGAGAAGTGCGAGGAGACGCTCGCCCGGCTGCGGCGGGGGCAGATGATCACGCTCGCGGTGGACAAGGGCGCGTTCGAGGAACTGAAGCCGAGCAATCGCCGGATCGACCCGAACACCCGCAACATCGACAGGATCAGCCAGCAAAGCATCGCCATGCAGATGGACCGGCGCGCGGTCGCCGCGAAGCGCCTGGTGATCGAGGGCGAGCTCGTTCTCGGCAGCGCCGACTAGCGCACGCCGCTCTCCGGGCGTTCCCGCTCTCAAGTTGTACCGTTTCCCGGGCGCCGCTAGCATGCGCGCGGCAGCTTCACGCGCGCCGTTCGCAGCAACCACACGTCCGGGACAACGTCACCCATGTACAAGCGCATCCTCCTGACCGGCGCGGCCGGCATGCTCGGCACCTACCTGCGCCCGCATTTGCACAAGCGCTGGCCGCTCCGCAGCATGGATGTCAATCCGGTGGAGAAGCCGCTCAAGGGCGAGGAGGTTGTGGTGGCCGACGTCGCCGACCGCAAGGCGGTGTTCAAGGCGGTGAAGGGCTGCGACGCGGTGCTGCATTTCGGCGCCATCTCGATCGAGGGCGAGTTCGACCAGATCCTGCAGTCGAACATCCTGGGGACGTACAACGTGTTCGAGGGCGCCCGGCGCGCCAGGGCCAAGCGCGTCGTCTTCGCCAGCTCCAACCACGCCATCGGCTACTACCCGCGCGAGCAGAAGATCGACAGCGACGCGCAGCCGCGCCCCGACACGTATTACGGCGTCAGCAAGGCCTTCGGCGAGGCGCTGGGGTCGATGTACTGGAGCAAGTACGGCATCGAGCACGCGTCCTTGCGCATCGGCACGGCGCGGCTGGAGCCGGTCGACCGGCGCGGCCTGTCGACCTGGCAGAGCTTCCCCGACCTTTTGCAGCTGATCTGCCGCTGCCTCGAGGCGCAGCGCCTGGGCTTCGCCATCGTCTACGGCCAGTCGAACAACGACCGCGCCTGGTGGGACAACTCCAAGGCCGCCTATCTCGGCTACAAGCCGAAGGACAACGCCGAGAAGTTCGCCGAGAAGATCATGGCCGGCACCAGGGACGACGATCCCGACGACCCGGCGGTCAAGTTCATGGGCGGCATCTTCTGCACCAAGAACCCGCCGAAGTGGCAGGGGTAGCGGCGGCGCGCGCCGTCTACGGCTTCAGCCGCACCCCCTGAAGCCGGATCAGGCCGTCCGGGTTGGGGCGGAAGCCGTCGAGCTTCTCGGTCACGGCCCAGAACCAGGTCGGGTGGTAGAGGAAGATCTGCGGGCGGTGGTCGAGATAGATCTCGGCGGCCTGGCGGTAGAGATCGGCGCGCTCCGCGGTTCCGGTCTTGGCGCGCGCCTGGTCGAGCAGCGCGTCGAGCTTGGGGTCGCAGTACTTGCCCCAGTTGACGAAGCCGTTGCAGGCCAGCCAGATGCTGATGTTGCCGTCGGGGTCGACGCGCCCGCTCCAGATGGCGAAGGCGGCGTCGAAGTCGCCCTTCTTGGTGTTGGCGACCATGGTCGTGCCCTCGACCACGTCGAGCTGCAGGTCGAAGCCGGCCTCGCCGACCATCGACTGGATCACCTGTCCCACGCGCTGGATCACGGTGTCGGTGCCGATATACATGCGCAGCTTCACGCGCTGGCCGGCGCCGGCGGCCTCGGCGACCAGCGCCTTGGCGCGGGCGAGGTCGCGCTTCGGCATCGGCCGCGTCCTGGCATAGAACGGGCTGTCCGGCAGCACCGGCTGGTTGTTCGGCTTGAACTCGCCGTTGAAGACGACCTGGTTCAGCACGTCGCGGTCGATCGCCAGCTCGAAGGCCTCGCGCAGCTTCGGGTTGCGCCCGAACGGCGTGGCCGCGCGCTCGCCGGCGTTGGTGTTGAAGACGATCGTGTAGTAGCCGATCGAGGTGGCCGAGAGCAGCCGCGCCTTCTTGTCCGCGCGCACCTGCGCCAGGTCGGTGGCGGCGACGCGGTCGACGATCTCGGCGTTGCCGGAGAGCAGGTTGAACAGGCGGACGGTCGAATCGGGGATCGGGCGGAACACGACACGGTCGAGATGGATCGTCCCGGCGTCCCAGTAGCCGGCAAAGCGGTCGAGCACGATGCGGTCATGCACGACCCGCTCGACGAGCTTGAACGGCCCGGCGCAGACCGGGGCGAGGGTGAACTTGTCGCCGGCCGCCTGCGCGGCCTTGGGCGACACCATCATGCCGGCGCGGTCGGCCAGCACGCCGATCAGCGGCGCGTAGGGCTGGCTCAGCTTGATGCGGACGGCGTAGGGGCCGGTGACCTCGACGCCCGCGACCGGCGCCAGCTCGGCCTTGCGCAGCGAGAAGGGCGCCGTCTTGTAGCGCTCGATGTTGTATTTCACCGCCGCGGCGTCGAGCTTCTCGCCGTCGTGGAAGGCGACGCCTTCGCGGATGGTCAGGTCGAGCGCCAGCCGGTCGGCCGACCACGCCCATTTCGTCGCGAGCTGCGGCACGTAGGACAGGTCGGGCGCCGTGTCGATCAGCTTGTCGCACAGCGAGGCGTAGACGATGCGCTCGATGAAGCTGGTGCTGGTGGCGGGGTCGAGCTGGCCGGCATCGGCTTCGAGCATGATGCGCAGCGCCGCCGCGCCGGC
>CAZLBB010000132.1:4860-15181 GCA_964557415.1 uncultured Rhodospirillaceae bacterium
CGGCGCCAGGGCCAGACCCGCGGCGACCGCCAGGACAATTCGCCTCGACATGGTTCTCCCCCGAGCCGTGCCTACGACGAAACCGAGCCTACCACGAACGCGAACGGGCCGGATGCGTTGGCAGCCGGCCCGTTCTGCGTTCGGTGTGCCCGTGTCCGGACAGTGGAAGCTCAGTCCGGGAACTGGCCCTCGCCCTGCATGTCGGGATTGCGCGACGGGAAGAGCGACAGGATGCACTGCTTGATGAAGTCCTGGAAGCGCGGGTCGCTCGGCCCGCTGACGTTGTCGAGCGACGCGGTCACCTGGGTCTGCGGCCGGTCGCCCCGGCAGTAGGTCGCGACCAGCTCGACGCGCGCGCTGCCCACGGGCGCGCGCGGGCCGGCATCCGGGGCGACGGCGAGCGGCTTGCTGCGGTCGCAGATGCGGTCGCCGGTCAGGGTGGCGGCGTTGAACATCATCAGCACCCGCAGCGGCGCGGTGGCGGCAACGGCCGGGTCGGTCGGGCGCCCGCCCCTGCTGCCGCGGATGGCGCCGACGACGGCCTCGGCGAAGGCTTCCTGCGCGCCGCCGAACGGGTTGCCGGTCACCAGCGTCGGCAGCTGCCGGCCGCCATGGGCGCCGTTGATCTCCGTCGGGTCGTAGGACGACCACATTTGCTCGTTGCGGGTGAAGGCCCCGGAAGGATTGGTAGCCGCGACGGCCAGCAGCGCGGCCGCGGCGGCGACGCCGAAGACGGTTTTGATGGTTTTCATGCGTTGCAGATTGCGCCGACCTCCCTATTAGTCAAGGAAGCTGCGACGATTCGCCCGGTGAGTGCGGTCGCCGCCGGCTGGTCCCGGGGGCCGCCGGGCGACGAGCGGCGCTTGCGTCAGGTGCCGCGGCCCCACAGGCCGCAATAGCGCCTGACGACCATCGGCACGCCCTGGGCGTGGCCCGGCCAGTTCTTGTAGCGGTCGAGCGTGATCTCCTTCTCGGCGGTGTCCCAGCACTTGCCGTCGCGCGCCGCCTTCTTCACCTCGGCCGAGACGTCCTGCAGCAGGGCCAGCACGTCCTGCACGTCCTTCTTGGTGCCGAGCCGTCCGCCCGGTCCGGGATGGCCGGGGATCAGCCGCTCCCAGTCCATCGCCAGCACCTTCTTGATCGAGTCCTCCCATTCCAGCGGGTAGGAGTCGATCATGCCGCGGCCCGGGAACCCGCCGACCGGCAGGAAATCGACCGCGAACAGGATCTTCTGCTTCGGCAGCCGCATCACCAGCGTCGAGTCGGAGTGGTTGAGCCCGACATAGCTGAGCTCGAGCGTGGTGTCGCCCAGCACGATCGTGCGCCGTCGCTCCAGCACCTCGTCGGGCAGCACGGTATAGGGATCGCCGATCTGCGCCAGCCGCTCCTTGGCGCGCTTGTGCGCGACGACGACGGCGCCGGCGTCCTTGAACGGCTTGCCGCCGGCGATGTGGTCGTAGTGGTGGTGGCTGTAGATCAGGTACTTGATCGGCTTGTCCGTGACCTTGCGGATCTCCTGCAGGTAGACGGTCGACGCCTCGCGCCTGACATAGCCGATCGGGTCGGTCGCGATCACCCCGGCCGAGGTCACCACGAACATCGCCTGGTGGTTCAGGTAGCGGAAGACGTAGACGTTGTCGGTGCCGTCGACCTTGGTGGTGGCGTAGGTCGGCCGGTCCTGCGCCGCGGCGGGCGCGGCGACGAGGCACAGCAGGGCAGCGGCGGCAAGCAGGCGCATGGACATCCTCCCCCGGGGACGGTCTTTCCCTGGTGGACGAACCCGTCCGCGCGTCGATTATTCCGTCGGCAACCTGGTCCCGGAGCGCACGTTCGCGTGAGGTCGCGGCGCGGGGGAGGAGCGCCTAGACGTCCAGGTCGCGCGCGAACCTGGCGTTCTTCTGGATGAATTCCAGGCGCAGCTCGGGCTTGCGCCCCATCAGCGATTCGACCAGCTGGGCGGTCTCGCGCGCCGGGGCGCGGTCCTCTTCCTTGCGGCGGTCGGGCATGACGACGCGCAGCATGATGCGCTTTTCCGGGTGCATCGTGGTCTCGCGCAGCTGCTGCGCCGGCATCTCGCCCAGGCCCTTGAAGCGGCTGATCTCGACCTTGCCGCGGCCGTTGAACTCGCTCTTCATCAGCTCGTCCTTGTGCGCGTCGTCGCGCGCATAGATCACCTTGCCGCCCTGGCTCAGCCGATAGAGCGGCGGCATCGCCAGGTAGAGATGGCCGTTCTCGATCAGGCCGGGCATCTCGCGGTAGAAGAAGGTCATCAGCAGCGATGCGATATGCGCGCCGTCGACGTCGGCGTCGGTCATGATGACGACCTTCTCGTAGCGCAGCTTGTTCTCGGCGTACTCGCCGCCGAGGCCGCAGCCGAGCGCCTGGATCAGGTCGGTCAATTCCTGGTTGGCGCGCATCTTGTCGATGCTGGCCGAGGCGACATTGAGGATCTTGCCGCGCAGCGGCAGCACCGCCTGGGTCGAGCGGTCGCGCGCCTGCTTGGCCGAGCCGCCGGCCGAGTCGCCCTCGACCAGGAAGATCTCGGTCCCTTCGGCCGCGCCGGCGGTGCAGTCGGCGAGCTTGCCGGGCAGGCGCAGCTTCCTGGTCGCGGTCTTGCGCGCGAAGTCGCGCTCGTTGCGCCGGCGCTGGCGGTCCTCGGCGCGCATGATCGCGCGCTCCAGCAGGTCGGCCGAGGCTTCCTTGTCCTCGCTCAGCCAGTGGTCGAAATGGTCCTTGAGCGTGGCCTCGACCAGGCGCGCGGCCTCGGGGCTCGCCAGCTTCTCCTTGGTCTGGCCCTGGAACTGCGGCTCCTTGATGAACAGCGACAGCATGATGGCGGCGCCGCCGATCACGTCGTCGGTCGTGATCTGCGCCGCGCGGCGGTTGCCGACCAGCTCGCCATAGGCGCGCATCGAGCGCGCCAGCGCCGAGCGCAGGCCCTGCTCGTGCGTGCCGCCCTCGGTCGTCGGCACCGTGTTGCAGTAGGTGTTCTCGAATCCGTCCTCGTCGACCGGCCAGTGGATCGCCCATTCGACCTTGCCGACGCCGTCGGGCAGCGCGGCCGCGCCGGCGAAGGGGCGCGGCGTCAGCGTGGCGCGGTCCTTGAGCGCGGCCGCGAGGAAGTCGGTCAGGCCGCCGGGGAAATGCAGCGTCGCCTCGGCCGGCGTCTCGCCGCCTTCGGGCAGCAGCGACTTGTCGCAGGCCCAGCGGATCTCGACGCCGCGATAGAGGTAGGCCTTCGAGCGCGCCATGCGGTACAGGCGCTCGGGCTTGAACTGCGGGTTCTTGCCGAAGATCTCGGGGTCGGGGTGGAAGCTGACCGTGGTGCCGCGGCGGTTCTGCACCGCGCCCTTGTCGATGAGCCGGGTCGTCGGCTTGCCCTTGGCGTAGTCCTGGCGCCACAGCTTCTTGTCGCGCGCGACCTCGACCGTGAGCTTGTCGGACAGCGCGTTGACGACCGACACGCCGACGCCGTGCAGGCCGCCCGAGGTCTCGTAGACCTTGCCCGAGAACTTTCCGCCCGAGTGCAGCATGGTCATGATGACCGTGAGCGCGCTGAGGTTCTTGAACTTCGGATGCGGGTCGACCGGAATGCCGCGGCCGTTGTCGCGCACCGTCACGGTCTGGTCGGCGGTAAGCTCGATCTCGATCCGGCTGGCATGGCCGGCGACCGCCTCGTCCATGGCGTTGTCGAGCACCTCGGCGACGAGGTGATGCATGGCGCGCTCGTCGGTGCCGCCGATATACATGCCCGGCCGGCGCCGGACCGGCTCGAGCCCTTCCAGGACCTCGATGTCCTTGGCCGAGTAGGCGCCGTTGTCCTGCGGGGCGCGCTTGCGCGCGGTGCCGAAGAGATCCTTCATGGCGCAAGATTTATAGACGCGCCCCGGGAATGACAAGAGATGCGGTAGGGAAGGGCGCAACTCCCTACAAAATCTGGTATATTTTGCACCAGCGAAGGCGGCGGCAGCCGCCGCGGCCCTACATCCGGACCGGGGCGTTGCGGTCGACCGACCAGGGCTGGTCGAAGCGGGTGATGAAGCGCAGCCTGAACCGCATGCGCGCCATCTTCCAGCCCTCCGCGGTGCGGACATAGTCGTCGCTCGTCGTCGCCGCCATGAAGACGGACAGGTTGTTCGCGTCGAAGGTGCAGGTCTGCCACAGCATCCAGTCGGCCTGCGCCGTGTCGCCGGCAAGCGCGATCGACGGACTGAGAAAGTAGTGCATGGCGAACGACCACGGCACGTTCGCCAGATGCTCGGCGATCGCCTGGCGCCCGACCCGCTGGCCGAACTGCGGTCCGCCGTCCCAGACCCCGTCCTCGGTGAAGACCGAGGCCTGCAGGACGCTGATGCGGCGGAACTCGTCCGGCGGCTTGCGATGGTGGTCCTCGGTGTACTTGTCGTCCGCGCACCTGGCGTAGAACGCCTTCAGCTGCCGGATCGCCTCGTAGTCCTCCAGGCGCCGCACCCGCTCCGCGAGGTCCGGCTCGATCGCCATGGTCATCCTTCGCTCCCCAAGCTGCCCGTGGCTTTGCCACGGTTCCGGCGGCAAGCTGGGCAACCGGGTCGCCGGTTGCAAGCACGAACCGCGCCCGCGCCCGCCCTGCTGCGCGCGCCGCCCCCCAGGCGCCCCGCGAGGGGCCTCGATGCGCCGTCGCATTGCTGATAATGATCCGCGGTCGAGGCAGCCGGACCGGCCATCCCTGGATCATCCGGCGCGAGCGGGGCAGGAGCCATGGACGAAACCCGGGACGGCGGGAAGCCGGCGGCAGCGGCGCCGGGCGGCGCGCCAACGGAGCCGCGCGGCGAGCTCATGATCCGCACGCTCGCCATGCCGGCCGACACCAACCAGAACGGCGACATCTTCGGCGGCTGGGTGCTGGGCCAGATGGACATCGCCGGCGGCGTCGCCTGCTTCGAGCGCGCCAAGGGCCGCGTCGCGACCGTCGCCGTGCAGTCGATGACCTTCCATCATCCGGTCCGCGTCGGCGACGTGCTGTGCTGCTACGTCGACATCGTGAAGATCGGCCGCAGCTCGATGACGACCTATATCGAGGCCTGGATCCTGCGCCGCGGCGGCGGCACGCGCATGCGCGTGACCGAGGGCCAGTTCACCTATGTCGCGATCGACGACAAGGGACGGCCGCGCCCAGTACCTCCGGCATAGCCTCGCGGCCGGCATAGTCGAAAGGGCGAAGCCGGGATTCACGCAGAGACCCCGCCAACGCGGTGGAGACCGTGGGCGGGGTCCCTAAGGATGGCCTTCGAGGCTCATCGCCCAACCACGCGGTCGGGCCTTCATCCAGGTGCTGGTTACCACTGAGTCGGCGGAGTCATGCTTGTCGCGCATCCTCCGTGTGGGTTGCACCGCTGCAAAGGCTACGCCCGGGAAATGTGGATTGTCAAAGCGGAGAAATACGGAGCGGTGTCCTGGTTTGGACCGCCTCCAATCTGCGCTGCCGGCCGTGCCGGCTTCGGCGCATGGGCGGGCAGAAGGCGCACCGGGCGGCGGCCATCGGCCGGCGTCAACTCCGCGGGATCGGCCGGCGAAGCGCTTGCGGCGCCGGGCGAATTTCCCTATGGGGTAGCGGCAGGCGCCCATGATCGCCTTTGGGGCGATCGCCTTTTCGCAGAATCAAGAACGGAGAGCAGGAGATGATGCAGCGGATCGCATCGCTGAGCCGGCTTCTGGCCATCGGCGCCGCCACGGCGCTCGCGCTTGGGCTGGCCGGCGCGACCGGCGCGCTGGCCGGCTACAAGGAGGGCAAGGACGCCTTCGACAAGCGCGACTACGCCGCGGCCTGGAAGGAGCTGGAGCCCCTGGCGAAGCAAGGCAACCGCGACGCCATGTACCTGCTCGGCTCGATGTACCAGATGGGCATGGGCGTGCCGCCGAGCAACCAGGACGCCATCGCCTGGTACCGCAAGTCGGCCGACGCCGGAAAGCCGGACGCGATCTTCATGATGGGCGTCATGCACGAGGGCGGGGCCGGCGTGCCGCGCAACGTCGCCGAGGCCTTCAATTGGTACAAGAAGTCTGCCGACCGCGGCTTCTATCCGGGCATCCTCAAGGTCGCCGACATGTACGGCAAGGGCCGCGGCGTGAAGAAGGACCTGGCGCAGTCGTATTTCTGGTTCTCGATCGCGGAGAGGAACGCACCGGCCAACACCAACGACCGCTACGAGATTCCGATCGTCAAGGACCGGCTCTCGACCCTCATCAGCAAGGAGCAGCTGGCCGACGCCGACCGCAAGGCCAAGGCCTGGAAGCCGGTCGCGGCCAAGTAGGTGGATCGGGGGCGTCTCCAGGTTGCCCCCTCGTTTGTCCCAGGGTTCTCCCCGGGTTGTCCCAGGGTTGTCCCCGGAGTTATCCCCCGTATATAGAGAACCTCTTTTAATCTACCGCAGGATATGGTATACGGAGGCCTGTCGAGAGAACAAAGCGAGGCCGCCTGTGGGCGAGGTCGTCAAGTTCCCGCCGCCGCACCCGACCAGCTACGTGAGCCCCTATCTCCTGCGGCCGCTGCGCCGTGTCGAGGAGGTCGAGCAGGCGCGGCGGCGGCGCAAGGCGCAGGAAGACCAGGCGCAGCCCGAGACGTCGCCCAAGACGCCGCCCCGGCAGGACGCGCCGGCGCAGGCCGGCGACTAGAACCCGGCTCCCGGCCGGCTCAGCCCAATCGTTTGCGCATGAACACGCGCTGGAAGCCGCCCTGCTCGGCGCGGTGGGTTTCCTCGTAGCCGAGCCGCGGATACAGGGCGATGTTCTCGACCATGGTGACGTGGGTGTAGAGCCGGATCTCGGCGTAGCCCCGCCGGCGCGCCTCGGCCTCGGCGAAACCGATGAGCGCGCGGCCGATGCCCCTTCCGTGGCAGGCCGGGTCCACCGCGACATTGTCGAGCAGCAGGTGGTCGTCCTCGTGCAGCAGGACGAGGACGCCCGCAACCGCGCCGCCGCTCTCGGCGACCCAGGCCTCGCCCGCTTCGATGCGGGCGCGATAGTCGTCGAGCATCGGGCCCGGCTTCTTGCCCATGCGCGGGACGTAGCGGGCGTAGGCCGCGTCGACGATCGCCTGGACGCGCGCGAGGTCGCCGGCGCGCGCCGCGCGGATGGCGATGCTCATCGAAGCGTGCTCATCGCGGCAGCGACTTCAGATAGGCGATGATGTCCGCGCGGTCGATCGCCTGCGGCACGCCCGCGGGCTTCGACGTGCCGGGCACCATCCTCGTCGGCGCGGCCAGGTATTCCTCGAGCGTCTTCTCGGTCCACTCGATGCCCGAGGCCTTCAGCGCCGGGGTGAAGGCGAAGCCGCCGATCGTGCCGGCCTTGCGCCCGATCAGCTTCTCCAGATGCGGGCCGGTCGGCTTCGTCGCGGCGGCGGCGAGCGAATGGCAGACGGCGCAGCGGCGCTGGAACAGCTTCGCGCCGCTGGCGGGATCGCCTTCGGCGCGCGCGGTCGGGACGAGGGCGAGGACGGCGACAAGGGCAGGGATCGCACGCTTCATGACGTCTCTCACCGTGATCGTTCCGGCCGCAAGCTAGCCGCGCGCGGCGGGCGAGCGTCAAGCCCGGCGAAAGGCCCGGCGAAAAAGGTGGCCCGGAGAGCGGAAAGGGAAGCCCCGCCGGGCCTTCCCGGCGCAATCTCGTGTCCGGGAAGTGAGCGCGCTTTTCGTCAGACGACCGGTATCACGCCGAGCAGTACAGGGAGAACCATCCTAAGCGCTTGGGTTTTGATGCATTGGCGCAGTGCCGATGGTTCATCGCTTCGATGGCCTGCGCGTGGTCATCTATCCGAACGATCACAGACCCGCGCACGTCCACGTGAAAGGGGCGGACGATTTGCCCTGAACTGCCCGGACGGTGCGGCCGAGTTGCGTGAAAGCTGCGGCTTCGGCCGCCCCGATCCGGGACGCATCAAAGATGCCGTGGCGGCGGTCCTCGCCGCCCTGTGCACGCAATGGAGAATGGTTCATGGTCGTTACTGAACGGCAGTTCAAGCAGGCCGAGGCGCGCGTGCAGGCTCTTCGAGCTGCCGGTCACGCCGTAGCGGCGCGATTTGATCGCCGCACCGCGCGCGTCGTCGTGAGCCTCAGCACAGGCGTGCAACTGGCCGTGCCCGTGCGGTTGATCGAGGGGCTCGCCGGCGCGTCGGCGGAGAGTCTGGCCGAGATCGAGATCAGTGCGGCCGGGCTCGGCCTACACTGGCCGAAGCTCGATGCCGATGTGTATGTGTCCGGCCTGCTGCAAGGCGCATTCGGTTCGAAGCGCTGGATGGCGCAGCGGATGGGCAGGCTTGGCGGACGCTCCCGCCGCGCGGCGAAAGTCACCGCATCGCGGGAGAATGGCCGGAAAGGAGGAAGACCACGCAAGGCCGCAAGCGGCTGAGACCTCGCCGACGGAAACCTTTTTGATTTTCCTGCTGGGAACAAGGCATTCGGTTCAGTTCTGGACGCCAGGTCTTTCGTGATCCGTGTCGCAGATGCAAGAAGGCCCCGCCGATCCACTCGACGGGGCCTCCAGGTCGGCTTCGTTGACTGTTGCACGGGGCTGCTGCGCATTGCCTCCGGGGAGGGCACAGAAACCCAGGCTCTCCGCCGTCCCGGTCAGGACGAGTAGTACATCTGGAACTCGAGCGGGTGCGGCGAGTGCTCGAAGGCGTAGACCTCTTCCCACTTGAGCTCCATGTAGGCGTTGAGCTGGTCTTCCGAGAACACGTCGCCCTTGCGCAGGAAGGCGTTGTCGGCGGCGAGCGCGTTCAGCGCCTCGCGCAGGGAGCCGCACACCGTGGGCACCTGCGCCAGCTCCTCCGGCGGCAGGTCGTAGAGGTTCTTGTCCATCGGGTCGCCCGGATGGATCTTGTTCTGGATGCCGTCGATGCCCGCCATCAGCATCGCGGCGTAGCCGAGATAGGGATTGGCGGTCGGGTCGGGGAAGCGCACCTCGACGCGCTTGCCCTTCGGGCTCGCCACATAGGGGATGCGGCACGAGGCCGAGCGGTTGCGCGAGGAGTAGGCCAAGAGCACCGGCGCCTCGAAGCCCGGGATCAGGCGCTTGTAGCTGTTGGTGCCCGGGTTGGTGAAGGCGTTGATCGCCTTGGCGTGCTTGATGATGCCGCCGATGTAGAACAGCGCCGTCTCGGAGAGGTCGGCGTAGCCCGAGCCGGCGAACAGCGGCTTGCCCTTCTTCCAGATCGACTGGTGCACGTGCATGCCGCTGCCGTTGTCGCCCTTGATCGGCTTGGGCATGAAGGTGGCGGTCTTGCCGTAGTTGTGCGCCACCATCTGCACGACGTACTTGTAGATCTGCATGTTGTCGGCGCACTTGACCAGCTCGTCGAAGGCGATGCCCAGCTCGTACTGCGACGGCGCGACCTCGTGATGGTGCTTTTCGACCTTGAGCCCCATCTGGTGCATGGTCGTCAGCATCTCGGAGCGCAGGTCCTGGTAGCCGTCGACCGGCGGCACCGGGAAGTAGCCGCCCTTGATCGGCGGGCGATGGCCCGTGTTGCCCTCCGGGAACTTCTTGTCGCTGACATAGGGGCCCTCGTCCGAGTCGATCTCGTACGAGGCGGCGTTCATCGTCACCTTGTAGCGCACGTCGTCGAAGATGAAGAACTCGGCCTCGGGGCCGAAATAGGCGGTGTCGCCGATGTTCGAGCTCTTGAGATAGGCCTCGGCCTTCTTGGCGATCGAGCGCGGGCAGCGCGAATAGGTCTGGCCGGTGCCCGGCTCGTACACGTCGCAGGTGACGATCAGCGTCGGCTGCGCCGCGAACGGGTCCATGACCGCGGTCTTGAGGTCGGGCATCAGCACCATGTCGGACTCGTTGATCGCCTTCCAGCCGGCGATCGACGAGCCGTCGAACATGATGCCCTCGGCCAGGAAATCCTCGGTGACGGTGACGACGTGATGCGACAGGTGCTGCCACTTCCCGCGCGGATCGGTGAAGCGGAAGTCGACGTATTTCACGTCGTTGTCCTTCAGCATCTTCATCACTTTGGTGGAGTCAGCGCTCATCGGTCCTCGGTCCTTTCTTGTCCTTTGGTCTTCAAGGTGGAAGCGGTTTTCGGTTGCTCGCCGGAGACGGCCTAGATCGCCTCGGGGCCGCGCTCGCCGGTGCGGATGCGGATGACCTCCTCGACGGGCGAGACGAAGATCTTGCCGTCGCCGATGCGGCCGGTCTTGGCGGCCTGCTGGATGGCCTCGACCGCGCGCTCGACCTGGCCGTCCTCGATGATGATCTCGAGCTTCACCTTGGGCAGGAAGTCGACCACGTATTCGGCGCCGCGGTAGAGCTCGGTATGGCCCTTCTGGCGGCCGAA
>CAZLBB010000133.1:0-15162 GCA_964557415.1 uncultured Rhodospirillaceae bacterium
GGCGCCAGGCTCGCGGTCGGCTCGTCGAGGAACACGATCTCGGGCCTGAGCGCGGCGGCGCGGGCGAGCGCCAGAAGCTGCCGCTCGCCGCCCGAGAGCACGCGCGCCGCGCGGTCGGCCAGGGCCGCGACCCCGACCTGCGCCAGCGCCGCTTCGATGCGAAGGCCGCGCTCGCCGCGCGGCACGCCGCGCACCGACAGCGCATAGTCGATATTCGCCGCCGCCGAACGGCGCAGCAGGATCGGGCGCTGGAACACCATGGCCTGGTGCAGCTTCGCCTCGGCCGCGCGCGGCCCCTGCCAGGCGACGCGGCCGGCGCTCGGACGCTCGAGCCCGTGGCACAGGCGCAGCGTCAGGCTCTTGCCCGCGCCGTTGGGGCCGAGCAGCACGATGCGCTGCCCCGGCGCGACCTTGAACGAGAGATCGCGCAGCAGGCTCTTGCCGCCGACACTGAACCCGAGGCCCTGGACCTCGAGCGGCAGAATCGCCGCGGTCATGGCGCGCCCGCCTCGCGCGCACGCGCGAATTCGCCGAGCAGATAGGCACCGGCGTTGATGACGAGCGAGATGCCCATCAGCAGGATGCCGAGGCCCATGGCCAGCGCCAGTTCGCCCTTGGCGGTTTCCAGCGCGATGGCGGTGGTCATGGTGCGCGTGACATGGGCGATGTTGCCGCCGACCATGATCACCGCGCCGACCTCGGCGGCCGCGCGGCCGAAGCCCGCCAGCACCGAGGTAAGCAACCCGAAGCGCCCGTCCCACAACAGCGTCGCGACGGTGCGCCATGGCCCGACGCCGAGCGAGCGCAGCTCGTCGGCGTATTCCGCCCACAGCTCGGCGATGGACTGGCGCGCGACGGCAGCGATCAGGGGCGTGACCAGGACGGTCTGCGCCAAGATCATCGCCGTCGGCGTGAACAGCCAGCCGAGCGCGCCGAGCGGCCCGCTGCGCGACAGCGTCACGTAGACCACGAGCCCGACCACGACCGGCGGCAGGCCCATGAGCGCGTTGAGCAGCACCACCAGGACGCGCCGCCCGGGAAAGCGGAACACCGCCAGCGCCGCACCGACCGGCAGGCCCAGGATCGCCGCCAGCAGCACGGCCGTCAGGCTCACGCGCAGCGACAGCAGCACGATCTGCACGAGCTCCGGGTCGCCGCTCCGGATCATGGCCAGGGCGGCGGCAAAGGCGGCGGCGATCTCGTTCATCGAGCCCCAAGCGCTCCTCCCTGTATGAATTTATGCATTTTTATGTTTTTCGTTCCAGGGAAACCTTTGACCCTGCGGGCTTGTGCCCCCGGAAACGGCTCCCCATAGTGCTGCCCATGCGCGAATTCCTCGTCCGCCCGGACCCGACCGACACGCGCCTGGTCGAGCGCGTCGCCGGCACCGACCAGGACGGCAGGCCGATCGAGACCTCGGTGCCGGTGGAGCGGCCGCTAACCCTGTTCCTCAACGGCAGGGAGATCGTCACCATGATGACGGTCGGCGACTACCCGGACTGCCTGGCGGTCGGCTATCTGCTGAACCAGAACATGCTCAAGGCCGACGACATGATCAGCGGGATCGACGTCGACGAGGAGACGGAGACCGTCGTCGTGCGCACGGCGCGGCAGACCGATTTCGAGGACAAGCTCAGGAAGAAGACCCTGACCTCGGGCTGCGCCCAGGGCACGGTGTTCGGCGACCTGATGGAGAAGTTCGACGAGATCGTGCTGCCGCAGGACGCGGTGCTCCGGACCTCGTGGATCTACGCGCTGTCGAAGAAGATCAACCTGACCCCGAGCCTCTACCTCGAGGCCGGCGCGATCCACGGCTGCGTCCTGTGCGAGGAGGACCGGCCGCTGATCTACATGGAGGACGTCGGCCGCCACAACGCGATCGACAAGATCGCCGGCTACATGCACCTCCACAAGATCGGCCCCGAGGGCAAGACCTTCTACACGACCGGGCGGCTGACCTCGGAAATGGTGATCAAGTGCGTGCAGATGCGCATCCCGATCCTGATCTCGCGCTCGGGCTTCACCGCCTCGGGCGTGGCGCTGGCGCGCAAGGCCGGGCTGACGCTGGTCGGCCGCGCCAAGGGCAGGCGCTTCATCGCGCTCGCCGGCCAGGAGCGCATCGTCTACGACGCCGATCCGGCGCAGGCGGGCGAGGAGGACGCGAAGCACCAGCGCAAGAGCGCGCGCGATCCAGATGCCAGAGATCAGAGATCAGATGTCAGAATTCTGCCCGACATCTGACCTCTGGCATCTCACGTCCTCGGCCGTGCGATGACGAAGCGGAGCATCAGCTCGACGCCGCTGACCTTCGCTCCGGCGAGCCCCGGGCGCTGGCGCGACATCGTGGCGCTGTTCGGTCCGCGCGGCGCCTGCGCCGGATGCTGGTGCATGTGGTGGCGCCGCTCGCGCAGCGACTTCCAGAAAAACGCGGGCGCCGGCAACCGGCGCGCGTTCAAGCGTCTGATCGACGGCGGCGCGGTGCCGGGCATCCTCGCCTATGCCGACGGCAAGCCGGTCGGCTGGTGCGCGATCGAGCCCAAGCAGGCCTATCCGTCGCTGCAGCGTTCGAAGGCCAAGCATGTCGACGACCGGCCGTGCTGGTCCGTCACCTGCTTCTTCATCGACAAGTCGTGGCGCAAGCAGCACATGAGCGACGCGCTGCTGGCGGCGGCGGTCGCGCATGCGCGCCGGCACGGCGCCACCCTGATCGAAGGCTACCCGGTCGAGACCAAGGGCGAGGTCGTCGCCTTCTCGTCGTTTCTCGGCACGGCGCAGGTGTTCCGGCGGGCCGGCTTCAAGGAGGCGGCGCGGCCGAGCCCGAATCACCCGATCATGCGTCTCGCGCTGGGGTCCTGAAAAACCCAGACGTTCCAATGGCCAGCAGGAACTCCTTAACCATACTATCCAAAACGTGTTAATGGCTGGGTAAAGCTTTTCCCGTATTCGAAGATTGTTGCTTCACCTACGGGCAGGACGCCCGCCACAAGGGCGACGCGACCTGGCATGACCGCTTTGTTGGCCCCGACGCATCCGTCGGCACTCTCCCCCGACACGTCCGAAATCCTGGACGCCATCGACGCGGCGGTTGCCGAGCACATGGACTGGCTGCAGACATGGCACCGCGCCCTGTTCTGCCGCGAGGCCATGCCGGAGGACGTGTTGTCGCCCAACGCGCACCTGCTTTGCGGCTTCGGCGCCTGGCTCGCGCGGCGGCGCGACGCCGGCGGGCTGATCGACCAGCCGGCCTTTCACGAGCTGGAAGAGGCGCATCAGCGCATGCACCAGCAGGCGCGCTTCCTCGCCGGCATCGTCGGGCGCGGCGATCACGTGCCGCCGCGCGAGTACGACGCGCTGATCGAGGCGGTGAACGGGTTCAACGCCCATGCGCGCCGCATCGCCGCGGCGTTCCGCCGCCTCTTGTCCGACCTCGATCCCCTGACCGGCGCGCACAACCGCCAGGCCATGCTGGACGAGCTGGAGCGCGAGCGCGCGCGGGCCGAGCGCGCCGGCACGAATCTGTGCGTCGCGCTCGTCGACCTCGATCACTTCAAGCGCATCAACGACACGTTCGGCCATGCCGCGGGCGACCGCGTGCTCCACGTCGCGGCCGGGCGCCTGCTCGCCAACGTGCGGCCCTACGACACCGTGTTCCGCTACGGCGGCGAGGAGTTCCTGCTCTGCCTGCCCAATGCCGACCTCGCGACCGCGACGTCGATCTGCGAACGGCTGCGCGGCGCCCTCGCCGAGACGCCGGTCGAATTGGAGGACCTTCACTGGGTGCCGGTGACGGCCTCCTTCGGAGTCGCCGCCTTCGCGCCCGGGACCAGCGTCCGCGAAACGGTCATCAGCGCGGACCGCGCGCTCTACGCCGCCAAGGAAGCCGGGCGCGACCGCGTCATCGCCGCCGCCGACTAGCCTCGTTCCCGACCGATGCCGGCGTGGCCCCGCCCCCGCGGCGCGGCTATTGTCGGCGCGATGCTTCCTGACATCGCATCCCCGCCCGTCGTCGGCGTCATCCTGGCCGGCGGACTGTCGCGCCGCATGGGCGGCGGCGACAAGCCCATGCGCCAGATCGGCGGCCGGCCGATCCTGGCGCACGTGATCGAACGCGCGCGGCCGCAGGTGCGCCGGCTGGTGCTGAACGCCAACGGCGATCCGGCGCGCTTCGCCGGGTTCGGGCTGCCGGTCGTGCCGGACGGGGTCGAGGACTTTCCCGGGCCGCTCGCCGGCGTGCTGGCGGGGCTCGACTGGGCCCGGGCGAACGCGCCGGACTGTCCCTGGGTCGCGAGCTTCGCCGGCGACGCGCCCTTCGTGCCGCGCGATTTCGTCCAGCGCCTGCTCGCGGCCGTGACGGCGGAAGCTGCCGATCTGGCCTGCGCGCGCTCGGGCGGCCAGGAGCACCCGGTCGCCGGCCTGTGGCCGGTCGAGCTCGCCGGCGCGCTGCGCCGCGCCGTCGTCGAGGACGGCATCCGCAAGGTCGACCGCTGGACCCAGCGCTATCGGCTGGCGCGCGTCGACTTCGCCGACCGGCCGGTCGATCCGTTCTTCAACGCCAATACGCCCGAGGATCTGGCCGAGGCCGAGCGGCTGTTGCCGCTGGTCGGCGGTCACGTGACCGGCTAGGCTCGAAAAATATTGGGCGCGGTGCCTCCCGACCGCCCAAGGTACGAGGCACCGCGCCCGGCGGAACGACCAACCGTTACTTCGGTTGTCCGATCCGATGGCCCGCAGTCTCGCCGATCATGCCCCGAGCGGCTGTGATCGGAGTCACGGCGCAGGAGTGACGGCCGTCACGGCCGGCAGGGGCGGGCTTTCGGCACATCGGACGGATCGACGGGAGCGAGCGCATGGCGAAGAAAAGAAGGTCCCGACGCGCGACGCGCGCCGCCGCCGCGGCGGCGGCGCCGGGCGATCTCGACCGCGCGGTGATCGACGCGGCGATGCGCCTGGCCGCCGAGCAGGGCTGGCGCAACGTCACGCTGTCGTCGGTCGCCGCCGCGTGCGGCGTGAGCCTCAGCGATCTCTATCGCCGCTATCCGTCGCGCGCGGCGATCCTCGCCGGCCTCGCGCGACAGGTCGACCGCCAGGTCCTGGCACACGCGCCCGCCGGCGACGAGGGCGAGTCGGCGCGCGACCGGCTGTTCGACGTCATGATGCGGCGCTTCGATGCGCTCGGTCCCTACCGCCACGGCATTGCCAGCGTGATCGAGGACGCCTCGCGCGATCCCCTGACCCTTGCCTGCTTCGGATTTCAGTTGCGCCGCTCGATGGCCTGGATGCTGGAGGCCGCCGGCATTTCCACAGCAGGCGTGGGGGGAATCGCCAAGACCAAGGGACTTGCCGCGATCCACCTCTGCGTCCTGCGCACCTGGCTGAACGACGAGACCGCGGACCTCGCCAAGACCATGGCGGCGCTCGACGATGCACTCCGGCGCATCGCACCGGTAGCGGAGTTCCTGTTCGGCAGCCGCCACAAGTTGGGTTGAACGCGGTCGATCGGATTTTCTACTATTTGCCCCTTGTTGCAGTGCAACATTAGGGCTTGACCTTTGCCCCGTAATCAGGCACATTCTCGCCATATTGCAGCGCAGCAACATTGAGGGGCGCCGGTGGTCGGCGTTGCGACTCAGGCGCGCTGGATCACACCCCCTTTGGAGACCCCGATATGATGAAGTCTGCCAACCCGTTTGCCGAGATGGACCTCACCAAGGTCATGGCCGAGTTCAAGGTGCCGAGCTTCGACGTCGAGGCGCTGATCCAGGCGCAGCGCAAGAACTTCGAGGCGTTCGTCGCCGCCAACCAGCTGGCGGTCGAGGGCATCCAGGCCGTCGCCAAGCGCCAGGCGGACATCGTGCGCGAGACGATCGAGGAGCTGACCAAGGCCAGCCGCGATCTCGGCTCGGCGACGCAGGCGCCCGACGCGCGCATGGCGAAGCAGGTCGACCTGGCCAAGGCCAGCTACGAGAAGGCGCTCGCCAACCTGCGCGAGCTGTCGGAGATGATGCTGAAGTCGAACAACGACGCCTTCGGCGTGATCAACAAGCGCATCGCCGAGGCGCTCGACGAGGTCAAGCACACCGTCAACGGCAAGGCCAACGGCAAGCATCACCGCTAAGCCCCCGCCTCCGTCCAAGATCGCGGG
Source organism: uncultured Rhodospirillaceae bacterium (assembly GCA_964557415.1). Lineage (GTDB taxonomy): Bacteria > Pseudomonadota > Alphaproteobacteria > JAEULC01 > JAEULC01 > JAEULC01. Next base: position 6,143 of record CAZLBB010000133.1, read on the forward strand.
CCGCCCCATCGGGGCGGCCCGCTGCGTTTTCAGGCCGCGCGATCCGGGCTAATGTCCCGCGCGCTCCGCTGCAAAGGGAACCGATCGGGATGAGCACCGCGACCGCGCCGGGAAAGACCACCATCGCCTACGACGACTTCGCGCGGGTCGACATCCGCGTCGGCACCATCGTCGAGGCCGAGCCCTATCCCGAGGCGCGCAAGCCCGCGTTCAAGCTCAAGGTCGATTTCGGTCCGGCGATCGGCATCAAGCGCACCTCGGCGCAGGTCACCAGGCACTATCGCCTCGAGGAGCTGCCGGGGCGCCAAGTGGCGGCGGTCGTGAATTTCCCACCCAAGCAGATCGGCAAGTTCATGTCCGAGGTGCTGGTGCTCGGCTTTCCCGACGCCGACGGCGAGGTGGTGATGGTGGGCGTCGACCATCCGGTGCCGAACGGCGGCAAGCTGTACTGACCCCATGACGGCGTTGCTGGCCGGCTCTTCCTACCGCACGCGCCATCGCGCCTGCCCGGCCTGCGGCGCGGACAACGCCGCGCGGCCGCCGGGCCCCTACTCCAAGAACCAGTGGCAGGTGAAGGCCTGCGCCGGTTGCGGCTTCGTCTACCTCGAGAACGCGCCGGTCTACGAGGAGCTGGCCGACGAGCATGCCTGGGAGAAGAGCGCGCCGGCCGAAGGCGCGGCCCGGCGGCGCGAAAGCCCGATACTCCAGGGCCTCAGCAAGACCACGCGGTTCCGCCTGCACTGGTTCAAGCGCACCCGCCTGGCCGATCTCGCGCGGCGCCACGTGCCGCCCGGCATGGTGGTGGATGTCGGCTGCGGCGACGGCTGGCAGATCGCCAACCTGCCGGGCGACTACGTGCGCTGCGGCATCGAGATCTCCAGGGACATGGCCGAGCGCGCGCGGCGCGCGCTGGAGCCGCACGGCGGCTTCGTCGTCTGCGCGCCGGCCGTGGCGGGACTGAACCGGCTGCCCGCGGGCCGCATTTCCGGCGTGGTGATGCGCTCGTTCCTCGAGCACGAGAGCGATCCCAGGGGCGCGCTTGCCGGCGCGGCGCACGCGCTCCGCGCCGGCGGCGCGCTGATCGTCAAGGTGCCGAACTTCGGCAGCCTGAACCGCCGGGTGATGGGCCGCAAGTGGTGCGGCTTCCGCTGGCCCGACCACGTCAACTACTTCACGCCGGAGAGCCTGGTCGCCATGGTGCGCGCGGCCGGGCTCGAGGTGGCGCGGTTCGGCCTCGCCGACCGCCTGCCGACCAGCGACAACATGTGGCTGGTCGCGCGCAAGGCCTGATCCTCACGAGCCGGAAACGTCGCGGCGGGCGAGGAACGGCGCCGGCCTGGAGCCGTCCGCCGCCTCGGCGGGCTTTTTCCTGTTCTCGGCGGCGCAGGCGGAGACGATGCCGGCGGCGGCACGTGATCCGCCGGCCACAGGATCACATTTCCACATCTTCCGCAGTGACGGTGTGACCTGGTTCACCAACGCGCCGGCCGGATCGGGCGCATCCTCGACGACTGTTCACGGCAACCTCCAGGGAGGACAAGGCCATGCCTCGATCAGCGCGAAGCCATGCCGCGGCCGGCAACGTCACCAAACTGCCGGCGATCGATCCCAAGGTGCCGATCTGCGCCCTGCCGCCGGTGCCCGAACGCACCCTGCCGCCGGGCATCAACCCGTTCCGCGCCTCGCTTATCATCGTCAACGGACGCAAATGGGTGAACGGCACGCATCTGCACTACTACTTCTTCGACCAGGGCGCGCCCGCCGCCTGGATCGGCGCGGCGGCGCAGCGCGAGGTGGTCCGGCGCGCCTTCAAGGCCTGGAAGGACCTCAACATCGGGCTGGAGTTCAGCGAGGTCACCAATCCCGCCGACGCCGAGATCCGCATCGGCTTCGACCGGAGCGACGGCTCGTGGTCCTATGTCGGGCGCGACGTGATCGACCAGGCGCCCGACCCGAACGAGCGCACGATGAATTTCGGCTGGGACCTGACCACCCCATACGGCTGGGTCACGGCGCTGCACGAGATCGGCCACACGCTCGGCCTGCCGCACGAGCACCAGAACCCGAATGCCGGCATCGTGTGGAACGAGCAGGCCGTGCTCGACTACTTCCGCGGGCCGCCCAACAACTGGCCCGACTCGACGATCCACTGGAACATCCTGCGCAAGCTGAATCTGGCCGAGGTGAGCGGGTCGACCTGGGACCCCGCGTCGGTCATGGAATACGCCTTCCCTGCCGGGCTGATCGAGCAGCCGTCGGCGTTCCGGGGCGGCGTGCCGGTCGCGACCGGCCAGTCGCCGGGCGGCATCGAGGTGATACGCGGCGTCGACCCCGCGCTGGCGCCCGCGGCGGATCCCGAGCTGTTGCCGTTCGAGTCGCGCCGTCTGGCGCTGGCGCCCGGTCAGCAGGCGAACTTCCGCATCAAGCCCGCCATGTCGCGCCGGTACACCATGCAGACCTTCGGCACCTCGGACAGCGTCATGGTGCTGTTCGAGAAGCGCGGCGGCGAGCTCGAGTACCTGGCCGGCGACGACGACGGCGGCGAGGACCGCAACGCCCTCATCCGCTATCGCCTCGACCGCAACAAGGAATACGTGCTGCGCCTTCGCCTCTACTTCGCCCAGATGGCGGGCGAGATGGCCGTGATGCTGATGTAGCCCGGCAGAACCCCGAGGGAAGCTGCCAGCGCCCGCGGGGGCGCTGGTAACTCCCGGCCGCGTTGCCACTATAATGCGGCCATGAGCGACGTCCTCCTGCAGATCCCCGCGGCGCGGCCGGCGCGCACCGGCCAGGGCCAGCCCTTCCGCATCGCGTCCGACTTCAAGCCGGCCGGCGACCAGCCGCAGGCGATCGAGGCCCTCATCAAGGGCGTCGAAGCCGGCGAGCGCGACCAGGTGCTGCTCGGCGTCACCGGCTCGGGCAAGACCTTCACCATGGCGCACGTGATCAAGGCGACGCGCCGGCCGACGCTGATCCTCGCGCCCAACAAGACGCTGGCGGCGCAGCTCTACGGCGAGATGCGCGGCTTCTTCCCCGACAATTCGGTGGAATATTTCGTCTCCTACTACGACTACTACCAGCCCGAGGCCTACGTGCCGCGCACCGACACCTACATCGAGAAGGAATCCTCGATCAACGAGCAGATCGACCGCATGCGCCACTCGGCCACGCGCTCGCTGCTCGAGCGCGACGACGTCATCATCGTCGCGTCGGTGTCGTGCATCTACGGCATCGGCTCGGTCGAGAGCTACAGCCGCATGGTGTTCGACGTCGAGCTGGGCCAGCGCGTCGACCGCAGCGAGCTGCTGAAGCAGCTGGTCGAGCTGCAGTACCGCCGCAACGACCAGGGCTTCCAGCGCGGCGCCTTCCGCGTGCGCGGCGACACGGTCGAGATCTTCCCCGCCCACTACGAGGACCGCGCCTGGCGCGTCGGCCTGTTCGGCGACGAGGTCGAGGCGATCCACGAGTTCGACCCGCTGACCGGCGAGAAGACCGCCTCGGTCAACGCGATCACCATCTACCCGAACAGCCACTACGTCACGCCGCGCCCGACGCTGATCCAGGCGATCAAGCAGATCCGCATCGACCTCAAGACGAGGCTCGAGGAATTGAACAGCGCCGGCAAGTTGCTCGAGGCGCAGCGCCTGGAGCAGCGCACGACCTTCGACCTGGAGATGATGGAGACGACCGGTTCCTGCGCCGGCATCGAGAACTACTCGCGCTACCTGACCGGCAGGCGGCCGGGCGAGCCGCCGCCGACGCTGTTCGAGTACCTGCCCAAGGACGCGCTGCTGATCGTCGACGAGAGCCACGTCACCGTGCCGCAGATCGGCGGCATGTACCGCGGCGACTACGCGCGCAAGTCCACGCTGGCCGAGTACGGCTTCCGCCTGCCGTCCTGCGTCGACAACCGCCCGCTCAAGTTCGAGGAGTGGGAGCAGATGCGGCCGCAGACGGTGTTCGTTTCGGCCACGCCCGGCCCCTGGGAGATGCAGCGCACGGCAGGCGTGTTCGTCGAGCAGGTGATCCGCCCGACCGGACTGATCGACCCCGTGTGCATCATCCGTCCGACCGAGCACCAGGTCGACGACCTCCTGGCCGAGTGCAAGGAATGCGCGAAGAACGGCCAGCGCGTGCTGGTGACGACGCTGACCAAGCGCATGGCCGAGGCCCTGACCGAGTACATGCACGAGGCCGGCATCCGCGTGCGCTACATCCATTCCGACGTCGAGACGCTGGAGCGCATCGAGATTATCCGCGACCTGCGCCTCGGCGCCTTCGACGTGCTGGTCGGCATCAACCTGCTGCGCGAGGGGCTGGACATCCCGGAATGCGCGCTGGTGGCGATCCTCGATGCCGACAAGGAAGGCTACCTGCGCTCCAAGACCTCGCTGGTGCAGACCATCGGCCGCGCCGCGCGCAATGTCGACGGGCGCGTGCTGCTCTACGCCGACGTGATGACCGAGTCGCTCAAGGCCGCGATCGCCGAGACCAACCGGCGGCGCGAGAAGCAGCAGGCCTACAACGCCGCAAACGGCATCACGCCCGAGAGCGTGCGCAAGGGCATCGCCGACATCCTCGACAGCGTATACGAGCGCGACCACGTCACCGTGTCGACCGGCGACAGCGAGACCACGCACCTGGTCGGGCACAATCTGCAGGCGCACATCGCCGAGCTGGAGAAGCGCATGCGCGCCGCCGCCGCCGACCTCGAGTTCGAGGAGGCCGCGCGCCTGCGCGACGAGATCAAGCGCCTGGAGCAGTTCGACCTCGGCATCGAGGGCGGCATGGCGCAGTCCGTGCTCAAGGCCCAGCTCGGCCGCAAGGGCGCGGCGCTCAAGGAGACGCGCGCCCAGCCGATCGGCGCCCCGATCGGCACCAGGGCCGGCCCGATGCCGAAGGGCCGCCCGGGCGGCAAGTCGTTCGCGCGCAGGCGGCGGGGACCGTAGGCGTCCGACTATTGCGCCGCCCCGGCGCGCGTCCCAAGATGGCGCTTGCAAGCCCGGAGGAAGCGCCATGGAAGTCCAGATCCGCCCGCTGCATCCGTTGATCGGCGCCGAGTGCACCGGCGTCGATCTGCGCCGGCCCCTGGCGGCGGATGCGGTCGCCGCGATCGAGCGCGGCATGGACCAGTGGGCGGTGCTGGTGTTCCCGGGCCAGGACATCACCGACGAGCAGCAGATCGCCTTCTCCAGGAACTTCGGCAGGCTCGAGACGACCTTTGGCGGCAACGTGCGCAAGGCGGATGAGCACCGCCTGAGCAAGGAGTTCGCCGACGTCTCCAACCTCGACCATCACGGCAGGCTGCTGGCCAAGACCGACCGCAACCGCATGTTCAACCTGGGCAACCAGCTCTGGCATTCCGACAGCTCGTTCCGCAGCCCGCCCTCGAAGTACTCGCTCTTGTCCGGCCGCGTCATCCCCGAGAAGGGCCCGCACACCGAGTTCGCCGACATGCGCGCGGCCTACGACGCGCTCGACGACGAAACCAAGGCGGAGGTCGAGAACCTGGTCTGCCACCATTCGCTCATGTACTCGCGCGGCCAGCTCGGCTTCACCGAGTTCTCGGACGAGGAGAAGGTGAAGTTCAGGCCCGTGCGCCAGGTGCTGGTGCGCACCCACCCGGTCACCGGCCGCAAGTCGCTGTTCCTCGCCTCGCATATCGGCGTGATCGAGGGCTGGCCGGTCCCCGAGGCGCGCGCATTCATCCGCGACCTGATCGAGCACGCGACCCAGCGCCAGTTCGTCTACGCCCACAAGTGGCGGCAGTTCGACCTGGTCATGTGGGACAACCGCCAGGCGATGCACCGCGTGCGCCGCTTCGACGACACAAGGTACGTGCGCGACGTGCGCCGCACGACGGTCGCCGGCGACGCGCCGACGATCGAGCAGTTCCAGGAGAAGGTGGCTTGAGAGGCTTGCCGGCGCCCATGTCGCCATGGCCGGGACAAGCCCGGCGATGGCGAACGGCTGTTCAAGGGGCCGCCGCTCGTCACTTCGTCTCGATGCGCCAGACCCCGTCCCAGGGGCCGTCGATCGGCTTCCGCGCGAGCAGCTTGATGCGCTCGCTGAAGATGCGCGAGGGCGCGTCGGCGGGGTCGATCGCCGCGCACCTGGCGAACAGCTCCGCCGCGCGCTCCCAGTCGCGCGCGCGGTAGGCGCCGAGCGCCGCGTCGAACGTCTCGCGCAGTTCGCACAGCCGCTCGTCGAGGCAGCCCTTCGGCCCCATCAGCTCGAAGATGCGGATCGGCTCGGTCTTGCCGGCGGCGATCACCTTGTCGAGCTCGCGCAGCTCGAACTCGTCCTTGACCAGGTCGAAGGTGTGCTCGCCGACGATGATGCGCGTGCCGTAGACCTTGTTGATGCCCTCGAGCCGCGAGGCCAGGTTCACCGTGTCGCCGATCACCGTGTAGGACTTGGCGATGGCCGAGCCGACCGTGCCGATGATCACCTCGCCGGTGGCGAGCCCCATGCGCACGGCGATCTCCGGCAGGTTGCGCCTGAGGCCCAGCAATTCGGGCAGTTCGCGCTTGAGCATGTCCGTGGCGTCGAGCTGCGCCAGGGCGGCGCGGCACGCATCGACCGCCTGCTGCGTGGTGCTGGCGGAAAACGGCGTGGTCCAGAACGCCATGACGCCGTCGCCCATGTACTTGTCGACGATGCCGTGATGCTCGCGGATCATGGCCGAGACGAGCGTGAAATAGCGATTCAGCAAGGTCACCAGCGCCGCCGGCGTGAGCTGCTCGCTGATGCCGCTGAAGCCCTTGAGGTCGGAGAAGAACACGGTGGCGACGCGCCGCTCGGCCGCGTCGGGGTTGTCGCCGGTGCGGTCGACCAGCTGCGCCACCACGCGCGGGTCGACGAAGCGGCCGAAGGTGTCCTTGATCCGCTCCTTGGCGCGCAGTTCCTCGATCATGCGGTTGAAGGCGCGCGTCAGCTGGCCGATCTCGTCGTCGACGGCGACCGGCAGGGCGGTGTCGAGCTTGCCCTGCTCCACGGCCTCGGTGCCGGCGATCAGCCGCCGCAGCGCCGCGATAATGTGCGAGGCGATGAACACGCTGACCGCGAGGCCGATCGCGGCGGCAAGCGCGAACAGCACGACCGTGATGGTGAGGCTCAGCTGCTCGTGCTCGCTCGCCTCCTCCATCGATTTGCGCGTGAACTTCGTCAGCTCGTCGCGCAGCGCCGCGAGGTGTTCGCCGAAGGTGCCGGCGAAGCCCCGGAATCCCTGAAGGACCTGGGCGGCCTCGGCGACGTTGCCGGCGCGCAGCAGGTCGGCGCCGCGGTCGCCCAGGCCGACGAAGGGATCGAGCTGCCGGCGCACATCGTCGAGCCTGCCCTGGATGCGCGACAGGATCAGCCGGTCGCCCAGGTTGTTGCGCGCGTCGTTCACCGCCTGCCCGATCAGGTCGTGGGCGCGCTTCAGGTCCTCGCGCAGCCTGGCGTTCAAGGCGGCGATGCGCTCGCCGCCGGCCTTGATCTCGTCGGGGCCCGCTTCCGCCCGGCGCATGGCCAGGCGGCGGAGCTGCAGTTCGAACTCGTAGGTGCCGGACTCGAAGTCGGCCATCGCGGCGGTGATCGGCACGTGGTACTCGATGATGCCGGCCATCTCGTCGCGGATGCGCTTCTGCACCAGGGCCGAGGTGCCGACCGCGCCGGCGAACAGCGCCAGCAGAACGAAGGCGATCGCCAGGATCTTGAACCGTAGCCTCATGGGACCGCGCGGCGCGCCTTTCCTGCGACGGCCTTGCCTTCGTCGGCCGCACTGGTCATGGTGCTTATCATGACTTCTACCCTTTCGATAGATGGCCTGCCGCCGGATGCGGTGCCGCGCGGAGCGCTGGTGACCGGCGCGGCGCACCGCATCGGCCGCGCCATCGCCGAGGATCTCGCCGCCTGCGGGTTCGCCGTGGGCGTGCACTACCGGCGCTCGGCCGCGGTCGCGGCCGAGACGGTCGCCGCCATCAAGGCGGCGGGCGGCAAGGCGGTCGCGCTCAAGGCCGATCTCTCGCGCGAGGAGGAGACGTGCGCGCTTCTCGCCCAGGCCATGGCGGCGCTCGGCCCTGTCGGCGTCCTGGTCAACAACGCGTCCGTGTTCGAGCGCGACGACGCCGACAGCGTCACGCGCGCGTCATGGGACGAGCACATGGAGCCCAACCTGCGCGCGCCCTTCGTCCTGACGCAGGATTTCGCGCGGCTGCTGCCGCCGCGGGCCGAGGGCGTCGTGGTCAACCTGCTCGACCAGCGCGTGTGGAACCTGTCGCCGTACTTCGTGTCCTATACTCTGAGCAAGTCGGGCTTGTGGACCTTGACGCGCACGCTGGCGCTGGCGCTGGCGCCGCGCATCCGCGTCAACGCCATCGGACCCGGCCCGACGCTGCCCAACGTCCGCCAGTCTCTCGAGGATTTTCAACAACAGCTCGACAATCTGCCGCTGGGGCGGGGCGCCACGCCGGCGGAGATCTGCCGCGCGGTCCGGTTCATCCTCGAGGCGCGCTCGATGACGGGTCAGATGATCGCGCTCGACGGGGGCCAGCACCTGGGATGGAACCAGTCCGTGCGTGGACCGCACGCCCAGCATTGATGCCGGTCCCGCCGCCCCGGGGAGAGCCGGCACCGGTTGTAACCCGTTGGTAACCCATGAAGAAGTTGCGGAGGCAAGTTACGCACAGGGCCTTCGCAGTGCGGTGCGGCCCGGCCGACACAGCGGCTGAGATGCCAGCATGCAGGAATTATTACCATTGACAAAGACCTTTATGCGAAAAATCAATAGCTTGGCCTTATTGCTCAAAAAGTAGGCAATGCCGCAAATGTGCCATTTTTCGTAGGCGCGGCCGTTCCGGCAATCGCGTTGCCAACAGTCTTATCCACAAATTTGGTGGATATCGATCCGGACCAGGTCGCGGCCGCGTTGGGCGCCCTTCCCCGCGCTGCCATGCCCCCAGGGCGGACAGGCCATGAGTTGACCAAGGCGGGCCTGATCGCCATCCATAGGCCATGACCGCTCGCCCCCTGGATGC
>CAZLBB010000134.1:0-15162 GCA_964557415.1 uncultured Rhodospirillaceae bacterium
GGTCGCAGATCGGGCAGTCGAGCGGATGGTTGATCAGCAGGAACTCCATCACGCCGCGGCGCGCCTTGCGCACCATCTCGGTGTCGGTCTTGATCACCATCCCGTCCATGACCGGCATGGCGCAGGACGCGATCGGCTTCGGCGCCTTCTCCTGCTCGACCAGGCACATGCGGCAATTGCCGGCGATCGACAGGCGCTCGTGGTAGCAGAAGCGCGGAATCTCGATGCCGGCGCGCTCGCAAGCCTGCAACACGGTGATGCCCGGCTCGACCTCGATCTGGATGCCGTCGATCGTCAGCTTCGGCATGGCTCGCCTACTCCGCCGCCTGGCGCTGCCCGTGCCGCTCGGCGATGCGCCGCTCGAGCTCGGGCCGGAAATGCCGGATCAGCCCCTGGATCGGCCAGGCCGCCGCGTCGCCCAGCGCGCAGATCGTGTGGCCGTCGACCTGGTAGGAAACCTCGAGCAGCATGTCGATCTCGCGAGGCTCGGCATCGCCGCGCACCATGCGCTCCATCACGCGCCACATCCAGCCCGTGCCCTCGCGGCAGGGCGTGCACTGGCCGCAGCTCTCGTGCATGTAGAACTTGGATAGCCGCGCGATCGCCTTCACGATGTCGGTGGACTTGTCCATGACGATGACGGCGGCGGTGCCGAGGCCGCTCTTCGCCGCGCGGCAGGAGTCGAAGTCCATCAGCAGCTCGTCGCAGACCGGGCGCGGCACCAGCGGCACCGACGAGCCGCCGGGGATCACGGCCAGGAGGTTGTCCCAGCCGCCGCGCACGCCGCCGGCATGGCGCTCGATCAGCTCCTTGAGCGGGATGCCCATCGCCTCTTCGACGTTGCAGGGCTTGTTCACGTGGCCTGAGATGCAAAAGACCTTGGTGCCGGTGTTGTTCGGCCGGCCGATGCCGGCGAACCAGGCCGCCCCGCGCCGGAGAATGGTGGGCGCGACGGCGATGGTCTCGACATTGTTGACCGTGGTCGGGCAGCCGTAGACGCCGGCGCCGGCGGGGAACGGCGGCTTGAGTCGCGGCTGGCCCTTCTTGCCCTCCAGGCTCTCAATCAGCGCCGTTTCCTCGCCGCAGATATAGGCGCCGGCGCCGCGGTGCAGGTAGAGGTCGAAGTCGAAGCCCGAGCCGCAGGCGTTCTTGCCGATGAGGCCGGCGGCATAGGCCTCGTCGATCGCGATCTGCAGGTTCTCCGCCTCGCGCGCGAACTCGCCGCGGATGTAGATGTAGCAGGCGTTGGCGCCGATGGCGTAGCTGGCGACCAGGCAGCCCTCGACCAGCTTGTGCGGGTCGTGGCGCATGATGTCGCGGTCCTTGCAGGTGCCGGGCTCGCCCTCGTCGGCGTTGACGACGAGGTAGTGCGGCCGGCCGTCGGACTTCTTCGGCATGAAGGACCATTTGAGGCCCGCGGAGAAGCCGGCGCCGCCGCGGCCGCGGAGCCCCGAGTCCTTGATCTGCTGGATGATCGTGTCGCGCCCGCGCTCGATCAGCGCCTTGGTGCCGTCCCAGTCGCCGCGCGCGCGCGCGCCGGCCAGGCGGAAATCGTGGAACCCGTAAAGGTTCGTGAAGATGCGGTCCTGGTCCTGGAGCGCCATCACGAGCCCTTTCCGAACGAGAGCGTGGTCAAGGTGGTCGGGCCGCCGACCGGCTCGGACGTGCGGCGGTCGATCTGCGTGCCCGTCTTCGGCTTGCCGCCCGCCTTGAGCGTCTCGATGATCCGGGTCGCGCTGGCCGGGTCGAGGTCCTCGTAGTAGTCGTCGCCGATCTGCATCATCGGCGCGTTGACGCAGGCGCCGAGGCATTCCACCTCGCTGAGGCCGAAGGCGCCGTCCTTGGTGACCTCGCCGCACTTGATGCCGAGCGCCTTCTCGCAGGTATGCAGCACCTCGGTCGAACCGCGCAGCCAGCACGGCGTCGTGGTGCAGACCTGCACCTGCGTGCGCCCGGCCGGCTTCAGGTTGTACATGGTGTAGAAGCTGGCGACCTCGTGCACGCGGATCGCGGCCATGCCGAGCAGCTTCGCGACGTACTCGATCGCCGCATGCGGCAGCCAGTTGTCGTGCTGGCGCTGCGCCAGCATGAGCAGCGGCATCACCGCGCTCGCCTGCCGCCCGGGCGGGTACTTGGCGATGATCTTCTTCGCCGCATCGAGGTTCGCGGGCGTGAACTCGAAACTGGCCGGTGCGGTGCCTGCCGGTGCGCTCATCGGTCGATCTCGCCGAACACGATGTCCATGGCGCCGATGATGGCGACGGCGTCGGCCAGCATGTGGCCCTTGGACAGGAACTCGGTCGCCTGCAGATGCGCGAATCCGGGCGCGCGGATCTTGCAGCGGTAGGGCTTGTTGGTGCCGTCGGCGACCAGGTAGACGCCGAACTCGCCCTTGGGCGCCTCGACCGCGGCGTAGGTCTCGCCTTCCGGCACGTGGTAGCCCTCGGTGTAGAGCTTGAAGTGGTGGATCAGCGCCTCCATCGAGCGCTTCATGTCGGCGCGCGGCGGCGGCACGATCTTGCGGTCGTTCACCTGCACCGGGCCGGACGGCATCCGCTCGATCGCCTGGCGCATGATGCGCACGGACTGGCGCATCTCCTCCATGCGGATCAGATAGCGCGCGTAGCAGTCGCCGGTCTTGCCGATCGGAACGTCGAAGTCGAACTCCTCGTAGGAATCGTAGGGCTGCTGCTTGCGCAGGTCCCAGGTCACACCCGAGGCGCGCAGCATCGGGCCGGAGAAGCCCCAGTCCATCGCGTCGGCCGCGCTGCACACGCCGATGTCGACGGTGCGCTGCTTGAAGATGCGGTTCTCCGTCAGCAGCGTCTCGAGGTCGTCGACCGCCCTCAGCAGCCGGTCGCAGTACTTGTAGATGTCGTCGAGCAGGCCGGCCGGCAGATCCTGGTGCACGCCGCCCGGGCGGAAGTAGTTGGCGTGCAGGCGCGCGCCCGAGGCGCGCTCGTAGAACTCCATCAGCACCTCGCGCTCCTCGAAGCCCCAGAGCGCGGGCGTGATGGCGCCGATGTCGATGGCGAAGGTCGTGATGTTGAGCAGGTGGTTGAGGATGCGGCCGATCTCGCAATAGAGCACGCGGATGTACTGGCCGCGCTTCGGCACCTCGAGCCCCAGCAGCTTCTCGGTCGCCAGCGCGAAGGCGTGCTCCTGGTTCATCGGCGCGACGTAGTCGAGGCGGTCGAAATAGGGCACGGCCTGGAGGTAGGTCTTGTACTCGATCAGCTTCTCGGTGCCGCGATGCAAGAGCCCGATATGCGGGTCTGCGCGCTCGACCACCTCACCGTCCATCTCCAGCACGAGGCGCAGCACCCCGTGGGCCGCCGGATGCTGCGGCCCGAAGTTCATGGTCATGTTCTTGATCTGCTGCTCGGCCATCAGACGCTGCCTCCCGTCTTCGGCGGCACGTCGGCCTTCTCGTCGCCCGGCAGGACGTCGCGCGTCATGCCCTCCCACGGGCTCAGGAAGTCGAAGCGGCGGAACTCCTGCTGCAGGCGCACCGGCTCGTAGACCACGCGCTTCTTCTGCTCGTCGTAGCGTACCTCGACATAGCCGGTGAGCGGGAAGTCCTTGCGCATCGGGTGCCCCTCGAACCCGTAGTCGGTGAGGATGCGCCGGAGGTCGGGATGGTCGGTGAAGGGGACGCCGTAGAGGTCCCAGGTCTCGCGCTCGAACCAGTTGGCGGCGCTGTAGACGCCGGCGACCGACGGCACCGGCGTGTCCTCGCCAACCGACAGCCGCACCCGCGCGCGCCGGTTATGCTCCACGCTCAGCAGGTGGTAGACGACCTCGAAGCGTTCGGCGCGCGAAGGATAGTCGGCGCCGCAGACGTCGATCAGCACCTTGAAGCGGCAGCGCGGATCGTCGCGCAGGAAGGTCATCGCCTCGACCACGCGGTCACGATCGACGGCAACGGAAAGCTCGCCCAGCTTCACGGCCACGGCGCGCACCGCGCGCGGCAGCGAGCGCGCGACGTGTTCGCCAAGATCCTGCAAGCTCTCGGTCATGGCTGCGATGAGGCCCCCGTTCTCCGTCCGCCTGTGCCGGTCCGATCAGCGCGAGATGCTGCCGGAACGGCGGATCTTCTTCTGCAGCTGAAGGATGCCGTAGACGAGCGCCTCGGCGGTCGGCGGGCAGCCGGGCACGTAGATGTCGACCGGCACGATGCGGTCGCAGCCGCGCACCACCGAGTAGGAATAGTGATAGTAGCCCCCGCCGTTGGCGCAGGAGCCCATCGAGATGACCCAGCGCGGCTCGGCCATCTGGTCGTAGACCTTGCGCAGCGCCGGCGCCATCTTGTTGGTCAGGGTGCCGGCGACGATCATCACGTCCGACTGCCGCGGGCTGCCGCGCGGCACCACGCCGAATCGGTCGAGGTCGTAGCGGCTCATATAGGCGTGGATCATCTCGACCGCGCAGCAGGCGAGGCCGAAGGTCATCGGCCACAGGCTGCCCGTGCGCGCCCAGTTCACGAGCTTGTCGACCTGGGCGATGATGAATCCCTTGTCCTGCAGCTCGTCGGTCGCGGCCTTGAGCACCGCGTCCTGCTCGGGTCCCGGCGGCAGCACGTCGGCGGCACGGATTTCGCCGGTCTGGGGCCGAATCACTCCCATTCCAAGGCTCCCTTGCGCCACTCGTAGATGAAGCCGATCGTCAGCACGCCGAGGAACAGCATCATCGACCAGAACCCGTAAACCCCGACGTCGCCCAGCGTGATCGCCCAGGGAAACAGGAAGGCGACTTCCAGGTCGAAGATGATGAACAGGATCGACACCAGGTAGAAGCGCACATCGAAGCGCCGGCGCGCGTCCTCGAAGGCGTTGAACCCGCATTCGTAGGGCGAGAGCTTCTCCGGATCGGGGTGCTGGCGCGCCACGATCAGCGATGCGATCACGGCCACCCCGGCGATGGCGACTGCGATCCCGAGAAAGATCAGGATCGGCAGGTATTCGCGCAGCATCGCTTCCATCGCTGTCTGTCCCAATCGGCCGACGGTCAAGGGACTGACGCGGCCTCTTGCTGCGCCGCGGGAACGGCGCGTCTCACCTCGGCCGAACTATAGGGCCGCGACCGCCGGAATGGAAGCTTTTCCGGGCCGGAATCAAGCAGTAAGACCGATCCGCCGCGCCTCTTGCGGCGCGGCGGAGAGGGCCCGCAAAGTCCCATTTTACCGTATTGCCATTGCGTGGAATGGCGGGAGCGACGGGACTTGAACCCGCGGCCTCCGGCGTGACAGGCCGGCGCTCTAACCAACTGAGCTACGCCCCCGCAGCTACGCTCGCGTCCGGCGCGCGTCGAAACGGGCGCCTGCATCTAGACCACGCCCCCCGGGGTGTCAACCCTGGAGGGGGCGCACTCGGTGCCCGAAAAGCTATGCCAGGCGCCAGCCATCAGGACGAGGCACGCCAAGCATAGCAGCAGATCGATCGGGTTGGTCAGCCGGAAGACCGGGCCCGAGGCGAAGGCGACCAGTAGATAGCCGAGGATCGCCGCGGCGATCAGCATCGTGCCGAGGTAGCCATGCGTGCCGCGCACAAGCGCGATCAGGACGGCCAGGGCCGGCGCCAGCAGCCACCAGGGAACGAGATAGGCGATCCGCATCAGCCCGGGCGTCTCGCGCAGCGACTCCCAGACCACGCCCAGGTAGCGGTCAAAGTGCAGCCCAAGGACGGCGTTGGCAGCCCGCACCACGATGATGCGCGCGCGACCTTCCGCGTCGGCCGCGCCCGTTGCGCGCGCCACCGCCAGCGCGGCCGGCCAGCCGATATCGAAGCGCAGCTCGTGCAAGTGCTCCCGGAAGGCCCGCCGCGCCGCGCCTGGGCTCCCGCCCCGCGCGTCGCGTTCCGCGAGCGCGCGCTCCAGGAAGGCGCGGGTTTCGGCATCGGGCATCCGCGCCGCGTCCTCCCGTTCGGCGATGCGCAGCGCGAACGCCATGCGATGCAGCTCGTTGAGCTGCACGGTCTGCGGAACGACCGCCGTGAACGCGTAGAGGGCGCCCATGCCGAGGCCGAGCACGGCCAGCACCCAAGCCGACTGGAGCCAGCCCTCCTTCCGTCCGCGGCGGAAGGCGACCGGCAATAGTCCCAGCACGACGAGCCACAGATAGAGGCTGCCGGGATGCGTCAGGGCGCCCAGGGCCGCAGCGACGGCCGCCGCCGCCGGCATCGCCCGCCATCGGGCGAACAGATAGGCGATCGCGGCCGCCAGCGTCAGCAGCAGGAAGGACAGCGCCAGGGCCTCGGATTGGACCCAGTCGAGATAGGCGGCAAACAGGCCATACTCGATGGCCATGCCGGAAGCGGCGACACCGGCCAATGCCGCGCAGACGACCAGCAGCGGCCGCAGGCGGTCGCGCCCGCGACGGCGGATTGCCGCGGCGGCCGCTAGGATCAGCGCCGCAATGCCGACTGCCAGCACGATCCAACGAAAGGCCGGGGCGGTGAACAGGTAGGGCACGCCCGCCGCCATGGTGCCGATCCCTAGCGCCAGCGCCGCCGCCACCGGCGCGGCGACGATCGCGGCCAGGCTGGCACCGAACGCCAGGAGCGCGGCGCCCGCGATCAGCTTCTGCGTGCGCACGAGTCGCAGCGCGCCGTCGCCCTGCTCGCCCACGACGACGGCGTAGAGCGGATAGGAATCGAAGGTCGTCGGCGCGGGATCGGTCATGCTGGCCACGGCGAGCAGCCGGTATCCCGGCGGCCTCAGGCTGCTTGCCGGCGGCTCCATATAGCTCGCCGTATCGTACATGGCGCCGACGTCGTTCCAATGCGGCAGGGCCTCGATCGCCAGGGCGCCGGACACGGCGGCGAAGCACACAACCGCGATCGCCCGCCGCTGCCGAACCGGAGCGCCGGACGCCGCACGCGCGAGCGCCAAGCCAAGCGCAAGCGCGACACCGGCGCCGACCGCTGCCGGCCAAAGACTGCGCCGGTCTATGAAAAGCGCAGGGTTGGAGACAAACGGATCGCCCGCGCGGAGCTGCCACTGCGGCACCTGGACGACGAGCGTGTAGCGGCGGCCATTGGTGCGCGGATCGCTGCCATCGCTGCTCGAAAAGCGAACGCTCGATCGCTCGGCCAGGAACACGCCGAGCGGCTTGGCGCCTTCGGCGCCCCAGAAGCCGGTGCGCAGCGCCCGCCCGTCCTCGAACAGGAAGACCTGCGACGGCGTCAGGCGGGTCGGCCCGGCCTGATGGCCGATGCGGCCGCCGCGCGGTGCGGCGGACAGGCCCGAAAAGTCGACGGCGTAGAACGGCCCGTCATGGTGGACGATCGGCAGGCCCCCCTCGGCGACGTCCAGCGCGGCCAGCATCGGCTTGTCGAGCGGCGCCAGGCGCAGCCATCCCGTGGCGACGACCGCCAACAGGAACAGCGGAAGAAAGACGACGGACGCATGCCGGCGCGCCAGGCCGAGCCACCATCCCGGCTCATCCCATTGCGCGCGGCTCATGTCGCCGCCCTGCCCGCGCGCCAGCGCCCCCAGGCCCCGACCGCGAGCAGAAGGCAGGCAAGGACCCACAGCACGTCGAGCGGGTAGACCAGGCGCTCGATCGGCCCGGACGCGATCGCGATGATGGCGTATCCAGCCAGCGCCGCGGCCACCAGCAGGAGCGCGACATAGGCATGCATTCCGCGCACGGTCGCGGCCGCGATGCCGACGGCGACGGCGAGCAGCCACCACGGAACCAGGTGCGCCACGCGCATCATTCCGGCGATCTCGCCGAACGACCCGGCCACGAAGCCGAGATAGCGGTCGTAGTGCTGCGCGAGGATCACGGCCGCGGCGCGCTTCATGATCGCGCGGGCTTCGCCTTCGACGTCGTCCGCGCCATGACGCTGCGCCACGCGCAGCGCGGTCGGCCAGGCGATGTCGACACTGAGGCCGTAGAAATGATTGGCGATCTTCCGCGACCGGGCGTGCCCCACGCCGATCAGGGTGTCGCGCTGGGCCATGGCATCGTCGAGGAACTCGCGTGCCGCGGCATCGGCCATCAAGCCGGCATCCGTTGCATCGGCGATAAAGAGCGCGAAGGCGGCGCGGTGCAGCTCGCCGAGTTGGACGGCGCGCGACGCGGCGGCGATGCCAAGATGCAGGCCGACCGTGCTGAGCAGGAAAAGTACGCCGACGACCGCTGCCTGCTGCCAGGCCGCGCGCCCGTCGCGCCGGAATGCCACCGGGAGCATGCCAAGGACGAGCACCCAGTAATACGGCTCCGCCTGACGTGTCAGGCAGACCAGGGCGGCGCCGAGGGCAGCCGCCGACAGCATCTGGCGCCGGCCGGCGAACGCATAGGCGAGTACGGCCGCGAGCGTCAGCAGACCCAGCGCGTGGGCGACCGTTTCCGACATTGCCCAGTCGAAGAAGTCGGCGAAAACGCCGTACTGCAGGATCATGCCCGAGCCGGCGAGCGCGGCGATTGCGGCCGACACCAGCATTGCCAACTGCCAGCGGCCCTTGCCTCGTCGCCTCGCCCCGTGTACTGCGCTCGCGACCAGCGCGATGCCGGCGAGCCCGGTCGCGACGCCGCCATAGACCGGCTGGTTGAGCACCGCCGGCACCGCCGACGTGGCGCTGCCAAGGCCGAGCATCAGCGCCGCGGCGATCGTTCCGGGCAGCACCACGCAGAACGCCAGGCCGAGCGCGAGCAGCGAGAGGAAGGCGAACAGCTTCCCGGCGCGCACCAGGCGCAACACGCCGTCGCCCTGATCGCCGACCACCCGGCGCTCCTTCGGATAGGCATGGAGCGTCGCCGGCGCCACGTGCGCCGCGACCGCACGGGCAAACAACGAATAGCCCGGCGGACGGTAGCTGTTCTCCGGCGGCTCCATATAGCTTTCGGTGTCATAGCCGACAATGGCGTCGTTCCAGTGCACCGACTGCTCGACGACGAGACCGGCGGCGGCCGCCAGGAAGGCGACGGCAGCGACTGCGCAGCGTACCCGCATCGTCGCGCCGAACCGCGCCAGCGCCGCCGCCAGCGCCGCGCCGAGGCCAAGCACCGCGCCCATCGCCACGACCGCCGGCACCATGCTGTTCGCAGGGTGGAAAAAGGCCCGATAGGTCTGGAGCAGGTCGCCCGCGCGCATCGACCAGCGCGGCACCTGCAGGGCCAGCCCGTAGCGCCGCCCATTGTCCGCCGGATCGCTTCCGTCCGACGCGGACACGTAGAGCATGCGCCCCTGGAGCAGGAAGCGGCCGGGCTGATCGATCACCTCCTGCGGCCACCGGCCGGGCAACAGCGGCACGCCGTCCTCGACGACGACGGCATGCAGGACCGGCAACGGCTCGGATCCGGCATTCTCGGCGATGCGGTCGCCGCGCGCCGAAGGCGACAGACGGGACAGGTCGACCGCATAGGCCTTGCCGGACAGCTTGCGCACCGGCAAGCCGGCGTCGTTCAGCTCGACCGCGACGATGATCGGCTCGTGCAGCACCGATTGCCGCAGCCAGCCCGTCGCGATCGACGCCGCGACGAAGCCGAGGAGCAACAGCACGATCAGCCAACCCGCGCGCCCGCGCGTGCCGGCGGGTCCGCTCATGGAGGTACGGTGTCGCCGACGCGGGCCGGAGTCAGGCGGCCGCCGGCCTCCGCGTCCGGCAAGCCTCCTTCGCCGCTCTCGTGATATTCGGCGTCCTGGTTGACGCGCCAGACGTCGTAGACCTGCCGCCCCGCGAGGATGTTCCGGACGGTCAGCATCGCCGTCATCATCGCGTGGTCCTGGTTGTTGTACTTGTGCATGCCGTTGCGGCCTACCAGGTGGAGGTTCGGGAGGGCGGACTCGATCGCGGCGCGCAAGACGGCGACATGGGCGCGATATTCGTCGTCGTAGACCGGATAGGCCTTGGGCTGGCGGATCACCGTCCCGTCGACGATGTCGGCGCGCGCCGCCAGGCCGAGCGATACCAGTTCGTCGCCAGCGAGCGCGATCAGCGCGTCGTCGGGCGCGTTCCACAGCCCGTCGCCCTCGAAGCAGAAATACTCCATGCCGTAGCAGTTCAGCGCCGGGTCCGGGACCATCTCCGGCGACCACGACTTGAAGTTCTGGATGCGCCCGACCTTGACGCCCGGATCGTGGATGTAGATCCAGTTGTCGTCGAAGGCGCTGCGGTCCTTCACGATCAGCGCCACGACCAGGAAATCGCGGTAGCGCAGCCGGGCGGCGGCTTCGCGCGCGGCGGGCGGCAACGCGGACCCGAGCGCGCCGACCAGGTCGCGCATCGCCGCCGACGAAACCACGTGATCGGCCGCGATGCGCGCCGTGTTGCCGTCGGCATCGCGGGCCGTCACCAAGAAGCGCCGGGACGCGGCGTCATGGCCGATCGCGGCGACCGTGTGTCCCATCAGCACCCTGCCGCCCGATGCGACGATCTTGCGGACGGCGGCCTCCCACATCATCCCGGGCCCGCGCCGCGGGTAGCGGAAGCGGTCGATCAGCGTCTTGATGGTGCGCTCGCCGCCGCCCGCGCCGCGCTGCGGCGCGATCGCATGCCACAGCGCGCGCGAGAGCGACAGGCCCTTGATGCGCTGCGCTGCCCAGTCGGCGGAGATCTGCGTGCAGGGCACGCCCCAGACCTTCTCGGTATAGGTGCGGAAGAAGATCTCGAACAGGCGCCGACCGAACTGGTTGACGACCCATTGTTCGAAATTGCGCGGCTCGCGCACCGGGAAGAGACGGGCCTGCGCATAGGACAGCACGCACCGCGCGGCTTCGATCGGCCCGATCTTCGCCAGCGCGTCGCCGGCACGCAGGGGATAATCGATCAGTCGGCCGCGGTAGTAGATGCGCGACTTGCGCGGGCGGTATAGGAAATCGTCGCCCAGGATCTCGTTCCACAGCGCCTCCACCTCCGCCGACTTGGAGAAGAAGCGATGGCCGCCGATGTCGACGTGGAAGCCCTTGTAGGTCTGGGTGCGCGAGATGCCGCCGACATAGACGGGATCGCGCTCGAGTACGGTCACGCCGACGCCGGCGCGCGCGAGCAGATAGGCGGCCGTCAGGCCGGCCGGCCCTCCCCCGATGCAAACGACATGGCCCTTCGGCGACGCCTCCATCGGCAACGCACGTCCCCCCCTTTGCTCGCGCGATATCGTGCGATCTATCGCACGAACGGCGGCCGGTCACAAACACGCGATGGAGGCTGTCCTGCGAAGCGGGTGCCGCGCGCGAAACAGGATGGTGGGCGATGACGGGATCGAACCGCCGACACCCTCGGTGTAAACGAGGTGCTCTGCCGCTGAGCTAATCGCCCGGCGGCATCATACAGACCGGCACCGGGGCAATCGACCCCCTCCCGCGCGAGCGCGGGAGCCGGCGCGCGTCTAGTTGACGGCGTCCTTCAAGCCCTTGCCGGCCTTGAATTTCGGCTGCTTGGACGCAGGGATGGCGATCTTCTCGCCGGTACGCGGGTTGCGGCCTTCGCTGGCGGCGCGGTTGGACACGACGAAGTTGCCGAAACCGACGAGCCGCACCTCGTCGCCGCCCTTGAGCGTCTCGGCCAGAATCCCGCCGGGCACGTCGAACAGGGCATCGACGGCCTTGGTCGCGTCGGCCTTCGACAGGCCGGCCTTGTCCGCGAGAGCGGCGACGAGATCATTCTTGTTCACTGGAGTCTCCCATGCGGTCGATGGCCTTCGCCGGTCAAATTTCTGCCGCGCGGGCGGAGCGCGGAGCGAAAGCGGCGCGGAGTCTAAGTCGCGCCAGCAAGTCGCGTCAATCGGCAGGGGCGTCGCAAAACGCGCCCGGCCACGGCTTTTCCACAGGATTCATCGCCGGCAATTGCGGCGAAAACGCGACGGGCGCCGGGTTTGACCCCGGCGCCCGCGCGTTTGTCACAATCGATCGCGGCTGCGCGCCGCACGCTAGTGCGTGACGACGGCCCCGCGATCGTCCTTTTCGGACTTCTTCGCCACCGCCGCGTCGTCGGCCTCCTCGGTCCATTCGATCGGCGTCGGCGTGCGCACCAGCGCGTGCTTCAGCACGTCGTCGGCCGTGGAGACCGGCACGATGGTCAGCCCCTTCTTCACGTTGTCGGGGATATCGGCCAGGTCCTTCTCGTTCTCGGTCGGGATCAGCACGGTCTTTACGTTGCCGCGCAGGGCCGCCAGCAGCTTTTCCTTCAAGCCGCCGATCGGCAACACGCGGCCGCGCAGCGTGATCTCGCCCGTCATCGCCACGTCGCGGCGCACCGGGATGCCGGTGAGCAGCGACACGATGGAGGTGACCATCGCGACGCCGGCCGACGGCCCGTCCTTGGGCGTGGCGCCCTCGGGCACGTGCACGTGGATGTCGCGCTTGTCGAAGATCGTCGGCTTGATGCCGAAGGCGATGCAGCGGCTCTTCACGTAGCTTTCCGCCGCCTGCACCGACTCGCGCATCACGTCGCCGAGCTTGCCGGTCGCCGTCACCTTGCCCTTGCCGGGCACCGTGACCGATTCGATCGACAGGAGCTCGCCGCCGACCTCGGTCCAGGCCAAGCCCGTGGTGACGCCCACCAGGTCCTGCGTCTCGACCTCGCCGAAGCGGAAGCGCGGCACGCCGGCATACTTCTCCAGCGTGCGGCGGGTGACATGCACCTTGGTGCGGCCCTTGCTGGTCAGGATCTCCTTGATCGCCTTGCGCGCGAGGTTGGCGATCTCGCGCTCGAGGTTGCGTACGCCGGCTTCCCGCGTGTAGGTGCGGATCAGCTCGCGCAGCGCGTCCTCGGACATCGACCATTCGCCCTTGCGCAGGCCGTGCTCCTTGACCTGCTTCGGGATCAGGTGCCGCTTGGCGATCTCGACCTTCTCGTCCTCGGTGTAGCCGGGGATGCGGATGATCTCCATGCGGTCCATCAGCGGCTGCGGCATGCGCAGCGTGTTGGCCGTGGTGACGAACATCACGTCCGACAGGTCGTAGTCGACCTCGAGGTAGTGGTCGTTGAAGGTCGAGTTCTGCTCGGGATCCAGCACCTCGAGCAGCGCCGAGGACGGATCGCCGCGCCAGTCGGCGCCCAGCTTGTCGACCTCGTCGAGGAGGAACAGCGGGTTCGACGACTTCGCCTTCTTCATGCCCTGCACGACCTTGCCGGGCATCGAGCCGATATAGGTGCGGCGATGGCCGCGGATCTCGGCCTCGTCGCGCACGCCGCCCAGCGACATGCGCACGAAGTTCCGGCCCGTCGCCCTGGCGATCGACTTGCCGAGCGAGGTCTTGCCGACGCCCGGCGGGCCGACCAGGCACAGGATCGAGCCCTTCAGCTTCTTCATGCGCTGCTGCACGGCCAGGTACTCGAGGATGCGCTCCTTGACCTTCTCCAGGCCGTAATGGTCCGAGTTGAGCACCTTCTCCGCGGCCTTGATGTCGCGCTTGATCTTGGTGCGCTTCTTCCACGGAATGCTGAGCAGCCAGTCGAGATAGTTGCGCACCACCGTCGCCTCGGCCGACATCGGGCTCATGGTGCGGAGCTTCTTGACCTCGGCCATGGCCTTGTCGCGCGCCTCCTTGCTGAGGCGCGTCTTGTTGATACGATCCTCGATCTCGGCCACCTCGTCGCGACCGTCCTCGTTCTCGCCGAGCTCCTTCTGGATCGCCTTGAGCTGTTCGTTCAGGTAGTACTCGCGCTGCGTCTTCTCCATCTGCCGCTTGACGCGGTTGCGGATGCGCTTCTCCACCTGCAGCACGCCGATCTCGGCCTCCATGAAGCCGTAGACGCGCTCCAGCCTTTCCGTGACGCTCTCCAGTTCCAGGATCTGCTGCTTGTCGGGAATCTTCAGCGACAGATGCGAGGCGATCGTGTCGGCGAGCTTGCTCGAGTCCTCGATCTGGTTGATCGAGACCAGCACCTCGGGCGGGATCTTCTTGTTGAGCTTGATGTACTGCTCGAACTGCGTGACCACGGCGCGGGCCAGCGCCTCGATCTCCTGCTGCTGGCCGGCGCGCTCTTCCATCGGCTCGGCATAGGCCTGGAAGAAAGCCGGGTTGTCGGTGAAGCTGGTGACGCGCGCGCGCCGCCCGCCTTCGACCAGTACCTTGACCGTGCCATCGGGCAGCTTCAGCAGCTGCAGCACCGTGCCGATCGTGCCGACGCGGTAGATGTCGTCGACGGTCGGGTCGTCCTGGGCCGCGTTCTTCTGCGTCGCCAGCAGGATCTGCTTGTCGTCCTTCATGACGTCCTCGAGGGCGAGAACGGACTTCTCGCGCCCGACGAACAGCGGGACGATCATGTGCGGGAACACGACGATGTCGCGCAACGGCAGGACCGGGTAGAGATTGGCGCGTGGCGACTGGAGCATGGCACCTCGGCAGTGGGCGGGAACGTTCCGCCCGGTAGCGGTATTTCTGATTACCCCCGCGTGTACCTTAGTCGGAGGCCTTAACTAAGTCCTTAACATGGCGACGCCGACCGGGCAATCAAGCCCCGCCGTGCCGCCACACCTAGATATCGTCGGTCCCGTCGGCCAACCGCCGATTCCGGCGGCTGCGGATGCATGCAGGCTTCGGAACCGACGCCGGGCAACCCGCCGGCCTGGCCGCCAACCTGTTTCCCGGCGCGCGGATCAGCGCGCGCGCGGCCGGGCGCGTTTCATATCCTGGAATCAGGCCGGGACGTTTCCGCGCTGCTGCTGGTCGGCATAGATGTAGAGCGGCTTGGCGCGGCCTTCGACCACCTCGCGGTTCACCACCACGTCGGTGACGCCGTCGAGGCTCGGCAGCTCGTACATCGGGTCGAGCAGGATGCTCTCCATGATCGACCGGAGGCCGCGTGCGCCGGTCTTGCGCGCGATGGCGCGGCCGGCGATCGACTTCAGCGCGTCCTCGTGAATCTCCAGGCGAACGTCTTCCATCTCGAACAGGCGCTGGAACTGCTTCACCAGCGCGTTCTTCGGCTTGGTCAGGATCTCGACCAGCGCCCCCTCGTCGAGGTCCTCGAGCGTCGCGACCACCGGCAGGCGGCCGACGAACTCGGGGATCAGGCCGAACTTCAAGAGGTCCTCGGGCTCGATCTCGCGCAGGATCTCGCCGGTGCGGCGATCCTCGGGGCTGCGCACGTCGGCGCCGAAGCCGATCGAGGTGCCGCGGCCGCGCTGCGAGATGATCTTCTCGAGGCCGGCGAAGGCGCCGCCGCAGATGAACAGGATGTTGGTCGTGTCGACCTGCAGGAACTCCTGCT
>CAZLBB010000135.1:0-14973 GCA_964557415.1 uncultured Rhodospirillaceae bacterium
TGGCGATCTGCCCCTATCTGGAGCTGTTCCGCTCGTTCCGCAACGCGGTGTTCGCACACCGGGGCGCCGCTGCGACCCGCACCGTACCGCCCTCGGCGCCGATCCAGGACTACTACTTCGCCGACGAGCGCGTCGAGTTGCTCGAGGCGATGCTCGCCGCCGACCTCGACCTGCCATTCGACCAGGACCAATGGCCGGCGTTTCACGACACCAGCGTGGCGCGCGCGGACCTCGAGGCTGCCGATCTGACGCCGCATTTCCAGCGCCTGCGCGGCGATACCTACCGCGACATGTTCACGAACGCCCTGCGGATCGTCCGCGACACGCGCGATGCGCAATCGCGCCGATGGGTCGGATTCCACGAGGCGTGGATCATCGAGTTCTATCCCGCGCTCGCCCGCGCCTTCCCCGACGCGCGCTTCCTGGTGATGCTGCGCGATCCGCGCGCCACGGTGAACTCCATGCTGGGCGTGCGGCGCATCGATCCCGGCCAGGTCGTGCAGGTGCTGTCCTATGCGCGCCACTGGCGGAAATACGTCGCGCTCGCGCATCGCTATCGCGAGGATCCGCTGTTCGCAGGCCGCATCCACGTGACCAGCCACGACCGCATCCTGACGAAGACCGAGCAGGCGGTGCGCGAGATCTGCGCCTTCTTCGAGGTCCCGTTCGACCAACGCATGCTGGACAGCCGCAACTTCGTCGATTTCGCGACCAAGGCGACCTGGAAGGGCAACAGCTCGTTCGAGGACAAGACCGAGGGGATCAGCGCGCACCGGGCATCGCGCTGGCGCACGACCCTGCCGCAGACCGTCATCGACACGGTGGAATGGCTGTGCGGGCCGGAGATGCGCCTGGTCGGGTACGACACCCTGACGGAGCATGCCCTAGCCGCGACGCCGAGCGACGACATCGTCGCCTATCTGGTGCGCGAGAGCGCGGCGCCGACCAACTGGCGCAGCGACTTCGGCGACCCGATGAAGGATGTCGGCTTCGAGATGTTCCGCAAGCGCCTGCTCGGTCCGGCGGGCGACGCCGCGACGGTCGACGTCCTGCGCCGATGCTTCCTGCTGCCGGAAATGCGGGCGCGCCTTGCCGCGGCCCGGCCCGACGCCGGTGCGGTTCGTGTCGCGTAGCGCCTGCGCGCCGCCCCGACACGCGCGATGACTGGTGAAGTGCGATGACGGCGAAGAACACCTATCTGGATTACGTCGCCGACAACGAGTTGTTGACGCAGTACGAAGCGTATCAACAGCGCTATCGCACAACGATCCGCGAGAGTGACAAGAAGCTGCTGCGATTGATCCAGGGAGTCGTCGGCGACAAGCCTGGACGATTGCTCGACGTCGGCTGTTCGACCGGAAACTTCCTGCACCACCTCAAGGCTTTACTGCCGTCTTTGGAGTTGACCGGCGTCGACCTCTCGCGTTCGGCCATCCAAAAGTGCCGCAACGATCGCGCCCTCTCGGGGATCGCTTTCGAAGAGCGCGATATGCTCGATCTGTCGTTCGGTGCCCGTTTCGACGTGGTCACGGCCAATGCCGTGACGGTGTATTTCGACTGGGATCAGTATCGCGCCGCAATGACGAGCGTGTATTCTGTGCTCTCGCCCGGCGGCACATATTTCGCGTTTGAATGGCTGCATCCGTTCAGCGTGCAGGATCTCACGATCGTGGAAACGAACGCATTGAACCCCGATGGGCTCAAGTTCCATTTTCGCCCGATTTCCAGGGTCGAATCCGTGCTTCGCTCGGCCGGATTCTCGCAGGTGCAATTCCTGCCTTTCGAGCTTCCGATCGATTTGCCCTGCCCCGGTCACGATGCCGATGTCGTGACTTACACCCGGAAGGACGAGTACGGCCACCGCCTGGCGTTCCGCGGGGCGCTGTACCAGCCCTGGTGCCACATGGTCGCGCGCAAGGCGTGATGGCCCCGCTGCCCAACCGGCCGGACTTCTCGGGCGAGGCCATGGTCGCGGTCACGCGCGAGCTGTGCGCCCATCGCACCGCCGTGGTGGCCGACGGTAACGCGGGCCTGTTCGCGCGCATCGCCAAGGAGCTGCCGCTGGAGCTGTTCCGCTTCGCCTCGGGCGAGACCCACAATGGCTGGATCGTGCCGCAGAACTGGCGCGTCAAGCGGGCCAAGCTGGTGCGCGACGGCAAGGAGGTGTTCGACGGCGCGGCCAACGCCCTGGGGGTGGGCTACTACTCGCGCTCCTTCGTCGGCGACCTCGACTGGCCGGAGCTGGAGCCGCATCTCGTCAGCAATCCGGCGCTGCCGGACGGGTACATGTTCCACTGCATGTGGCAGTACCGGCCCTGGGACGCGGACTGGGCCCTGTCCATGCCGCATCGGCTGCGCGCGGCCCTCGGGCCGGGCCGGTACCGCGTCGAGCTGGAAACCGAGTACGCGCCCGGCGAGATGCTGGTCGCGCACCATCACAAGCGCGGCCGTTCCGAGAAGACCATCGTCTTCAATTCCAACAACTGCCATCCGCACATGGCGAACGACGGTTTCGCCGGCACCACGGTGCTGATCCGGCTGATGCAGTGGCTCGCCGAGCAGGACACCCACTACAGCTACCGTCTCGTCATCGGCCCGGAGCATCTCGGCTCGGTCTTCTATCTGGGGAGCCGTCCGCGCGCCGACATCGACCGCATGGTCTGCGGGGTGTTCGAGGAGATGCCGGGCACCAGGGCGCCGCTCAAGGCGACGTCGACGTTCCTCGGCGGACAGATGATCGACCAAGCCGTGGCCAATGCGCTGAAGCACCATGCGGCGGATCACGCGCTGGTCGGCTGGCGCAAGGGCGCCGGGAACGACGAGACGGTCTGGGAGGCGCCCGGCTACGAGGTGCCCTTCATCGAGCTGACGCGCTGCGAGGACCAGTTCGCGCCCTACCCGGAGTACCACTCGAGCCTGGATACGCCGGACCTGATGGACCCGGCCCGGCTGGAGGAAACGCTGCGCGTGCTGCAGAAGACCGTCCAGGCGCTGGAGGACAACGTCGTGGTCCATCGCCGGTTCGACGGCCTCGTGTGCCTGTCCAACCCGGACTACGACCTGTACATGGAACGGCCCGATCCCACGGTCACGAAGAACCTGGCGCAGGATTCCGAGAAGTGGGGCCATCTGCTGGATTGCCTGTTCCGCTATTTCGACGGGTCCACTACCATCCTGGACATCGCGGAGCGCCACGACCTGCCGTTCGACCGGCTGCGCCGCTATCTCGCCCGATGGGCCGAGAAAGGCCTGGTGAGGCTGGAACGGGCGGAGATCCAGCGCCGCGTCCCGGCGCGCGTGGCTCCATAGACGACGGGACCCCGCCCATGATCACGATCGTCGACAGCAAGGTCGCCAACATCGGATCCGTGATGGCCGCGCTCCGGCGCGTCGGCGCGCCGCATCGCGTCGCCGCCGACGCCGGCATGATCGCATCGGCGGCGGCTCTGCTCCTGCCGGGAGTCGGCGCCTTCGCGGACGCGATGGCCGCCTTGCGCCGGGCGGGCTTCGTCGAGCCGATCCGCGCCGCCGCTGCGGCCGGCACGCCCGTGCTGGGCGTATGCCTTGGCATGCAGTTGCTGGCCGCCGAGAGCGAGGAGTTCGGCCGGCACGAGGGATTGGGCCTGATCCGCGGCCGGGTCCGCCGCCTGGAGCCCTCGCGGCCGGGCGAGCGCGTGCCCAACATCGGCTGGTGCGACGTCACGCCCGGCGCGCACGCGACCCTGTTCCGCGACATCGCCCCGGGCACGCCGTTCTACTTCGTCCACAGCTTCCACGTGGTGTGCGACGATCCCGCCGACGTCGCGGCGACCATGCCGTACGGCGCCGGCGAGATCGCCGTCGCGATCGAGCGCGGCAACGTCTACGGCGCCCAGTTCCATCCCGAGAAGAGCCAGGACGCCGGGCTGACGGTGCTGGCCGCCTTCGCCGCGCTGGTCGCGGAGCGGACCCGGCATGCCGCTTGAGGCGCCGATGGCCGCGCAGCGGGCCGCCGTGCGGCCGCGCCTGATTCCCGTCCTGCTGCTGAAGCACGGCGTCATCGTGCGCAGCCAGCTTTTCAAGGTGCACCAGGTCATCGGCAACCCGATGAGCACCGTGGAGCGCTTCTCGCAGTGGAACGTCGACGAGCTGGTCGTGCTCGACATCAGCCGCGGCGGCGAGGGCCACGACCTGCGGCGCGACGACCTGCACCAGGCCTATGCCGGCAACACGGCGATCGACGTGCTGCGCGAGATCGCCAAGGTCTGCTTCATGCCGCTGACCTTCGGCGGCCAGATCCGCACGCTGGCCGACATCGAGGCGCGCCTGGCCGCCGGCGCGGACAAGATCGCCATCAACACCGCGGCGCTCGGCGATCCCGAATTCATCACCGCGGCCGCTCGCCGCTTCGGCGCGCAGTGCATCGTTGTGTCGATCGACGCGCTGCGCCACCCGGACGGCCGGCTCGAGGTGCTCGCCGACGGGGCCCGGCGCGCGACCGGCTGCTCGCCCGCTTCCTGGGCGCGGGAGGCCGCGTCGCGCGGCGCGGGCGAGATATTCCTCAACTCGGTCGATCGCGACGGCTCGGGCCTCGGCTACGACATCGACCTCATCCGCGCCGTGACCGACGGCCTGTCCATCCCGGTCGTCGCCTGCGGCGGGGTCGGGCGCTACGAGCATTTCGCGCCGGGCATCACGGCCGGCGGCGCGGCGGCGGTCGCCGCCGCCAACATCTTCCACTTCTTCGAGTTGAGCTACAGCCACGCCAAGCGGGCCTGCCGCGATGCCGGCGTTCCGCTGCGGCCGGTCGGCCTGGGGTCGCGCTTCCTGGCGCGCGAGCCCGTCTACGACCGGCAGGCGGAGGACGCGCGGCTGCAGCAGCGCCTGGACCGGGCGGCCCGCAGCGGCCACGCCGCCGGCCCAGCCAGGCCGCGGACGATCCGCTGGTGCGCAAGCTGCGTCTATCCTTCGATCTCCGCCGCCCCCATGGAGTTCGACGACGCCGGCGTCTGCACCGGCTGCCAGATGGCGCGCGTGAAGGCGGCGATTCCGCCTGCCGAATGGACGCGCCGCGGCGAGCTGCTGCGCGAGCTGGTCGAGCGCGCGCGCAGCCGCGACGGCAGCCGGCACGACGTGGTGATCGCCGTTTCCGGCGGCAAGGACTCCTACTTCCAGACCCATGTGCTCAAGCACGAATTCGGCCTCAACCCGCTGCTGGTGACCTACGACGGCAACAACTGGACCGATGTCGGCTGGCGCAACATGGTGCGGATGCGCGAGGCGTTCTCGGTCGACCATGTGGTCGTGCGGCCGTCGGTCGAGGTGCTGAAGAAGCTCAATCGCCTCGCCTTCCTCGCCATGGGCGACATGAACTGGCACGCGCATGTCGGCATCATGACCGTGCCGATGCGGGTCGCCGTGCAGCACCGCATTCCCCTGGTGTTCTACGGCGAGCACGGCTACCTCGACCTGTGCGGTCAGTTCTCGATGGACGACTTTCCCGAGGTGACCTATCGCGACCGCCTCGAGCATTTCGCGCGCGGCTTCGAATGGACGTGGTTCGCCGGACGCGAAGGGCTCGGCAGCGCCGATCTCGCGACCTGGAAGTACCCGTCGGACCAGGAGCTGTTCGATCTCGACCTGCGCGGCATCTTCCTCGGCAACTACGTCTACTGGGAGGCCAACGAGCACATCAAGCTCGTGCGCGAGCGATACGGCTTCGAGATCAGCGAGACGCCGTTCGACCGCACCTACCGGACCATGTCGAACCTGGACGACATGCACGAGAACGGCGTGCACGACTACCTGAAATACATCAAGTTCGGCTACGGCCGGGCGACCGACCACGCCTGCAAGGACATCCGCGCGGGCCGGATGAGCCGCGCGCAGGCGATCGAGCTGGTGAACCGCTACGATCCGGTGAAGCCAAGCGACCTCAAACGCTGGCTCGACTATGTCGGCATGGGCGAGGCCGAGTTCGACCGCATCGCCGACACGTTCCGCGATCCGCGGGTGTGGCGCATGGAGAACGGCGCGTGGCGGCGCGACGTCCTTTCGCGCACCGGGTCTGCCAGAAACTGATGTCGGATGAGGTGCTGAGATGGGGCTAGGTCCACCGGTCATAGAGCTGTACCGCCAATTGAAGCTGCTTGGTGCGCTCGACGGCGCCACCAACGTCATGGAGCTGGGCTCGCAGGATTTCTGGTGCCCGCAGAAGAACCTCGTCAAGGCATTGTGCACCGCCTTCGGTCAAAAGGATCCTCCCGCTGAGCTTCTGGCGACCACGCGCGAACAGCAGAAGCCGGCGCGCCTTCTCTACGAGGCGCTCGGCATGGAGTATGGCTGCGTCGATGTCGACGGCCGGCCCGGCTCGTTGCCGTTGGACTTGAACTTCGACGAAGCGCCGCCGGAGCATCGCAATCGGTACTGCCTGGTCACGAACCACGGCACCTCCGAGCATCTCCTGAACCAGTACAACCTGTTCAAGGCGATGCACGACTTTGCCAAGCCCTCCGGCGTGATGGTGCACGCCGTCCCGTTCATGGTCTATCTCGACCACGGATTCTTCAATTACCAACCGAACTTGTTCGAGGCCCTGGCGCGATACAATTCGTACGAAGTGCTCGGCCTGTGGATCGGGCCGGATTCCAACCTCGCCAGCTTCATCCCGTGGGACCCGGGCCTGCTCGAATACCTGGCGATCCACCCGAGGACGAACCATCTGCTGGTCGCGGCGCTGCGCAAGACATACGACAAGCCGTTCTGCGTCCCGTTCCAGGAGGTGTACGAGGCTTCGGTTCCGGACGAACTCATCAGCCGGTATTCGCTGGTGGTCGACGGCGAGGTGATGGATGGAAAGAGGGTCAAGTACCTGACCAAGGACTCCATCCTGGCCAAGGAGTACCTGACCCAGATCATGGGCCTGAACAACTGGATCGACGCGTACAAAGGCCAGATCGACGGGCTGAAGCACGAGTTGGCCGTGACAAAGTACCAGCTCGACCAGGCGCGCTATGGCCGCCCCGTCAACTCGGCACCGACAACGCCCTTGCCGATCGAGAGCGCCGGGGGATGGGAGCTTGTGCGGGAGCTGCGGCGCAGGATATCCCGCCGGATAAGGGCAAGCTTCGGCCGATGACCGGAATGAGCCAGAGTTCCGCCAGACCGCACCGGGACCAATCTCGTGGCTAAGGCCGACGAGCACCAGCGCCTGTCCGAGCGCGAGCTGTGCCCCGACGAGCTGTTGGCGGAGCAGGAGGCCGCGTTCGCGCGCGACATCGCGCGACTGCACGCCCGCGACGACATGGTCAAGGTCGCTTGCCCGGCCTGCGGCACTGACCGGCCTGACGCCGCGTTCGAGAAGTTCGGATTTTCGTTCGCGCGGTGCCCGGAATGCCGAACGCTGTACATGAACCCGCGTCCGTCCGAAGCATCCATGTCGGACTACTATGCCCAGTCGGAGAACTATGCCTACTGGGCAAAGCACATATTTCCGGCGACCGAGGCGGCCCGGCGAGAGAAGATACACAGGCCTGCGCTCGAGCGCGTGAAGGCTTATTGCGAGCGCTTCGGCCTTCCGCGTGACGTCCTCGTCGAGGTGGGTCCGGGTTTCGGCACCTTCGCCGCGCTCGCGACGGCGGAGCGGGCATTCGCGCGCGTGGTCGCGATCGAGCCGACCCCGGAACTAGCCGACGCATGCCGGGCGCGCGGGGTCGAGGTCGTCGAGAGGCGCGTCGAGGACGTGTCCGGCAACGTCATCGGAGCCAACGTCGCCTGCGCGTTCGAGGTGATCGAGCACCTGTTCGAGCCCCGGCGGTTTGTCCTGTCAATGCATGCGTTGCTTGCGCCGGGCGGTCTGCTGGTGATCTCGTGTCCCAACGGCGAGGGGTTCGACATTGCCACGCTCGGCGCACGGTCGCTGGCGGTCGATGCGGAGCATGTCAACCTCTTCAATCCCGAGTCGCTCTCGCGTCTGCTCCGGTCCGCAGGCTTCGAGGTCGTGGCCGCCGACACGCCCGGCCGGCTCGACGCCGAGTTCGTGCGCGAGGCTGCGCTGAAAGGCGACATCGCGCTCGATCCGTTCCTCCGGCGCGTCCTGGTCGGCGAATGGGAGCGGCTCGGCTGGCCCTTCCAGCAGTTCCTTGCCGACAATGGGCTTTCCTCCCACATGTGGATCGTCGCCCGACGCCCATGACCGACCGCGAGAACATCGAACGCAACGTCCGCGCCTGCTACGAGAGCTGGAGCACCCGCTACTACGAGGACTATTACCGCGGCGCCGCGGCCTATCCGCCGGTGCATGTCGATCTCATGCGCGGCCTCCTGCGCGACGCGGGCGTGCGGACGCTGCTCGATGCCGGCTGCGGCCCCGCCTCCATGCTGCGCGAGCTGGCCGAGCTGGGCACCGGACGATGGGGGTTCGACCTCACGCCGCAGATGGTCGCGGAGGCGCGCCGGGTGCTCGCCGGGCAGGGCGTCCCGGCGGACCAGGTGTGGGAAGGCAGCGTCCTCGACCGCCGCGCGTTCCGCGCGGCTCCCGGCGCCGAGGCCGGCTACGACGCCGTCATCTGCTGCGGCGTCCTGCCGCACGTCCCGGAGGATGCGGACGCCGCGGTGCTCGAAAACCTCGCCGCGGCCGTACGCCCGGGCGGGATCGTGGCCCTGGAGGCCCGCAACCAGCTCTTCGCCCTGTTCACGCTAAATCGCTACAGCCGCGACTTCTTCCGCACCGTGCTGATCGACGACGGCCGGTTGCGCGCCCAGGCCACCACGCCGCGCGACGTGCAGGCGCTGGACCGCGCACTCGAAGCCCTCGATCGGCACTTCCGCCTCGACCTGCCGCCGGTCCGCGCCGGGAGCGGCGACCGCCCCGGCTACGACGAGGTCCTGTCGCGCACCCACAATCCCTTCCAGCTTCGCGACAATGCCGAGGCCGCGGGACTCGTCGAAATCCAATTGCTATTTTATCATTATCATCCGCTGCCGCCGATGTTCGAAGGCGAAATGCCCGAATTGTTCAGGCGGGCAAGCATAGCGCTCGAGAACCCGCGCGACTGGCGCGGGCACTTCATGGCATCGGCGTTCATCTTGGCCGGGCGCAGACCGTAGTAGCCGGGTGCCGACGTGTGCAGTCGATCGGTCGCGCAGCGCTATTTCGCGGTCTGTGCGGCGCCGGCGTGGTCGTGAAACGGCTTGTTCGGGTTGTCGACCACGAACGGCCCCAAGGCCAGGCTGTCGAGGTCGCTGGCGAGAAATGCCGCGATCGCCTCGTCGGCGGTGCAGACGATGGGCTCTTCGTGCATGTTGAAGCTGGTGTTGACCAGGACGGACAGGCCGGTCCGGCGGCGGTACTCGCTCAGGATGTCGTAATAGGGCGGATTGACCTTGCGGCGCAGCACCTGGGGTCGCGCCGTCCCGTCCACGTGCACCACGGCTGGCGCTTCCTGCCGGCAGCGTTCCGTCACGTCGTAGGTGATCGTCATCATCGCCGCCGCCGCCTCGGTCGCCGCGCCATGCCCGATGAGGAACCGGTCGGCATCCTCGGCCCGGATGACCGGAGCGAAGGGCATGAACTCGGTGCGGTGCAGTTGCCTGTTGAGCCAGGTGTTCGCGGCCGGATCGGTAGCGGCATACAGGATCGATCGGTTCCCGAGCGCGCGCGGACCGTATTCCATGGCCCCGTCGGCACGAGCGACGATGCGCCGAGCCGCGAGTCGCCGGGCCAGCGCATCCGACAGGTCGCCCGGCCGGTCGAAGGCCAGCCCGGACAGCCGCAGGGACCGCTCGGCACCTTGCGCGTCAATGCCCGGTCCCAGATAGACGTGCCTGATCGGCTCCGGCATGGCGAGCGGCGCATTCGGCCTCGCGTCGGCCCAGGCGAGCCACGCTGCGCCGGCGGCCAAGCCTCCGTCTCCCATATTGGGAAAGACGGTCAGCCGTTCGATGCCGTCGATGGCGGCAATTCGCTGGTTGGCCTTGACGTTGGCATGAACACCGCCCACCAGCGCGATCCGCTTCTGGCCGGTCTTTCGCAGCCAATGGCGCGCCATTGCCACCAGCACGTCCTCGAGGTGCCGCTGCATGCCGGCGGCGATGTCCTCGCGTGCCACGCCGTCCAGCTCCCGCCGCAGCAGGCTCAGCGCGTTGCGGAAAATCGGACCGTGATTGACGTAGCGGCCCTGCCGTTCGTCCCACGCGATCAGCCTGCGGAATACGTCGATGGTGCGCCCAGGGTCTCCGAACGCGGCGAGGCCGGTCACCTTGCCCGCATGATGATGCCTGGGAAAGCCGCAGAGCTTCGTGACGTAATTGTAGTAGACGCCGATGGAGTTCACGAACGAGTTGGCCGAGAGAACCTGCAGGCGTCCCGCCTGGCCAACCGCGACCTTGCAGCATAGCCCATCGCCGAATCCGTCATTGGACAGGATCAGGCAATTCGGATCGCCGCCACTATAGTAGGCCGCCGCAAGATGGGCGTCATGATGGTCGACGACGGCCACAGGCGCCGAGAGACCCAGCTCCACGAGCAAGTCGGCTAGCCGGCCGTGACCACGGGTGAGCCCCGGCATGAGCCCGCGGTAGCCGGCGAGCGCAAGCTCGGATCGTATGACCCTGCCGGCCACCGGTACGGCGTCGATGACCTCGGCAAGGCGCTGCGCCGCCGTATAGCGGCCGTCGTCGAGGGAGAAATCGTTGTTCTGCGGCATGGCGCCGAGGCGGATGCGGCCGGCCAACGCGACGCACTCGATCTCGCCTGGCGCGATGCCAGTTTCCCGCAGCACGGACTCGACCGACAGGCGCGGTGCTCCCGCGCTCATCTTGCGGCGATTGAGCCGTTCCTCGTTGACGGCAAATACCAGCCGGCCGTCGCACAGGAGCGCCGCTCCCGCATCGTGGGAGTCGGAAATCCCAAGAACAAAACGAGGGCGCCCGGACTTCCCTTCGCTGTTAACGGAGAGCTCAGTCAAGACCGCTACACCGCGCCTACTCTGACGGGCAAAATACTACAGACAACCGCGTCCCTACTCTGCTAGACGTTTCACCAATCGGGTTCAACTCAATTCGTGGCCGATGACTCAGCCATATCTGTCCTCGGACATCGCCGAGATCGATGCCGGCCTGGGTGAGCTGTCGCAGCGTCTGGCAGACAAGTGCGTCGTGGTCACCGGGGCAGGCGGCTTTCTGGGCACGTACTTCCTGGCGTTCTTCGACCACCTCAACCGGCACCTCCTCGCCAGGCCTGTCCGCGTCCTGGCATACGACAGCTTCATCGCCAGCATCAGCGGCCCCGAGTCGCTTCGGGCATACTCCGGTGTCGAGCTGCGCACGCGGAACATCACCGAGCCGATCGAGCTGGCAGAGCGGATCGATTTCGTGGTCCACGCCGCCGGCATCGCAAGCCCGGTATGGTATCGCACGCACCCTCTCGAAACGCTGGACGTGTCGATAGCGGGAACGCGCAACATGCTGGAGGCCGCGCGCGCGCACCATGCCGTGTTCCTCCATTTCAGCTCCAGCGAGATCTACGGCAACCCCGACCCGCGGCACGTGCCGACATCGGAAGCCTATCTCGGAAACGTCTCGTGTCGGGGACCCAGAGCCTGCTACGACGAAGGCAAGCGAGTCAGCGAAACGCTGTGCGACATCTACCACAACTATTTCGGCGTCCATACGGTGGTCGTGCGCCCGTTCAACGTGTTCGGTCCGGGCATGCGCCAATCCGACTATCGCGTTCTTCCCAACTTCGCCAGTCGGATCCGGTCAGGGCGGCCGCTGGACGTCTACGGCTCGGGCGAGCAGACGAGGACCTTCTGCTACGTCGTGGATGCGCTGGAAGGGTTCCTGCGCGCCATGCTGCTCGGCGTGCCGGGGGAAACCTACAACATCGGCAACCCCGACCCCGAGATCACGATCGCCGGCCTCGCGCAGCGCATCCGCTCGGTGCTCGGGCCCCGGGTCGAGTACCGGTTGGCCGACTACCCGGAAGCCTACCCTTCCAACGAGCCGCAGCGGCGATGCCCCGATATCACAAAGGCGCGCCTGCACCTGGGATTCGAACCGTCGGTGCCGCTGGAAGACGGGCTTGCCCGGTTCTTCGGCTGGACCGAAAAGGCGTACGTGGCGGAAGGCACGCGCCAGCATGCGACCTCCGCCATGGAAGGTGTGGAAGGTGGCGTCGTCCGTCGAATCAGACCGCATTCCGCTTAGCCGCCCCGAGTTCGGGCCCGAAGAGGAGGCGGCAGTCGTCGCCTGCCTGAGGAGCGGATGGGTCAGCAGCGGGCCGCAAGTCGCCGCGTTCGAGGCCGAGTTCGCGGCCCGGGTCGGCTGCGAGGACGCCGTGGCAACGAGCAGCGGCACAGCGGCGCTCGACCTCGCCTTGCGGACCCTCGATCTGCAGCCGGGAGACGAGGTCATCACGCCCTCGCTCACCTGGGTCTCGCTCCCGAATCTCGTGACGCAGCTCGGCGGACGCCCGGTCTTCTGCGACGTCGATCCCGAGACGATGTCGCTCGACCTCGGCGACGCGGAACGTATCGTCGGACCACGCACGCGCGCCATCGCGCCTATGCATTATGCCGGGCGATCGATCGACCTGACGCGTCTGCACGAGTTCGCGCGAAGTCACGGCCTCGCGGTCATCGAGGACGCGGCGCACGCCATCGGCGGCCGCTTCGCGGGGCGACCGATCGGATCGCATTCCGGACTGGTGGCGTTCAGCTTCCATCCGAGCAAGAACATCACGACCTGCGAGGGCGGGATGCTCACCGGCCTCGACCGGGACCGGCTCGCCCGTGCCCGCGCCCTGCGTTACCACGGCGTGACCCGCGACACGTTCCGACGCCATGCCAACAATCGCCTGCCGCACTACGACTGCCTGCATCCGGGCGTAAAGTACATCATGACCGATATGGCGGCGGCAGTCGGCTCGTGCCAGTTGCGCCGTCTGGATGCCATGAATGCCGCGCGCACACGGATCGCCGCGGCGTATCGCGCGGCGCTGGCGCCGCTTGCCAACCGGCTTTGGATCCCGTCCGCGGACGGCGTGCCCGAAGACGAACATGTCTGGCATCTTTTCGTCGTGCGGGTGCCCGACCAGCCCGGCCTGAGGGATCAGGTCATGCAGGGGCTCTTGGACTCCGGCATAGGCGTTGGCCTACACTACCGCCCCGTGCATGAGTTGACGTGGGTCGGCGAACGCGGCTGGCGACGCTCCCTGCCGGCCACCGAGCAGATCGGCCGGACGGCGATCACGCTGCCGATGTTCCCGTCCATGACCGACGCGCAGGTGTCGAGGGTCGCGGATGCGTTGGCGCGGCTGCTCGACGCGGCTGAGCAGGCGTAGGAAGAATCATGACGCAATACGGTTTCGAGACCGAGTCCGGCGCCGAGTTTCCGCGCTACGTCATGTACGACGTGAACAACGTCTGCAACGCGCGCTGCCCGTTCTGCCCGCAGTCCTCGCTTGCTGTCGCCGATGGCTTCGCGCCGACCCAGATATCCTGGCGCGACTTCGAGAAGACGATCGAGGAAGTGGCTCGCTATCCGGTCGAGCTCGTCCGTTTCACCGGCGACGGAGAGCCGCTGCTGCACCCGCGGATGACGGACATGATCGCACGCGCGGTGGAGCTGGGCATCGCGCGGGTCAATCTGACGACCAACGGCAGCCTGCTCAAGGCCAAGCGGCTCGACCGATTGCTCAAGACGCCGCCGCATGTGCTCGACGTGTCGCTCGACGCGTGCCGCCCCGAGACCTACGCGAAGTACCGGGTCGGCCTCGACTTCGACATCACGATGGCGAACGTGCACGAGTTCCTGCGCCGCCGCGATCCCGAGCGCACGAAGCTGGTGGTCTCCATGATCGCGCATCCGGGACTCGAAGACGAGGTCGAGGAATTCCGGCGGTACTGGACGGGCAAGGCGGACGTGGTCGCAATCCGGCACCTCCATTCGAATTTGGGCTCGGTCGACGTCGGGGTCCGGCGCGAGCTGCCGGAACGCTGGCCGTGCCCGCACCTGTGGCAGCGCTTGACGATCGACTATCGCGGGCACATCCGGTTTTGCCCGATCGACTGGCACGACGAGTCCCATATCGGCGACGTCGCGACGATGACGCTGCACGAAGCCTGGCATGGACCTCGGATGCGCGAGCTGCGCGAGAGGCATTTGAGCGGCCGCTACAAAGGCGGAGGCGTTTGCGAGAGCTGCACGGACTGGGCCAGCACGCCTTGGAAGCATGGTTGGGTCGACATGATGAAGAGCCCGTCGCTGGCGCTTGAAAAGGCTGGCTGACGCCCGCGATGGATCGGCCCGAAGCCCAAGTCCCGGCCGCCGGTCCGCATCTGCCGGGCGAGGCGGCGAAGCGTTCCAGCATCGACGTATCGGTAGTCGTGCCGGTGCTGAACGAGCGCCAGAATATCGACCGCTGCTGCGCCGAGATCATCCGCGCGCTCGAGGCGGCGAAGCTGACGTTCGAGATCGTGTTCGTCGACGACGGGAGCACCGACGGCTCGACCGAGCGCATGCGCGAGCTCGCGCTCTCGGATCCGCGCATTTGCCTCGTCAGGCTGATCTACAACATCGGCCAGCAGCGCGCGATGTACAGCGCGTTGCGCCATTGCCGCGGCGACGCGGTGATCACGTACGATGCGGATCTCCAGTTCGACCCGGAATGCCTGCCGGTGCTCACCCGCAAGATCCAGGAGGGCTACAGCATCGCGGGCGGGGTGCGGGCGGCACGGCGCGATTCGCTGCTTCTCAACCGGATTCCCTCGCGGATCGGCGGCGCCCTGATCAGCCGCGCCCTCGGCGTGCGGCAGCAGGACTTCGGCGGCGTCAAGGCCTACAGCGCCGCCCTGGTGCGCGCCTTGCTGGCCACGCCGACGCCGCAGATCGTGATCCCGGCGATGGCGTACAGCATCTCGCGCAACGCCATCGAGGTGCCGGTGAAGCACGCGGCGCGCAAGGCCGGCCGCTCCAAGTGGTCGGTCTTGCGAC
>CAZLBB010000136.1:0-14735 GCA_964557415.1 uncultured Rhodospirillaceae bacterium
CGGCCAGGATAGCCTGCGTCGTCGTGCCGTACCGCTGGGCAAGGAGTGACAGATGGTGGGCCGAGCCGATCAGAAGAAGGCGGTTGATACGCGCTCGAACGGGTTCCAGAAAACTCCGCTGCCGCCAGACCTGGCGCGCCCGGTCGCGCTGACCGACAAGAAGGCGCCGGTCATCACCGTACCGCCCAAGCTCGAGACCGACGGTCCGGTGGTGGAGCTGAGCGGCCGCGTGGCCGACGACTCGACCATCGTCGAGTTCTCGATCAACGGCCAGCCCGTGCCGGTCGGCGCGAACGGGCGGTTCAGCGTGCGGCGCGGCGTGCCGGTGGGCACGAGCGAGCTGAAGCTCGCGGCCGTCGACGAATGGGGCAACCTGAGCGAGAAGACCGTCGCCGTCAGCCGCAGCGCGCCCGCGTCGACCCAGACCGCGGCGCTGCCGCAGGCGGGCAAGGATCCGGCGGCGGCGGCGGCGAAGCCGCAGGCGGCCAGCATCGCCGAGCAGCTGAAGGGCATCAAGTTCGGCAGCTACCGCGCGGTCGTGATCGGCAACAACAAGTACCAGCACCTGCAGAAGCTGGAAACCGCGACGCAGGACGCGCGCGTGGTCGCCGACATCCTGGGCAAGGAATACGGCTTCAAGGTCGACCTGCTGATAGACGCGACGCGCCAGCAGATCATGGAGTCGCTCTACCGCATGCGCGCGGAGCTGCAGTCGAACGACAACCTGCTGATCTACTACGCCGGGCATGGCGTGGTGGACAAGGACACCGGGCGCGGCTACTGGCTGCCGGTCGACGCGGTGGGCGACATCCCGACCCAGTGGGTGCCGACCACCGACCTGACCGACGTGATCAAGGCGATGCGAGCCAAGCACATCATGGTGGTGGCGGACTCGTGCTATTCCGGCGCCCTGGTGCGCAGCGCCACCGCCGGGATCAAGAGCGCCCAGGAGCAGGATGTCGGCCAATGGGTGCAGCGCATCCTGGCCAAGCGCTCGCGCACGGTCCTGAGCTCGGGCGGGCTCGAGCCGGTGATGGACGGCGGCGGCGAAGGGCATTCGGTCTTCGCCAAGGCCTTCATCGACGCGTTGCGCGAGAACGACGCGGTTATGGACGGCCAGGCGCTGTTCGCGACCATCCGCCGGCCGATCGTGCTCAACTCGGACCAGACGCCGGAATACTCGGACATCCGCCAGGCCGGGCACGACGGCGGCGACTTCCTGTTCGTGCGCCGCCGCTAACCGACGTTTGACAAGGGCCGCCGCGCGCCCGAAGCTCTGCCGCTCGCTTGGCTCGACGGAGGCCGGAAAATGCGGCAGGGACGGATGAGGATGGCCGGCGCGGCACTGCTTGCGCTGGTCGCGGGGAGCGCCGCGGGCGCGGAGATGCTGAGCTACAAGAACATGCCGGCCGACAAGGACGTCGTGCTGTACCAGAGCGGCGACAAGGACGTGCGCCAGCGCGTATCGCTGTGCTTCTGGTTCCGCGCCGAGGCCGGGCGCTTCAAGATCACGTCCGAGCGCTTCGCGCAGCCGATCGAGCTGGACTCGTCCGATGACGACAAGCCGTCGCAGCGCGTGGTCTGCGGCTCGATCCTGACCGTGCGCACGGCCGACAAGGAGAACGCGCTGCAATACGCGGTGGTGCGATAGGGGTCCTCCGCGTTCTTCGACAGGCTCACGACGAGGACGCGGGGTTACCGCCGCGATCCCGATCGTGGCGAAGGATGAGGCAGCGCGGCCGCGACCTCACGCCCAGAGGCGTTCCTTCTCCAGGCCCTTGTAGATGTCGGCGACGTAGTCGCCGTAGCCGTTGAACAGCAGAGTCGGGATCTTTTCCTGCGTGCCGATGTCGGTCTCCATCGCCTGGCTCCAGCGCGGGTGGGAGACCTGCGGGTTCACGTTCGCCCAGAAGCCGTATTCGCTGCCCTGCAGCTGCTCCCAGAAGCTCTTCGGCCGCTTGTCGGTGAAGGTGAACCTGACGAGCGACTTGGCCGACTTGAAGCCGTATTTCCACGGCACGGCCAGGCGCAGCGGCGCGCCGTTCTGCTTCGGCACGGGCTTGCCGTAGAGCCCCGTCACCATGAAGGCGAGCTCATTGGTCGCCTCGGCGATGGTGAGGCCCTCGTTGTAGGGCCAGGGATACCAGAAGCTGCGCTGGCCCGGCGCCATCTTCGCGTCGACGAAGGTGAACATCTCGACATACTTGGCCGCCGACAGCGGCTTGGCGTAGTCGACCAGCGCCTTCATCGGGAAGCCGCTCCACGGCACCTTCATCGACCAGGCCTCGACGCAGCGCAGCCGGTAGACGCGCTCCTCCAGCGGCATCGCCTTCAACAGGTCGTCGATGCCGACCTCCATCGGCTTCTCGACCATGCCGTCGATCTTGACCGTCCAGGGCCGCAGCTTCAGCTCCTGCGCGGCCTTGGCGATCTCCTTGTGCGAGCCATATTCGTAGAAGTTGTTGTACTTGGTCGCGACCTCTTCCGGCGTCAGCGGCAGCTTGACCGTGTATTTCGGGTTCTGCTTGACGGGATAGAGCCCCGCCGACGGATCGGCCTCCTGGGCCAGCGCCGCGGTCGCGCGCGCGAGTCCGCCGGACGTCGCCAGCAGCAGCGGCCCGGCGGCCAGCGCCTGCACGATGCGGCGGCGATCATGGAATACGGCCTCGGGGGTCGCCTCGTTCTCGGCGATCTCCCAGCCGCGACGACGCTTGATCAGCATGACCGGCCCTTCCCCGTCTGTTCCGCGCCTTGGTAAGGGTCGCGCGAACGCACCGACAAATCAACAATCGGTGAGACGGGGAGCGGGTTCCGGCCGGGCGGCGTGCCTATTCCAGCATCGAGCGCAGCATCCAGGCGGTCTTCTCGTGCACCTGCAGGCGCTGCGTCAGCAGGTCGGCGGTCGGCTGGTCGTCCGCCTTCTCGGCAAGCGGGAAGACCTTGCGCGCCGTCTTGGCCACGGCCTCGTGGCCGGCAACGAGCTGCTTCAGCATGTCCTTGGCCGCGGGCACGCCCTCCGCCTCGGCGATGGAGCTGAGCCGCGAGAAGTCGCGATAGCTGCCGGGCGCCGGATGGCCGAGGGCGCGGATGCGCTCGGCGATCAGGTCGACCGCGCCCCACAGCTCGGTGTACTGGTCCATGAACATCGCGTGCAGCGTGTTGAACTGCGGCCCCGTGACGTTCCAGTGGAAGTTGTGGGTCTTGAGATAGAGCGTGTAGGTGTCGGCGAGCACGCGCGACAGACCTTCCGCGATGGCCTTGCGGTCCTTGTCGCTGATGCCGATGTCGATTTTCATGGCGGGTCTCCTTCGCTGGCCAGCCCGCCGCATGCGGGCGATCTTTTTAGAATATTTCCAATATTCAATATAAGCCGCTAGCCCGCACGGTCAAGCCTGGGCAAATTGGCACGTGGCCCGCTCGCGAGCGTGGCGGCCATGATCGATCGCGATGCGACTGGCCGACGCGGCGCGGGTCACGGCAGGAACGTTAACACGACCTCGCCGAGCACCCCGAAATCCGCGCGTACCTCGCGGCCGGGCGCCACGACGTGGAAGCCGGCGCAGGTGCCGGTCGTCACGACGTGTCCGGCGCCGAGCCCGTCGCCGCGCCGGGCGCGGTCGCTCGCGAGCCAGGCCAGCGCCCTGAGCGGCCCGCCCAGCGCCTCGGCGCCGGTGCCGGTGGTCACGGTCTTGCCGTCGATCGACAGCGCGACCGCGTGGCGCCCGAGGTCGAGGCCGCGCCAGTCCGCCGTCTCGCGCCCCAGCACCAGCGCGCCGTGGCTGCCGTTGTCGGCGATGACCGACGCGACGCCGACCTTGGTCCAGTCCTCGAACACGGACTCGACGATCTCGATCGCCGGGACGACCGCCGTCACGGCAGGCGCGACGTCCGCCTCGGAATACGCTGCGGCGCGCGGCGGCAGATCGCGGCCCAGGCGGAAGGCGAACTCGCACTCGATCCCGCGCAGCATGAAATCCGGGGCCGGCAGCGCGGCGGGCGAGCGATGGATCGCGCCCCGGCTCAGCCGTCCCGCGAACGGCTCGTCGGTGCGGATGATCTCGCGCGCCCGGGCGGAGGTGCAGCCGATCTTGTAGCCGGCATCGGCGCCGGTGATCGCCGCCATCGCGTCCTGCACGCGATAGCCCTGCTCCGGCGTCGCCGGCCGCAGGGCCTCGGGCAAGGCCGCCATGCGCCGCAGTTCGCGCCGCGCGGCCAGGAGAAGCGATGCCGCGCGCGCAATGTCGGCTTCGGACATGTCCATCAGGGCCGGTGACCAGAAATCAGTGATCAGCGATCGGAGAACGCTGGCGATTCCAGCCACTCCGATCACCGACTACCGATCGTCGATCACTGCGCCGCCGCCTGCGCGTTGCGCGCCTGCACGACCTGGTCGGCGAGGCGGCCGACCAGCTCCTGCAGATGGTCGAACTTGCAGGTGAAGGTGCCGACCCCGAGCGTCAGCGAGCGCAGCTCGACGATCAGGTCGTGCAGCTGGTCCTGCGGCATCGACGCCGAGACCACGTCCCAGCCGTTCCAGCCCGGCTTGGCGTCGTAGCCCAGCATCTGACCGCGCCGCCCGGTGACCAGCCGCTGCACCTTGGCGGTGTAGAGGTTGGGCACGGCGATGTCGACATGGTAGATCGGCTCCAGCAGCACCGGACCGCATTTCGGCATCGCCTCGCGCATGCCCTGGGCCGCGCAGGTCCGGAACGCCATGTCCGAGCTGTCGACGGCGTGGTACTGGCCGTCGAACAGGTCGACCGCGACGTCCACCACGTTGAAGCCGAGCGGACCTCGGCTCAGGTAGTCGCGCACGCCGATCTCGACCGACGGGATGAAGTTGCGCGGCACCGAGCCGCCGACGATCGACTCGGTGAACTGGAAGCCGCTGCCGCGCGGCAGCGGCTTGATCTCGATGTGGATGTCGGCGAACTGCCCGTGTCCGCCCGTCTGCCGCTTGTAGCGCGCGTGGTGCTTGAGGCCGCTGCGGATCGTCTCCTTGTACGGTACCTGCGGCTTCGCGGTGACGACCGGCAGGTTGAACTTGCTCTTGAGGCGATCGACGGCGACCTGGAGATGGATGTCGCCCTGGCCAAGCAGCAGATGCTCGTGCGTGTCGGCGTGGTGCTCGATGCCGAGCGACGGGTCCTCCTCGATCAGCTTGGCGAGGGAGCCCGACAGCTTCACCTCGTCGGCGCGCTTCTCCGCCGTGATCGCCAGCGAGTAGACCGGCGTCAGCAAGGGCGCGAAGGCGCCGCCGGCCTCGCCCGCCTCGCCCGAAGGCGTCAGCGCCTGGCCGGTGCGCGCATGCTCCATGCGGCCCAGCGCCACCACCTCGCCAGCATTGGCCTCGGCCAGCTTCTGCTGGTCGTTGCCCTTCATGCGATAGATGCCGCCGGTGCGGTCATGTCCCAGCACGGCGTTGTCCTTCACCTGGCCTCGCATGACGCGGGCGAAGCTGAGCTTGCCGGCATGCGGCTGGTGCAGCGTCTTGAAGATGCGCACCAGCGGCGCGTCGCCGTCCGCGACGCCGAGCCGCGCCGCCGTCGTGGCGACCCCGGGCACCTCGTGACGCAGCGCCTTCAGGAGGCGCCGCACCCCGTGGTCGCGCTCGCCGGCGCCGAGGAACACCGGCACGATGCGATCGCGTGCGAGGTTGGCCGAGAGCTGGCGGTAGATCTCTTCCTTCGGCGGCACGACGTCCTCGAGCAGCTGCTCCAGCAGCTTGTCGTCGAAATCGGCGAGCTTCTCGAGCAGCCCCTGGCGCAGTTCCTTCTCGGT
This sequence comes from uncultured Rhodospirillaceae bacterium, assembly GCA_964557415.1. Lineage (GTDB taxonomy): Bacteria > Pseudomonadota > Alphaproteobacteria > JAEULC01 > JAEULC01 > JAEULC01. The sequence continues at coordinate 5,782 of CAZLBB010000136.1, forward strand.
CGACTGCATGTCCTCGGGCAGCGGGATCAGGTCCGACGCCTGGCCAGGCTTGTAGCGGTAGGCGCGCTCGCTCACGACGTCGACATAGCCCTCGGGATGGTCGCCCTTGCCGATCGGCATCTGGCGCAGCACCAGCGGGCGGTCGCTCAGGCCCTGCAGCGCGTCGAGCACGTCGCGCACGCGCGCCTCGGCCTCGTCGAGCTTGTTGATGTAGATCATGTGCGGGATTTCGTGCTCGTCGAGGAAATGCAGCAGCGGCGCCGCCGTCATCACGCGCTCGACCACCGGCTCGATCACCACGACCGCCGCGTCGGCGACCATCAGCGCGTTCGCCGTCTCCTGCCAGAACTCGATCGAGCCGGGGCAATCGAGGAACGTCCAGGCCTCGTCCATGAACGTGGTCGAGGCGACCGAAACCTGCACGCTCATCTTGCGCGCGCGCGCCTCGGGACTGTTGTCGCCGACCGTGTTGCCTTCCTTGGCCGTGCCGCGCCGCGCGATCGCGCCGGTCGCCAGCAGCAGGCTCTCGAGCAACGTCGTCTTTCCGCTTAGGTACGGCCCCACGAGCGCGGCGCAACGCGGGCCGGAGGGTTTTCTGCCGTTGCCGGTTCCTTCGGGCATGAGCGATTCCTTTCCCGGGACGTATGCTGATTCTGGTTCGTCCCAGGGCGGCCGCTCGGCCCCCTAAAGCAGCGTCGCCGCCCGGCCGCCCGGGCGCTGGCTCCCTATCGATGCCATGCTTCCATCCCCGGACCGGAGTGGCAAGGGGGAAAGAGTCGCTAAAGGCTCGCGTCGCGGGGAGCGCCGTTCACGTACGGCTTCAGCGCCGCCGCGATCACGTCGTGGGTCGGCGTCGGCACGCCGGCCTCGCGGCCGAGGCGCGCGACGGCGCCGGAGAGCCAGGGCAGCTCGAGCCGGTTGCCACGCTCGAGGTCCTGCTGCATCGAGGTGCGCATCTCCGCCGGCAGACGGTCGACCATGGCGAGCGTCGCGTCGACGCTGTCGGGCGGCAGGTCGACGCCGCGGGCGCGGCCGACCGCGACGACCTCGGCGATGGCGTTGCGCAAGCCGGCGCGCAGCTCCGGCTCCTTCGCAAGAACGCCCATGGGCTGGCGCGCGAGCGCGGTCCAGCCGCTGACCGAGGCTAGGAACACGAACTTGCGCCATTGCGCCGTCGCGATGCTGTCGGGCACCTCGGCATCGATCCGGGCGGCGCGGCACGTCGCCAGCAGACGATCGACGCGCTGCGAGCGCGAGCCGTCGGGCTCGCCGAAGGCGAGCCTCGCCATGGTGCCGGTATGCTTGATGACGCCCGGCTGGTCGATCACCGCGGCGATGTAGGCGATGCCGCCCAGCACCTTGTCCGCGCCGAGCCTGGCGGCCGTGCGCTGGGTGCTGTCGACGCCGTTCTGGATCGGCACGACGTAGCCGCCGCCGGCGACGAGCGGCCTCGAGGCGTCGGCGGCTTCCTCCAGATCCCAGAGCTTGACGCAGAGCAGCACGCAATCGACCGGGCCGACCGTCGCCGGGTCGTCGGTGGCGCCGACCGGCTTGATCGTCACGTCGCCATGCGCGCTGGTGACCCTGAGCCCGTGCGCGCGCATGGCCTCGAGATGCCGGCCGCGGGCGATGAAGGCGACCTCGTTGCCGGCGGCGGCGAGGCGCGCGCCGAAATAGCCGCCGACGCCGCCGGCGCCGAAGACGGCGAACTTCACGGAAGCCGGCCTAGCGCAGCGCCTTGCAGGCCCGCTGGATGCGCGTGCAGGCGTCCTTCAGCACGGCGTCCGAGGTGGCGTAGGAGATGCGGAAATAGGGCGCCAGGCCGAAGGCCGAGCCCTGTACCACCGCGACGCCCTCCGCCTCCAGCAGATAGGTGACGAAGTCCTCGTCGGTCTTGATCACCTTGCCCTGCGGCGTGGTCTTGCCGATCGTGCCGGCGCAGGACGGGAAGACGTAGAACGCGCCCTCGGGCTTCGGGCAGCGGATGCCCGGCGCCTGGTTCAGCATCTCGACCACCAGGTCGCGGCGCTTCTTGAAGGCCAAGTTGTTGCGCGGGATGAAATCCTGCGGCCCGTTCAGCGCCGCCACCGCGGCGGCCTGGCTGATCGAGGACGGGTTCGACGTGCTCTGCGACTGGATCGTCGCCATCGCCTTGATCAGCGGCGCCGGCCCGCCGGCATAGCCGATGCGCCAGCCGGTCATGCAATAGGCCTTGCTGACGCCGTTCACCGTCAGCGTGCGGTCGTACAGCCGTGGCTCGATCTGCGCCGGTGTCGCGAACTCGAAGTCGTCGTAGACGAGATGCTCGTACATGTCGTCGGTCATGACCCAGACATGCGGATGGCGCACCAGCACGTCGGTGAGCGCCTTGAGCTCGGCGCGCGTGTAGGCGGCGCCGGTCGGGTTCGACGGCGAGTTGAGGATCAGCCACTTGGTCCTGGGCGTGATCGCCGCCTCGAGCTCGGCGGGCCTGAGCTTGAAGCCGTTGTTCTCGCCGCACTGGATGAAGACGGGCGTGCCTTCGGCCAGCGCCACCATGTCGGGATAGCTGACCCAGTAGGGAGCGGGGATGATCACCTCGTCGCCCTTGTTCAAGCTCGCCATCAGCGCGTTGTAGAGCACCTGCTTGCCGCCCGTGCCGACCGTGATCTGGTTCGGCTGGTAGTCGAGTCCGTTCTCGCGCTTGAACTTGGCGGCGATCGCCTTCTTCAGCGCCGGCGTGCCGTCGACGGCGGTGTACTTGGTCTCGCCCTTGCGGATCGCCTCGTAGGCGGCTTCCTTTATGTTGTCCGGCGTGTCGAAGTCCGGCTCGCCGGCGCCCAGCCCGATCACGTCGCGCCCGGCCGCTTTCAGCTCCAGCGCCTTGGTGGTCACCGCGATGGTCGGCGACGGCTTGATGCTGTTGAGGCGGTCGGCGAGGAAGGCCATGGCACGAATCCGATTCTGGGAGGGAAAAAGCGGCGGCACCGTAAGGCCAAGCGTCCCGTGGCGCAAGGCAGCCCGGGCCTCCTGGGCCGCAAGACGGCGCCGTCGCGCGGCACGATCGAACCGCGCATAAGGCATGCGACGCCCCCATGGCCCCGCGCGTGTTCCAGCCGGCAGGTCTGCGACGCTCGCCATGTCACGCCGCGCGCCCGGAACGCGATTCGCCCCGATGCATACGCGGCGCGCCTAGTTGCATTTACAATAATTGCATTTGCATATACATTGCGGCGCAAGACCCCGATCGACAACGGGGCGGACCGGGGGAGGACGCGATGGAATTCGGCTACTTCACGCTCAGCGACAACCGCTACCCGAACAACGCGCGCAGCGCCGAGCAGTTCATCCGCGAGATCTACGAGCAGGCGCTGTGGGCCGAGGCGGTCGGGCTGCACTCCGCCTGGATCGGCGAGCATCATTTCAACCTGCTGGGCGTCAACGCCTGCCCCAACATCCTGCTGGCGAAGATCGCCGGCGCAACGCGGCGCATCCGCCTGGCGCCCGCGGTGGTGCTGCTGCCGGTGCATCACCCGCTGCACGTGGCCGAGGAATGGGCTACGCTGGATCTGCTGTCGGACGGACGCGTCGATTTCGCCGCCGGCCGCGGCTACGACAAGCTGGAATACGCGCCGTTCGGCGCCGACTTCGCCCGCTCGGCCGACATCTTCGGCGAGGCGATGGAGGTGCTGTGGCGCGCCTGGACCGAGCCGGGCAAATGGTCGCACCAGGGCCGGTTCTACGGCTTCGAGAATCTGGAGGTGCGGCCCCGGCCGGTGCAGCAGCCGCTGCGCCCCTATGTCGCCTGCTTCTCGCGGCCGAGCATGGAACTGGCCGCGCGCAACGACTGGAACATCATCTACGCGCCCTTCGCCGCCGCCATGGTCTACGGCTCGCTCGCCGACGCGGTCCGGGTCTACCGCGAGGAATGCGAGACCAGGTTCAAGCGTCCGCCGCGGCGCGCCATGTGCTCGTATTTCGTCCATATCGCCGACACGCCGCACGAAGAGGCATACGGCCGCGAGTCGCTGATCCGCTACTTCCACGACGCGCTGATCGCCGCCTTCCCGTCCGATCGCGCCAAGGTGCCGCCGACCTACAAGTACTTCATCGAGATCGTCGACATCCTCAAGAACATGAAGCCGGAAAGCCTGACGTCGAAGTCGGTGCTGGTCGGCTCGCCGCAGAAGATCATCGACGACCTCAAAGGCGTCGAGAAGGCCGGCATCGCCGAGGTGATCCTCTATTTCAACTACGGCCTCAAGCCGCACGCCATGGTGAAGGAGCAGATGCAGCGCTTCATGGAGCAGGTCGCTCCCGCCTTCGACGGCGCGCACCGGCTGATCGCGGCGCAATGAAGCCGCTCGACGACTACCTGCCCTATCTGCTGAACCGCGCCGGCGCGCGCATCGCCGCGTCCTTCACGGACGTGGTGCGCGGCTACGGCATCACCCTGCCGATGTGGCGCGTGCTGGCGGCCCTGAACGAGACCGACGGCCAGCGCATGGGCGAGCTGGCGCGGCGTACCGCGATCGAAGCCTCGACGCTGTCGCGCGTGATGGACGGCATGGAGCGGCGCGGCATCGCGCGGCGCGCGCGAGAGGACGGGAACGCGCGCGGCGTCGCGGTCTATGCCACGCCGGAGGGCCGCGCGCTTACGGCGAGGATCATCCCGGCGGCGCTGACCTTTGAAGACATCGCGCTGGCCGGATTCGACGAGCGCGAGGCCCGGCTGCTGAAGCAGATGCTCGCCCGCATATTCAGGAACATGGACGCGCTCGACGCCGAGCGCGCCGGGCTGCAACGCGACGCCGGCTGACGGTCCCGCCCGACTTCGCCGCCACAGTCGCCGCCCTGACGCCACAATCGCGCGAGGGCGTGCCCCCAATTTTGTCATGGAACGCCGCGGAGCGGTCCCTCTGCCGCCATTCCCCGGTGGTCGGATGGCGAGGCCGGGGACATGGGGTGCCCGGCGTCACGTCACCGGAGCCACCGCCATGCTTTCCCTCCCGGATCGGGCTGCCCATCGCCAAGCCGGCCAGCGTCGCCTGCCCGCCGTGCTGCTGACCCATGCGCTCAACGCGGTCATCGCGCTGATGCTCCTGCTGCTGGGCACCGCCTGGAGCGGTGCCTTCGCCGCGCAGGGGGCGGGGCCGGCGTTCAAGCACCCGTCCGAGGCCGGCCGCGGCGAGCTGCTCTATCGCGACAGGGACAGCGGCCTCTACCGAACCGTGCCGCTGCTGGCGACCGGGGTCGAGATCGGCATCGGCGGCGTGTCGGCACGGGTGACCGTGCTGCAGCGGTTCAAGAACGCGTCGCCAGATTGGCTCGAGGGTGTCTACGTCTTCCCGCTGCCGGAGAACGCCGCGGTCGATTTCATGCGCATGAGCGTCGGCGGCCGCACCATCGAGGGCCGCGTCGCCGAGCGACAGGAGGCGAAGAAGGAATTCGACCGGGCGCGCGATTCCGGGCGGCGTGCCAGCCTGGTGGAGCAGGAACGCGCCAATGTCTTCACCGCCTCGGTCGCCAACATCGCGCCCGGCGAGGAGATCGAGGTGCGCCTGGGCTATGCCCAGGCCGTCGAGCGCGACCAGGCCGGCTTCCGCCTGCGCTTTCCCATGGTGATCGGCCCGCGCTACATCCCGGGACATCCGCTGGTCGCCAGCGCCGGCGGCGCCGTTCCCACGACCCGCGTGCCGGACGCCGACCGCATTGCGCCGCCGGTCGCGCACCCGTCCACGGGGCCGATCAACCCGGTCGAGATCGCGGTCAAGCTCGACCCCGGATTCCCGGTCGCTCGGGTCAACAGCCCGTTCCACGCGATCGACGCTGCGCGGCAGGCCGATGGCACGTGGCGCATCGCCCTCACCGACGGCGCGGTGCCGGCCGACCGCGACTTCGAGCTGGAATGGTTCGCGCAACCCTCGACCGAACCGCTCGCGCGCGTCTTCGCCGAAACCCAGGCCGACGGCCGCTACGCGCTCCTGACGGTGATGCCGCCGACCAGCGACCTGCCGGTGCCGTCGTTGCCGCGCGAGGCGGTCTTCGTGATCGACACCTCCGGCTCGATGCACGGCGACTCGATCGTGCAGGCGAAGCAGGCGCTGGCGCTGGCGCTCGCGCGCCTGAAGCCGTCGGACATGTTCAACGTGATCGAATTCAACAGCAGGGCCCGCCGCCTGTTCGCGCGCGCCGAGCCGGCCTCGCCCGAGTTCCTGCGTCGGGCGCAGGCCTGGGTCGCGCAGCTCAAGGCCGAGGGCGGCACCGAGATGCGCCCGGCGCTCGACCTGGCGCTCGACGGCAACACCGACCCGTCGCGCCTGCGCCAGATCGTGTTCCTGACCGACGGCGCGGTCGGCGACGACGAGGCGCTGCTGCAGCAGGTGCGCGGCCGCCTGGGCGACAGCCGCCTGTTCACCATCGGCATCGGCTCGGCGCCGAACGGCTATTTCATGCGCAAGGCCGCCGAGGTCGGGCGCGGCAGCGCCGTGTTCATCGGCAAGCCGGAGCAGGTGGCCGGGCGCATGCAACTGCTCTTCCGCCGGCTCGAGCGTCCGGCCGTGACGGATCTGGCCGTGCGCTGGCCCGACAACGCCGCAGCCGACGCGCTGCCCGACCCGCTGCCCGATCTCTACGCAGGCGAGCCGGTCGTGGTCGCCGCCAAGCTGCCGGTGGCGGCCGCCGGACCGGTCGTCCTCAGCGGCAAGATCGCCGGCCAGCCGTGGCGCACGCTGCTGACGCTGAACACGAACGACGACGTCGCCGCCGGGATCCCGGCGCTGTGGGCCGGGCGCAAGGTCGAGGCGCTGGACGACTCCGTGCGCGCCGGCGCGCCTGCCGACGAGGTGCGCCTCGCGATCGTGCAGGTGGCGCTGCGCCACAACCTGGTCACGAGGCACACGAGCCTGGTCGCTATCGACGTGACGCCGGCGCGGCCGGAGGCGGCACCGCTGGAAGGCGGCACCATGCCGACCAACCTGCCGAAGGGCTGGGACTACGCCGCGGTGTTCGGCACCAACACGCTCGGCCTGCCGCAGACCGCGACGCCGGCCGCGCTGCTGATGATCACCGGTGCGGCGCTGCTCGCCATGGCCGGGTTCATCCTGGTCGTGGCGCGCCGGCGGCGTGAGGCAGTGGAAGAGTGAGCGCCATGCATGACGCCGCATCTCGCGTCATCTTTCGCCCGCCCCGCGCAGCCGCGCGGGGCGCCGCGCCGGACGCGCATCGCCTGCGGCGCACGGCCTTGGTCATCGCGCTCGCCTTCGCCGTCGTCGGCGCGGGGTTCCTGGGCAAGGGCCTTTACATCCATGCCAAGGCCTGGGCGGCGCAGGTGCTGATCCTGCGCGCCTGGGACGCGCGCCGGGCCGGCGACCCGGCGCCGCGGCCCTGGCCCTGGGCCGACACGCACCCGGTCGCGCGGCTGCGCGTGGCCGCGCTCGGCGTCGACCAGGTTGTGCTGGCCGGCGCCACCGGCCGCACGCTCGCCTTCGGCCCGGCGCAGCTCGACGGCACCGCGAAGGCCGGGCGGCCCGGCGCCACGGTGCTGACCGGCCACCGCGACACGCATTTCGGCTTCCTGCGCCGGCTCGATCCTGGCATGGCGGTCGAGGTGGAATCGTCCGACGGACTTCGGCACCGCTACCGCGTGGTCGAGCGCGCCGTCGTGCATCGCGACCAGGCGGCGCTGCCGCCCGAGACCGCGGACGGCGACGCCTGGCTCGTGCTCGCGACCTGCTGGCCGTTCGACGCCGTCGACCCCGGCACGCCCTGGCGCTACCTGGTCACGGCCAGGAAGGAGTGATGGTGGCGCTTGATTCAGCCGGGCGCACGGCGTCCTTTGAGCTTGTCGAAGGGTGCGCCATTGTGAGCTTCACGCCCCCGCCTGTCCCGCGTTGGGGAAGAACAGCTGCTGGCCGTTGATCTTGTAGCCGGCGATCGCCTTCTGCCCTTCCGGGGAGACCAGCCAGCCGACGAAGGCCTGGCCATCCTTGTCCTTGATGTGCGGATGCTTGGCCTTGCTCACCGCCATCACGCCATACTGGTTGAACAGCTTGGGATCGCCCTCGACGACGATCTCCAGGTTCTTGCGGTTGGTGAAGCTGAGCCAGGTGCCGCGGTCGGCCAGCGCGTAGGCGCCCATGCCGGCGGCGGTGTTCAAGGTCGGCCCCATGCCCGAGCCGGTCTCGCGGTACCACTGGCCCGAGGCCGCCGTGGCGTCGACGCCGGCCGCCTTCCAGAAGGCCTGCTCGGCCAGGTGCGTGCCGCTCTTGTCGCCGCGCGAGGCGAACGGCGCCTTGGCATCGGCGATCTTCTTGAACGCCGCAGCCGTGTCCTTCGACCCCTTGATCTTCGCCGGATCGGATTTCGGCCCGACCACGACGAAGTCGTTGTACATGACCGGCAGGCGCTTGGCGGCGTAGCCGTCGGCGACGAACTTCTCCTCCGACGGCTTGTGATGCACGAACAGCACGTCGGCGTCGCCCTTCTCCGCCAGCTTGATCGCCTGGCCGGTGCCGACCGCGACCACGCGCACCTCGATGCCGGTCTTCTTCTCGAAGATCGGCAGCAGGTGCTTGAACAGCCCGGACTGCTCGGTCGAGGTCGTCGACGCCACGGTGATGAAGCGATCCGCCGCGTGCGCGGGCAGTGCCAGCGCGGCGAGCAGCGTGGCGGCGGCGGCGAGCGGGATTCGGCGCTGTCTCATAGAAGTTCTCCCTTCATGTAGGCGCGGGCTTCCGCGCTCTGCGGCGCGGCGAAGAAGGCGGCGGCGGAGCCGCGCTCGACCAGGTTGCCGTCATGGAGGAACAGCACCTCGTCGGCCAGGCGCCTCGCCTGGCCGAGGTCGTGCGTGGTCATCACGATGGTCGTGCCCACGGCGTGGATCGCGGCGATCGCCTGCTCGACCCGGCGCGCGGCGGCGGGCGCCAGGCTCGCGGTCGGCTCGTCGAGGAACACGATCTCGGGCCTGAGCGCGG
>CAZLBB010000137.1:0-14734 GCA_964557415.1 uncultured Rhodospirillaceae bacterium
GCCCGCGCCGAGCGGCGCCGTCGCCTCCCCGATCGCGGCCTCGGCGGCCGCGAGGTCCGGCGCGGCATGGCCGCCCTGCGTGCGCAGCCAGCGCGCCATGCTGGCGCCGGCGATGCCGCCGAACACGGTCGAGTTGGCGACGCCGTTGCCGCCCAGGCGGTTGGCGCCGTGCACGCCGCCGGTGTCCTCGCCAGCGGCGAACAGGCCCGGCAGCGCCGTCGCGCAGTCCAGCCCGAAGCGCACGCCGCCCATCATGTAGTGCGCGGTCGGCGTCACCTCGACCAGGCCCGCGACCAGGTCGAAGCCGACATCGGCGCAGCGCTCGACCATGCCCTTGAACATGCGGCGCACGTCGCCGGGGTCGAGATGGCGCATGGTGAGGAACACGCCGCCGTTCGGGCCGGTGCGGCCGGCGCGCATCTGCTCGTACATGGCGCGGCTGACGATGTCGCGCGTGGCGCGCTCCGCGCGCGCATCGTAGCGCAGCATGAAGCGCTCGCCCGCGTGGTCGAGCAGGTGCCCGCCGGCGCCGCGCAGGCCCTCCTCGATGATCGTGCCGGTGATGCGCGTGTCGGGCCCGGCCATCAGCCCGGTCGGGTGGAACTGCACCATCTCCATGTCGCGCAGGGGAAGCCCGGCGCGCAGCGCCATCGCCATGCCGTCGCACGACTTGTCGCCCGACGGTGTGTGGTAGCGGTACATGGTCGGCCCGCCGCCGGTCGCCAGCAGCACGGCGCGCGCCTCGGCCAGCAGGAACCCGCCCGAGCGCAGGTCGAGCAGCAGCACGCCGGCGACGCGGGCGCCGTCCGCCGACTTGACCAGCGCCAGCGCGCGATGCTCCTCCAGGCGACGCATGCCGCGCGCCCAGACCTGCTCGGCCAGGCGGTTGACGATCTCGATCCCGGTCAGGTCGCCCTTGTGCACCGTGCGGTCGAAGGTCTGGCCGGCGAAGGCCTTCTGGTGCACGGTGCCGTCGGGGTTGCGGTCGAAGAAGCAGCCCCATTCGTTCTCAAGCTCGCGGATGCGGGCTTGCGCCGTCGTGACCAGCGTCCAGGCCAGGTCCTGGTCGTTCAGCCACTTGCCGCCCTCGATCGTGTCCATGAAGTGCCGCTCGGCCGAGTCGCCCTCGGCCAGCGCCACGTTGTAGCCGCCCTGCACCATGCGCGTGCAGCCGGATTTTCCCAGCAGGCCCTTGACCGCGATGGCGATGTCGAGCGCCGGGTCGGCCTTGTGCGCATGCAGCGCCGCCAGCAGCCCCGCGCCGCCCGAGCCGAGGATCAGGATGTCGGTCCGGATGCGGTTCATCGCTGCGGAAGATACCCGGACCGGAAATGCTTGACCAATCCGGGCGCATCGATCCGGCCCGGCCCGACGACGCGCCGACGGCGGGGTCGAATGCGCGCCTCAGCCGGGGCGCGGGCGGCCCTTCGGCGCCGGCGCCCCGACCGCCCGGAACGCGGCAGCGAAACCGGCCTTGATCTTGGCGGCCGAGCCGAGCTCCATGATCGCCGCCAGCAGCAGATCCAGCACCCGGGCCGGATCGCTCGCGCCCTCCTCGGCGAGCGACTTGACGATCGACGTCGCGCGCTCGGCGTCCGCGTGGAACAGCACGGCGCCCGGTCCGCTGGAACCGGCCAGCAGCTCGATCGTCATTCCCGAGGGATCCAGGCGCAGGGTCACCTGCTCGCCGTTGTCGAGCGCCACCTGGCAATACTTCTGGTGCGGTTCGTTGCGGTAGGTGACAATCGTGGACATGCCCTAGCCCTTCACGCCGATCGCCGCCAGCGCCGCGGCGCGGCGGTCGGCCGCCGCCTTGTTGACGCGGTCGTACAGGCTGCCGCCATGCGAATCCATCGCCACCAGCAGCGGCCCGAAGCCCTTGACCCGGAACTTCCACAGCGACTCGGGGTTGAGGTCGTCGAGGTCGACGTCGTCGATCGACTCGATCCAGGTCGTCTCCAGCGCCGCCGCGCCGCCGATGACGGCGAGATAGGCGCCGCCCAGCTCCTTGAACGCCGCCAGCGTCTCCGGCCCCATGCCGCCCTTGCCGATGATGAGGCGCACGCCCTCGCGCGTCATCAGCGGCCTGGTGAAGCGCTCCATGCGCGCGCTGGTGGTCGTGCCGACGCAGACCGCGGCGTAGCCGGCCGGGTTCTCGTTCGAGCCGGGCACCTTCCTCACGTTCGGCGCGGTGTGGATCACCGCGTGGCCCTTGAGGTCCAGCCGCGTGCGTCTGCCCTTGTCGAACATGTGGATCAGCGTGGCGTCGCGGATGCCGTAGAGCGTGCCGTCGAGCGTGACCGTGTCGCCCACCGCGAGCGCCCGCGCCGCGGCCTCGCCGATCGGCATGGTGAAGTCGTGGTGCATAGGGTCAGCCTCGTCCCGCGTTGACGCGAACTACGCAAATTGCGTAGTATGGCGCCGTGCTGTTCGAATGGGACGAAGCCAAGAGCGAGCGCAATCGGCGCGAGCGCGGCTTCGGATTCGACTTCGCGGCTCTCGTCTTCGAGGGACCCGTGATCGAATGGTGCAATGTTCGCGACGATTGGGGCGAGGTTCGCATCGTTGCCGTCGGTGCCGCGGACGGCCAGGTCCTTGCGGTCGTGTACACCGAGCGTGGCGGCGTTCGCCGCATCATTTCCGCCAGGGCGGCCAGGGGTAGGGAGCGCGCATTATGGCGATCGTTCGCAAGTCCCTGAAGGAGATCAGGGCGTCCAAGCCCCGCTTCGATCGCCGCAGGATCGCGGCGACGACCGAGGCGGACATCCGCCGCCACATGATCGAGGATGGCGAGGACCCCGGACGCGAATTGCGCCTCGAGGATAGCTTCTCCCCGCGCGCCATTCGCCGGCGATTGAACATGACCCAGGCGGAGTTCGCCGCGGCCCTGCGCATCCCGGTCGCGACCTTGCGCAACTGGGAACAGGGCCGCAGCATGATGGACCCCGCCGCGCGGTCGCTGCTGATGATCGTGGCACGCAATCCAAGAGCAGCCCTCGCGGCCCTGGCCGCAGACGCCGCCTAGCATATCGCCGCTCACGTTCCGATCTCCACGCCCTTGGGCGTGAACGTGGCGCTGGCGCGCCGCGCGGAATGGCATTGGATGTTGACCGCCACCGGGTTCATGGTGATGTGCGTGGCCGCCAGTTCGACATGCACGGCGAAGGCGGTCGAGTCGCCGCCGAGGCCCTGCGGGCCGATGCCGAGCGCGTTGACGGCCTGGGTCAATTCGCGCTCGAGCCTGGCCCCTTCCGGGTCCGCGCAGCTCGAGCCCAGGGGCCGCGTCGCCGCGACCTTGGCCAGGTGCACGCAGAGGTCCGACGTGCCGCCGACGCCGACGCCGACGATCGTGGGCGGGCAGACCTTGCCACCAGCCTCGATCACGCGGTCGACGACGAAGGTCTTGATCGCGTCGACGCCCTCGGCCGGAATCGCCATGCGGAGGAACGAGCCGTTCTCGGAGCCCGAGCCCTTCGGGATCATCTCCAGCCGCAATTCGCACTCGCGCTCGGTGAAGTCGATGTTGATGACGGGAACGAGCGCGCCGCAGGAGGTCTGCTCGTTCACCCGCGTGATCGGGTGCACGACCGAGGAGCGCAGCGGATGCTCGCGCGTGGCGCGCTCCACGCCGCGGCGGATCGCGGCCTTGAGCGCGGCGCCGTCAACCTCGACCCCGCGGCCGATCAGCACGTTGTAGATCGGGATGCCGGTGTCCTGGCACAGCAGGTTGTCCCGCCGCTCGGCCACCTCGATGTTCTCGATCATGGTCGCGAGCACGGTCCTGGCCGTGGCGTCCGTCTCGCCCGCGTCCAGCCGCGCGAAGCCCTGCTTGATGTCGTCGGGCAGCATCTTCAACGCGCGGATGTAGAGCAGCTTGGCCGCCTCCTCGACGGCCCCGGGATCGACGACAAGCCGATCGACGACCAGCTTCGCGGCGCCGTTCGCGCTCATCGCTGCATGCCCCAGCGCCGGACCGTGCGCGTCTCGATCGTGCGGAAGATCACGCTCTCGACCAGAAGGCCGATGACGATCACGGTCAGGAGGCCGGCGAAGACGAATGCGGTGTCCATCTGCTGGCGGTGCTCGTAGATGAACCAGCCGAGCCCGCCCGCGCGCGACGACACGCCGAACACCATCTCGGCCGCGATCAGCGTGCGCCAGGCGAAGGCCCAGCCGATCTTCATGCCGGCAAGGATCGACGGGAAGGCGGCGGGGATCAGGATCCTTGTCACGTAGCTGACGCCGCGCAAGCCGTAGTTCTGCCCGGCCATGCGCAGCGTCTCGGACACGGCCATGAAGCCGGTATGCGTGTTGAGCGCCACCGCCCACAGCACCGAGTGGATGATGACGAACACGAGGCTCCTCGGGCCGAGGCCGAACCACAGCAGCGCCAGCGGCAGCAGCGCGATCGCCGGCAGCGGGTTGAACATCGCCGTCAGCGTCGACAAGAGGTCGGCGCCGACCCGCGTCGAGACCGCCAGCGTCGTGAGCACGGCCGCGAGGAACAGCCCGGCCGCGTAGCCCTGCAGCAGCACGCCGATCGAGGTCAGCGTGCGGTCGACGAGGGCGCCGCGCGTCAGCGACTCGAACCACGCCTGCATCACCTCGCCGAAGCTCGGCAGCAGCAACGGGCTGTTCATCCAGCGCGCATTGATCTCCCACAGGGCGGACAGCGCCGCCAGGATCACGATGCGGCGGAACCAGGTCAGGTTGGCGATGCGCTCCCAGGCCCCGAGCGGGCGCGCCACGTCGCCGATGACGCCGGCGTCCCTGGGCTCGAGCTCGTAGTCGGGCCGCGTGACGGGCGCATCCGCCCGCGGGGCGTGCCGCGGCTCAGCCATGCTGCACCAGCCGGTCTTCCTCCTCGACGCGCTGCGAGAACAGCATGTCGTGGATGCGCCGGTGCAGCGCCTGGAACCCCTCGCCTTCGCGGCTGCCGAACCCCAGATGCGTCGTGTCGATCTCGGCGCGCACCTGGCCGGGATGCGGCGTCAGCACCAGGATGCGCGAGCCGACGATCAGCGCCTCCTCGATCGAATGCGTCACGAACAGCATGGTGAAGCGCACGTCGTCCCACAGGCGCAGCAGCTCGTCCTGCATCTTGCGCCGCGTCAGCGCGTCGAGCGCGGCGAAGGGCTCGTCCATCAAGAGGATGTCGGGCTCCATCGCCATGGCGCGGGCGATGGCGACGCGCTGCTTCATGCCGCCCGAGAGCATGTGCGGGTAGACATGGGCGAACTTGGCCAGGTTCACCTTCTCAATGTAGCGCCGGGCGCGCTCTTCGGCTTCCGCCCGGCTGCACCTGCCGCTCGCCAGCATGGGGAACAGCACGTTCTGGCGCACCGTCTTCCACGGCAACAGCTGGTCGAACTCCTGGAACACCATCATGCGGTCCGGGCCCGGCCGATCGACCCTGCGGCCGGCAAGCGCGATCGAGCCCTCGACCGGCTGCAGGAAGCCGCCGACGCCCTTGAGCAAGGTCGACTTGCCGCAGCCCGAGGGCCCCAGCAGCACGAAGCGGTCGCCCTTGAGGACCTCGAAGCCGACGCGCCAGGTCGCGGTGACCAGGTGCTCGCGCGTCTTGTACTGCAGCGTCACGCCGTCGACGGCGAGGAGCGGCGACGCTGGTGCCTTGCCTGCTGCCGTGGCCGCCGCTCCGACGTCCATCGTGCTCAGCTGCCCTGGACCCCGTGCAGCTCGGGAAAGTAGTAGTCCTTCCACGATGCCGGCATGTTCTTGAGGCTGCCGACCTTGTGCATGAAGGCCGCGTACTTGATCGTGTTGAGCGGCACGATGGTGTGCCGGAGATCCGGCCCCATCATCTTGGCGATGAACTCGGGCGAGAGCTTCGACTTCTCCTCGTCGATGTAGATCTTGATCGCGTCGGCGCGGTTCTTCTGGATGAACTCGTGCGCCTCGACCAGCGCGTCGAACAGCGACTTGTAGGCCTTCGGGTTGTCGTTACGGAACTTGCTGGTGGTGAAGGCGCTGTTGAACGTGACCGGCCCGCCCAGCACGTCGAACGAGCTGAGCACGCGGTGCACGCGCTTGTCCTCGAGCTGTTGGAACTGGAACGGCGGACTGGTGAAATGCGCGGTGATCTCGGACTTGCCCGACAGCAGCGCCGCCGTCGCGTCGGGATGCGACATCGACACGGTCAGGTGGTTCAGCTTCTCGTGCTGGCCCTGGCCGAATTCCTTCTCGGCCGCCATCATCAGCGTGACGGCCTGGATCGAGACCTTGACCGCCGGCATGGCGATGCGGTCCTTGTCGGTGAAGTCCTTCAGCGTCTTGACCGCGGGGTTGATCGAATTCAGGTACAGCGCCGTGGCGTCGAAGCAGGCGATGCCCTTGACGTCGGCGTTGCCCTTGGTCTTGTCCCAGATGGTCAGCAAGGGCCCGACGCCGCCGGAGACGACATGCACGGCGCCCGAGATCAGCGCCTCGTTGGCGGCGGCGCCGCCGGTCGTCTTGGTCCAGCTCGACTTCGCGTTGGGCAGCCCGTTCTTGGCGAGATGCTTCTCCAGCAGCTTCTGCTGCTTGATGACGTGCAGCGGCAGGTAGGCCAGGCCGAACTGCGGGGCGATGACGACCTCGGAGAGACCGTCCTTGGCGCGCAGCAGTCCCGGCCGCGCCAGCAGCGCGGCGCCGGCCGCGGCGCTCGCAACCACCGCCCGTCGTGAAATCCGAGCTCCGGTCATATGTGCGACTCCTCCCGTCCGATGGATGGCCGCCCTCGCCTTCTCGCGCCGGGCGATCTAGCGGCCGTGAACGATCACGATACCAGCCTCGGGGTCCACGGTCACCATGTCGTCCGTGGCGATCGCGGCGGTGATGTCGGTCTCGAACCGGTCCATGAACGGCAGGTCGGCGAAGGCCGCGCCCTGCGCCATGATCGGGTTGGAGGCGTTGAGCAGCAGCGCCAGCGGCGCCTTGCCCGCCGCCGCCATGTTGCGCAGCATCCAGGCGGTCGCGACGCCGCCCTTGGCGCCGAGCAGCACCAGCACGCGCCCGACATAGGACTGCCCGCACAGAAGGTGCGCCGGCCGCGAGAACACGCCGTTGATGCGGTCGAGGTCGTAGCGCGCGCTGAAATAGTCGGCGGCGACCAGCGCCTGGCCCATGACGCGCGGGCCGATGCCGGCATGGCCGCGGATGACGCGGTCGCCGCTCATTTCGAGTCGGGGCTCACCGTCCCCACCTTCTCCGGCACGCGGCCGGCGACCGCGGCATCGATGCAGGCTTCCATCGTCGCCAGACTCGGCGTGTAGCCGTAGCCGCCGATGATGTTCACCAGCTTGGCCGAATTGCTCATCAGCCGCTTCCAGCCCATCGCCTCGCCGATCTCGCGCGCGTGCATCTGGTAGAAGCACACGCCCTTGAGCACGATCGCGCCGGCGCGCTCGATGCGCTGCGTCAGGCCGAGCCGGTCGCATGCCGCCTTCACCTCGGGCGAGGTCGCGACCAGCACCGTCGTCTGCGGATGCACCAGGCGGCCGTCCAGGAGATCGGCGACCTGGCGCATCTCCAGGAGCGAGAGCTGGGGCGCAGCGAAGACCACGACGTCGAGCTTGTCGCCGCCGCCGCCAACACCACCTCCGAACGATCGGTAGAAGGCGAGGATGTCCTCGGCGCCCACGGACTCCGCGCGCGGCGAGCCGGGCGCCAGCACGGCGGGCAGCTCGGGCGCTTCCGGCGTGACGCCGACCATGTGGAACAGCGCTACCGTGCCGTAGCTCGCCAGCGCCGCGCCGAAATGCTTGAGCTCGTCCGAGGTCGGCGGCGATTCCACGCCGACGATCGCCGGCACTTCCCAGTAGGACTGCAGCCGCCGCCCGATGACGCCGCCGAGCGCGCCCCAGGCGCTCAGGTCGTGCGGCCGGTGGCGCAGGATGAACACGCGCGTGGCGCGGCGCTGCTCGGGCAGGTGGAAGCCGTAGCGCGGCGTGCGCCCGGTCAGCGCCGCCGCCAGCGCCGACGGCCCGCCCTCGAAGTTGCTGCGCGCGCCGCACACCGAGTTGGCGTAGATGGTCGAGCCGGTGTCGCCGAACGCCAGATGCTCGCCCAAGGTCGGCGGCATCACCGTCTGGTAGTTGATGCAGGTGTCGGTCAGCAGGAAATCCATGGCGCGGAAGGCGGCGATGGCGCGGCGCTCGAGCTCGGCCATGCGCTCGGTCTGGCCGAGCCGGCGATAGGCGTCGAAATCGATGCCACGCGGGTCGGTGACGGTCGGCACGCGCACGCGGCGCTCCTCCGCCGGCGCCTCGGCCAGGCGCTCGAGGAACTCGACGCCCGCCGCGCCCAGCGACTCGGCGTCGGCCATCAGATGGACCTGGACGATCTCGACGAAATCCTCGGCGTCGAAGAAGCGGCCGACGCGGATCTGCTGGCGCATGGCCCAGCGCCGCGGCTCGCCCAGCTCCCCCGCCAGCATCGCCTGCTCGACCTCGTTGAGGCGCATCACGGATCCGAATCATGTCCCCCCTCCCCTTGCGGGAGGGGGGTAGGGGGAGGGGTCTCGCGCGACAGCGCGAAAGCAAAGAGTCCACGACGAGCGACCGCCCGCGCCGGTCCAAGCGGGCAACAATACCCCCTCCCCCTGCCCCCCTCCCGCCCCTTCGACTGCCGCTCAGGAGGGAGGGGGGACCGGGGTTCGGGGCGTATCGCGCTGCATCTAGTCAATGACGTAGATCGGGCTGGACCAGACCAGGTGCCCGTCTTCCTGGGTGAGGCAGACATAGAGCGCGTCGTCGATGCCGCGGTTGAGGCGGATGCGGCGCTCAAGCTTGAGATGCCGGTGCGGATTGTCGTCGGGCAGGCGGAAGACTCGGATCTGGCGACGGATGCCGCCGTTGGCGAACACCTGGTCCTCGAGTCCGATCGAGGCGACCGGGATCTCGGTCTTAACCAGCGGCGTATCGATGGCGAGCACGCCGTCGCTGGAATTGTCGAGCCAGGCGTCGAAGCCGCCGAAGCCGCCGGTGGTCAGCGCCGTCCACGACACGCGGCCCGTCTCGTGCGCGAATTTCTTGTCGAGATTGTGGAAGTTGATCGGCCGCACGCGGGCGAACTTGTTGCCGGTGAGGCGCGCCTCGCCGTCCCAGATGGTCTGGCGCCCGCGGCCGCGATACTCGCTGCCTTCCCAGATCACGCGGATGCGCCGCCCGAGCGCCGTGCGGTCGAACGGCCTGACCGTCTCCAGCGTCGTGAGCCGGTTGCGGATCTCCAGCCGCTCGACCGGCGCCGAGCCGATCGCCTCGACCAGCAGCGTCACGTGGTCGCCGTCGACGCGCAGGATGTCGCCCATCGTCGCCTCGGCCGCGGCGCGCGCCGGCGAGGGGCCGAGCTGCGGGTCGTCGTCGAAGCGCTCGGCCGGCCCGTCGAAGCGCGCGCGCACGTCGAGGAACATGCGGCAGCCGGTCGTGGCGTAGTGGTGCCGCCGCCGTAGCGCGTCCATGATGCCGGCGCGCGTCAGGTCCCTGGCCAGGATGCAGCTCAGGCCCCCGTAGGCGCCGAAGGTCGTGGCGCCGGGGTACGACGCGCCGGGCCTGCCCTTGTGCCCGTCGCTGTTGGCGAGGATGCCGACGCGGTAGCCCTGCTCCAGGGCGTCGTGCAGCAGCCATTCGAACGTGCCCCAGTCGGAATGGATCTCGACCGAGCGCTCGAGGCGGATGTCGTGCGCCATGCGGATGTCGGCGTAGCGCCCGCCGATATGGGCGAACACCAGCACGTCCTCGTCCTTGAGCGCCTGGAACAGCTGCTCCGCCGTATTGGCGTCGGTCGCGACGTCGGAGATGTCGTCGACCAGCGCGTGCGAGGAGCGGTGGATCTGGCGTCCCTCGCGCATGAACAGCACGTTGCGGTCGCCGCCCAATCCCGTGTTGCCCGACCACTCGAAGCCGGGATAGCAGATGAAGCTGCCGTCGCGGTTGAACTGGGCCGACAGCGCGTTGAGCTTCTCCCAGAACGGCGTGGTGATCTGGAAGTCGTTGCCCTGGTGGCTCATGACGTCGAGGAAGCCGAGGTCGCGGGCGAAGGCGAAATACTCGTCGGCCGAGTTGGTGCCGATCGTCTCCTCGGACTGGCCGTGCAGGTCGCCCCAGTAGGGCAGCTTCTCGGCGCGCTGGACGACGCGCAGCGGATTGCTCTCGCATAGGCGCTTTCCGGCCTCGTCCATGACCTCGATCGTGAGGTCGCCGGGCGCAGCGACGCTGAGGCCCTCGACCGTCACCGCCTTGCGGCCGCGCGGGAAGCGCACCGTCTCCGGCAGGCCCGCGACCGGGTGCCGCGCCCTGAGGCCTAGGGTCTGGTCGATGCGGTCGCTCGGGTTGCCCCACTTGTCCTCGCCCTTGAGGCCGAGGCGGAACGTCTCGCCCGCGCGGCGCATGGTCGGCAGCACCGCGACCCACTTCACCGCCGGGCCGGGCACGACCGCGATGGTCGGCGAGCGCGGCAGTTCGCAGTAGTTGTAAGTGGCGAAGGGATCGGCCAGCACGCGGAACTCGAAGGTCGGCTCGGCCATGGTCTGCATGCGGATGCCGGGCGAGCCCTGGCGGCGGTCGCCGAAGCGCACGGTGATGCGGTCGCCCTGGCGCATGAACCCGCGCGTGACGCAGATATAGAGAGTCTTGTCCCAGGGCCGGATGTTGCGCTTGGGGTCCCAGACGACCTCGAGCACGGCGCCGTTGCTGGCCTCGACCGTGGTGTAGCCGGGCGCGGCCGGGTCGGTGAACTGCGGCCGGCCCATGTCGCTGGCGAAGCGGAAGACGATCTTGAGCGAGCCGGTGTCGTCGATGCCGAAGAACCCGGCCGTATAGACCAGCGTGACGGTGGCGAAGGCGCCGGCCTCGACCAGGAGGCGCTCCGGGTCGACATGCTCGGGCGCGCCCTCGATCGAAAGCGTGGCCGTGCCCATCCGCTCGGCCATGTAGGTGGTATGCGGCATGCGCGTTTTCTTCCCCCTCGCCCGGTTAAAGCACCAGAGCCGCGCCCGAGGCAAGCAGCAGGAACAGCACGATGCGGCGGAACAGCTCGGCGTCGATCCAGCGATAGGCGACCAGCCCCATCATGGCCCCGACCACCACGGACGGCGCCGTCACCATGACGTAGTGCAGATGCTCGCCGTTGAGCGCGCCGGCGGCCCACAGGCCCAGCAGCGTGACGGCCAGGATCACCATGTTGAAGGGCTGGTAGACGGCGCGCGCCTGGTCCTTCGGCCAGCCGCGCATCATGGCCCACAGCGTGGGCACCGCGCCCGACAGGCCCGCCATGCCCGACATGATGCCGCCGATGAAGCCGACCGCGCCGTCGGCGGACCGTCCGCCGACGCTGATGACCGCGGCGCGGCCGAACAGCTGGTAGCCGGCCGTCAGCACCAGGAACGCGCCGACGCCGCGCTTGAACAGGGCGGCGTCGATATGGCCGAGCAGCCACACGCCGATCGGGATGCCGACCAGCCCGCCGGCCAGGAACGGCCACAGCCGGCGCGCGTCGACGTGCCGGCGCACCGAGGCGAAGGAGACGCTCTGCGCGAAGATGCCGCAGATCACGACCATCGGCCCGGCCACCGCCGGCGGGATCACGTGCAGCCAGGCGCCGAGCACGACCAGGCCGAAGGCGAAGCCGGTGAGCCCCGAGACGAACGCGCCGAAGAACGCCGCCGCGGCCACGACCAGGTCGGCGTGGGCGATCATCCGGCGAGGTTCATGAGGAAGGCGAGGCCGATCGCGAGCGCGAAGCCCGCGCCGATCGCGACGGCCGACTTCTGCCAGTCGCGCCAGGGCAGGAACTCGATCGCCAGCAGGCGCAGGCCGCCGGCGAGATGCGCGGCGAGCAGCACGACCAGCACCAGCTCGGCGAGCTTGACCAGCGGCCGGTCGGACCAGCGGAGAAAGCCGTCGAGCGCGGCCTCGCCCTGGATCGCCCGGCCCAGCGCCCAGAAATGCGCCGGCAGGAACAGCGCCAGCGCCACGCCCGAGACGCGGTGCACGGCGAAGGCCCAGAACCCGGCATGGCCGCGCGCGGGCCAGCGCGAGGCCGCCTGCGGCACGGCGCTCACGCCAGCACCAGCCCGGCGACGGCGCGCCAGCCGGCCCAGGCCAGCGCGGCGGCGACGGCGAAGGTCGCCGCCTCCAGCCCGGCGCCACGCCAGCCCAGGGTCTCGCGCGCGATCGCGCGCAGCCCGATCGGCGCGTGCACGGCGACGGCCAGAACGAACGCGGCATAGAACAGCGCCCAGGCGACGCTGCCGCGCGTGCGCCCGAGGATCTCGGCCGCGCTCACGCCGCCCCGCACGGCGATCACGATGGTCGCGAGATGCACGGCGACGCACAGCGCCAGCACCGCGGCGCTCGCGCGCTGCGCCAGCCACAGCAGCGCCTCGGCCCTGGCGGCGCTGAAGGGCGCGCTCATCGCCCGCCTTTCAGCGCCGCCAGGGCGGACAGCCGCTTCAGGCCGGCGATGCCGGCGGTCGGGTTGATGTGCTTGGGGCAGTGCTCGCGGCAGGACTGCAGGCTGTGGCAGGCGTGGCAGCCCGCGTCGCCCGCCACGGCGGCGAGCCGCGCGGCGCGCGCGCCGTCGCGCACGTCGTTGACCAGGGTCCAGGCGCGGTTGAGCGCGGCGGGGCCGAGATAGTCGGTGTTCCAGGCGACGATGTCGCAGGCGGCGTGGCACACGGCGCAGCCGATGCACTCGATCCCGGCATCGGCGGCGCGGCGTGCGGCGCTTTCCAGCGGCACGACGGCGAAGTCGGCCGGCGCCGCCGCCTGCGGCCGGAAGCGCCCCTCGGCGCGCCGCCACTTGTCGAAGAACGGCGCCATGTCGCAGGCCAGGTCCTTGACCACCGGCAGGTTGGCCAGCGGCGCGATGGAGAGCCGGCCCGCGCGCGTCACGCTGCCAACGAGAGTCCGGCAGGTCCAGCGCGGCTTGCCGTTTACGGTCATGGCGCAGGTGCCGCACATGCCGACGCGGCAGGCGAAGCGGTAGCTGAGGCCTGGATCCAGGTGGCGCTGGATCCAGGTGACGACGTCGAGCACGGTCTGTCGCTCCCGCGCCGGCACGCTGTAGTGACGGAACGCGCCACCCGCGGCGTCGCCGCGCCACACCCGGACGTCCAAAATCAGGTCGCTCACGCAAGAAACCGGCGCAGCAGCAGCCCGCTCAGCCCGGCGTCGCCGATGCGCTTTCCGTCCTCGGCCACGATGCGCGTGCCGTTGACCCAGACACCATGCAGGCCCTTGGCCGGCGTGGTCAGGCGCGGCGCGCCGCCGGGCAGGTCGTGCACGCGGCGCGCCTCGCCGCGGCCGACGGTCGCCGGGTCGAACAGCATCAGGTCGGCGGCGCTGCCGGGCTTCAAGGTCCCGCGCTCCGGGATGCCGTAGATCGCCGCCTGCCGGCCGGTCAGGTGATGCACGGCGCGCTCCAGGCTCATGACCTCGAGCTCGCGCACCCAATGCCCGAGCAGGTGGAGACCGAAGCCGGCATCGCAGAAGAAGGTCAGGTGCGCGCCGGCGTCGGACAGGGCGATATTGGCATGAGGATGGTTGAGCATGCGACCGACCGCCTCCTCGTCGGAATTCAGCAGCACGGCCGTGAAGATCGTGTCGAGGTCCTCGGCGAGCGCGAGGTCGAGCATGAAGTCGAGCGGGTCCCTGCCCGCCTCCTTCGCCAGTTCGCCGATCGAGCGGCCCTCCAGCGCGCGGTGCTCCGGCCGCTTCGCCTCGAGCAGGTCGAGCTTGTGCCATTCGCCGTTGAACAGGCGGACCTTGGCCGGCCGCTCAAGCTCCGCGCGGATTGCGGCGCGGAACTTCGGATCTGCGTAGATCGCGGGCAGCCGCTCCTCCGGCGTCTGCATGGCCGGGCGCCAGGCGTCGAGGCCCTCGAACGGATAGGGCGACTTGAGCGTGAAGTCGTTGGTCAGCGGGCAGCACGAAACCTGGCCCCACAAGCGCCGGCCGCGGCCTTGCGCTGCGGCGATGTCGCTGAGGTCCTCGAAGGTCGCGTCGGGATTGGTGCTGTTGTGCAGCAACGCCGCGATCACCACCGGCCGGCCGCTGTCGGCGGCGAGCTGCTCGAGGAACCCAATGCTCGTACCGCCGCCCTTGGTCAGCATGAAGACGCCCGTGCCGCCCTCGCCCATCGCCTTCACCAGCGCGCCGAGCTCTTCCGGCGCCGCCAGGCGCGACGGCATCGGGATGCCGGCCTCGCCGTTGTGCTGGCCGGCGGTCGAGGTAGCGAAGCCGATCGCGCCGCACCGCATCGCCTCGCGCACGAGATCGCGCATCTGTGCGATCTCGTCGCTGGTCGCGGTGCGGCGATGCGCGTCGGCGCCCATGATGAAGGTGCGGACCGAGGAATGGCCGACGAAGGCGGCGACGTTGAGCCCCAGGCCGCGTCGCTCGATCGCGTCGAGATACTCGGGGAAGCCCTGGAAGTCCCACCGGATGCCCTGGCGCAGCACGTTGAGCGACATGCCCTCGACATGGGTCAGGTTGCGCATCGTGAGGTCGCGGTCGGCGGGTCGGCAGGGCGCGATGGTGAAGCCGCAATTGCCGATCACCGCCGTGGTGACGCCGAGCGCGGAGGACGGCGTCAGCCACTGGTCCCAGGTGATCTGCGCGTCGAAATGCGTGTGCGCGTCGATGATGCCGGGCGCCAGCACCAGCTCGCGCGCGACTACGCGCGCGCGCGCCGCGCCGAGGCCCCTGCCGACGGCGGCGATCCGCCCGCCCGCGAC
>CAZLBB010000138.1:0-14730 GCA_964557415.1 uncultured Rhodospirillaceae bacterium
TCGCGCCGCCAGCGGGCGCGCAAGCGCCCGATGCCGACGCGGTCAGGCGCGGCGAGTACATCTTCAACGCCGCCGGCTGCCTCGGCTGCCACACGGACGAGAAGAACAAGGGGCCGCGGCTTGCCGGCGGGCGGGCGCTCAAGACGCCCTTCGGCATCTTCTACGGACCGAACATCACGCCCGACCCGACCCACGGGATCGGCGCTTGGAGCGAGGCGCAGTTCCTCCGCGCGCTGCGCGAAGGCCGCAGCGCCGACGGCAGCCATCTCTTCCCGGCCTTTCCCTACACCTCGTTCACCGGCATGACCGAAGCCGAGGCGAAGGATCTGTGGGCCTACCTGCGCGCGCAGCCCGCCGTGGCGCAGCCGAACAAGCCGCACGACGTCGGCTTCCCCTATAATATTCGGGCCCTCATGAAGGTCTGGAACTGGCTGTTCTTCGCGCCCGGCGAGTTCACGCCCGACGCTTCGCTGTCGCCCGAGATCAAGCGCGGCGCCTACCTGGCGAACGCGCTCGGCCATTGCGGCGAATGCCATACGCCGCGCAACTTCTTCGGCGCCATCAAGAGCGACATGAAGATGGCCGGCGCCGTGCTGGGCGACGGCGCGGTGCCGAACCTGACGCCCGATCCCGACACCGGCATCGGCAAGTGGAGCGCAGACGATCTGGTCGAGCTGTTGAAGAGCGGCATGACGCCGGAGGGCGATTTCGTCGGCTCGGAGATGGCCGAGGTCGTGACCAACACCACCGGCAAGCTCACCGACGAGGACCGCCGCGCGATCGTCGCCTATCTCCGCTCCCTGCCACCGATCCGCAACCAGGTGCGCAAGCCCGCCGCCAAGTGACCGCGCCGCAATCCGCTCTGCCCGCCCGCTTCGTCTCGGCAATGCTATGATCGCGCCCCGCTGAACGGGGAACGCCGATGAAGATCGCCGCGATCCGCACCGCGGTCGTCAACGCGGAGATGCGCAACTGGGTGTTTGTGCGGGTCGAGACCGACCAGCCGGGCCTCTATGGCTGGGGCGAGGCGACGCTGGAATGGAAGACGCGCGCCGTCGTCGGCGCGGTCGAGGACTTGGCGCCGCTGGTCATCGGCCGCGACCCGCGCGACGTGGAGCAGATCGTCCGCGTCCTCGTCAAGCACAGCTTTTGGCCGCTCGGCGCCATCGGCATGACCGCCGCGAGCGGCATCGAGCAGGCGCTGTGGGACATCCAGGGCAAGGCGCTCGGATTGCCGGCCTGGCGCCTGCTCGGCGGCAAGGTCCGCGATCGCGTGAAGGTCTACACGCATCTCGGCCTCGGCGACATGCGTGCAGTCTACGAGACCTTCGACCCCGCGGCGCTGGTTGATCGCGCCCAGGCCGTGCTGGCGAAAGGGTATCGCGCGCTCAAGGTCGTGTTCATCCCGTACACCAACGTCACGGCCGCCCCGGCGGCGGTGGCGCATGTCGGCAAGCTGATGCAGGCGCTGCGCGAGTCGGTCGGGCCCGGCATCGAGATCATGATCGACTTCCACGGCCGACCCGGCTCGACGGCGGCGGCGCTGCAGTACATCCGCGCGCTCGAGCCGTTCCAGCCCCTGTTCGTCGAGGAGCCGGTGCCGCCCGGCGACGTCGAGGCGATGCGGCTGATCACGGCCGCGTCGCGCTGTCCGATCGCCACCGGCGAGCGCCTGGTCACGCGCCAGGAATTTGCCCAGCTCTGCGCCGCCAAGGCCGTGCACATCATCCAGCCCGATCTCTGCCACTGCGGCGGCCTGTGGGAAGGCAAGAAGATCGCCGCCATCGCCGAGGCGGCGCTGATCGGCGTGGCGCCGCACAACCCGCTCGGGCCCATCGCCGGCGCGGCGGCGCTGCACTTCGCGCTGTCGACCCCGAACTTCGTGATCCAGGAGGAGATGGTCGGCCAGGTGCCGTGGTACGACGCGGTCGTCAGCACGCCGATCCGCATGGTCGAAGGCCATTGGCAGCTGCCCGAGACGACGGGCCTCGGCATCGAGGTGAACGAGCGGGAAGCGGCGAAGCACCCCTTCGAGCCCGAGGTCTATCACACGACCAACGCGGTGCTGGACGACGGCACGGTGGTGGACTGGTGACGCGCCGCGGCGGTCAGCGCGCCAGCAGGTAGTAGTCGACCGTGGCCACCGCGCGGATGCGCTTGTCGACCACGCGCGGCTCGTAGGTGTCGGGCGACTCGTCGCGCGGGAGGATGACGATCACGCCCTGGTTGGCGCGGCGGATCGTGCCGACCGCCCCGCCGGACATCTGCGCGAACTCCTCGGCGGCGGTGCGCGCGGCCTCGGTGGCGCGGCGGATCAGGTCGGGCTTGACCTGGTTGAGGCGGTCGGCGGTGACGATATAGCTGGGCCCGCCGCTCTGGTCGCCCAGCACCACGCCACGGCGCACCAGCTCGCCCAGCGCGCGCGACAGCTGGGTCACGCGATCGACCTCGCCCGTGCGCACCGTCGCCGTCTGGGCCAGCACGTAGCGCGCGCCGCCCACCCGCGCCTCCTCGCGCATGCCCTGCGCTACGGTGTCCTGCACCTCGAGGCCGCCCAGCGCGATCTCGCCGTCGGCAAAGCCGCGCTCCTTGAGGAAGGCGACCACGGTGCCGGCGAGCCGCTCGAGCTGCTCCTGTCCCTGGCGCGGGTCCGAGGCGGTGACCGTGAACCGCAGCGGCATAACGGCCAGGTTCGCCTTCAGTTCCAGCTCGGCGACGCCCTTGACCGTGACGTAGCGCTCCTGCAGCCGCGACAGCAGCACGCCGCGTCCTGCGAGGTAGCCGCCGGCCGCGATCGAGGCCGCGAGTAGGACGCCGATCGCCAGTTTCACCACCAGGTAAGGATTGCAGCAACCGGACATGTCCCCCTCCTTGATGCCCGAATGGGAATTCGACGGACGCGGGGAGCGGGTCGCGCGGCCCGGTCGTGCCAACCCGGAAAAAAGGCCGGACCGCGCGCCCGCTTCCGAGGCGCATCCCACCATGCGATCATGGCGGCGCGGCGGAGCCGGCGCGGCATTGTCGCGGCGGTTGCGCGTCGTCCGTGGCAAGATGGCGGCGGCGCTCCAACCGGGCGGCAAACGGACGGTCGATGCAATGTCACGACGTGCAGGCGAGCGTGTTGAACCACCGCCTGCCCGGGACAGCCTCCAGCAGGCTGCGTGTGTAGGGATGCTTCGGCGCGGCGAAGATTTCCGCGGTCGCGCCCCGCTCGACGATCACCCCCTGGTTCATGATCGCGATCTCCTCGCAAACCGTCGCCGCGACGCGCAAGTCGTGCGTGATGAAGAGCATGGAAAGGCCGAACCTCCGCCTCAGCTCGTTGAGCAGATCGAGCACCTGCTTCTGCACCGAGACGTCCAGCGCCGAAACCGGCTCGTCGGCGATGATCAGCTTCGGCTCGACGGCCAGCGCCCGGGCGATGCCGATGCGCTGCCGCTGCCCGCCGGAGAACTCGTGCGGATAGCGGTCCGCGCTCTCCGGCTTGAGGCCGACCAAGCCCAGCAGCTCGCGCGCCCGCTCCAGCGCCTCCCTGCGGCTCGCCCCCTGGATCCGCGGCCCGATGGCGATGATCTCGCCGACCCGCTGGCGCGGGTTGAGCGAGGCGAACGGGTCCTGGAACACCATCTGCATGAGCCGGCGCATCGGCCGCATCTCGGCCCGCGACATGCCCGAGACGCGCTGCCCGTCGAGCAGGATCTCGCCGCCGTCCGGCGTATCCAATCCGATGATGCAGCGCGCCAGCGTCGACTTCCCCGATCCCGATTCGCCGACCAGCGCGAGCGAGCTCTGCCGGTGGACATCAAGACTGACCTTCCGGACCGCCCTCACCGTCCGCCCGCCCGATCCCAGGAGGCCGCCGGTGCCGGCATAGGTCTTCTCGAGGTCGCGCACGACGAGCAGCGGCCTGGGCGCGGCGCCCTCGTCGCGGGCGCGCGGAACGAGGCCCGGCACCGCCGCCACCAGGTCCTTGGTGTATTGCGCCTGCGGCCGGCGCAGCACGGCGTCCGTCGGGCCGGTTTCCACGATCTCGCCGTGGCGCATGACGGCGACACGGTGGGCGATCTCCGCCACGACGCCGAAATCATGGGTGATGAACAGCACCGCCGTGCCGTGCGCGCGTTGCAGCTCCTTCAGGAGCTGCAGGATCTGCGCCTGCGTCGTCACGTCAAGCGCCGTCGTCGGCTCGTCGGCGATGATCAGGGCCGGCTCGAGCGCGAGCGCCATGGCGATCATGACGCGCTGGCGCTGTCCCCCTGACAGCTGGTGCGGATAGCTGTCGATGATCTGCTCCGGTTCCGGCAACCGCACATCCTCGAACAGGGCCAGGACGCGCTTGCGCCGCTCCGGCGCCGTCAGCCCCGTGTGGACTTCCAGCACCTCGTCGATCTGCCTGCCCACGCGCATCAGCGGATTGAGTGCGGTCATCGGCTCCTGGAAGATCATCGCGATGCGACCGCCGCGGATCGCCCGCATCTCGTGCTCGGGCAATCGCAGCAGATTGCGCCCCTCGAACACGATGCGGCCGCCGGTGACCCGTACATGCGGCGCGGGGAGAAGCCCCAGGATCGACTTGCCCATGATCGACTTGCCCGAGCCGGACTCGCCGACGACGCAGAGTATCTCTTCCCGGCGGATCTGCACCGACGCGCCGGCGACCGCGTGCCGGCGGTCCGACCACGCCGGCAGCGCGACCGTCAGGTCCTCGATGCTGAGGACGACGTCGTTCACAGGTCGGCCAGCCGCGGGTTGAGCGCGTCGTTCAGCCCTTCGCCCACGAGATTGATTGCCAGGACCGTGAGCAGGATGGCCACGCCCGGCACCATCACCAGCCACCAGGCCTCGCGCATGAACGAGCGGCCCGCGCCGATCATGAAGCCCCAGCTCATCTGGTTCGGCGCGCCGAGGCCGAGGAAGGACAGCGCGCTCTCGAACAGGATGGCGGTCGCCACCAGCAGCGAGCCCGTCACGATCAGCGGCGACAGCGTGTTGGGCAGCACCTGCGTCACCAGGATGGCGCTGTCGCGCTGGCCGGCCACCACGGCGGCCTGCACGAACTCGCGCGAGCGGACGGCCAGCACCTCGCCCCGGACGACGCGGGCGATCGGCGGCCAGCTGACGGTCGCGATCGCGATGACGAGGTTGACGGCGGACGGCGAGAGGATGGCGATCAACACGATCGCGAAAAGGAACGACGGGATGGTCTGAAAGAACTCCGTCGTCCGCATCAGCACGTCGTCGACCAGCTTGCCGTAGTAGCCGGTGACCGCGCCGATGATCGTGCCGAAGGCGACGGCCGCCAGGGTGGAAAGCACGGCGATCAGCATCGTCGTGCGCGCACCATGGATCAGCCCGGCCGCCACGTCGCGACCGAGGCTGTCCGTGCCGAGCACGAAGTCGCCGGCCGGCGGCGAAAACGGGGTGCCGACGATGGCGAACGGGTCCCTGGGCGCCAGGACATCGGCCAGAAGCGCCACCAGCAGGACGAGCCCGAGCCATGCGAGCCCCAGCCCGACGCGCGGATTCCCGAGAAATCGTTGCCGGAAGCTTCTCATGCCAGCTTCAGCCGATCCGAATTCTCGGGTCGAGGAGCACGTAGATCAGGTCGACGACGAGATTGACGAGCACCACCAGGCACGACGAAAGGAAGAAGATGCCGAGCAGGAGGTTGAAGTCCCGCGCGAACATGGACTGAAACGCCAGCTGGCCAAGCCCCGGCCAGGCGAACACGCTTTCCACCACGACGGAGCCGCCCAGCAGGCCGCCGAACTGCACGCCGGCCATCGTCACGATGGGGAGCAGCGCGTTGCGAAACACGTGCCGCGTCGTGATCTGTCCCTCGGTCAGCCCTTTGGCGCGCGCCGTCGTCACGTAGTCGAGCCCCCGCTGCTCGAGCATGGACGCGCGCATCAGGCGGGCATAGAGGGCAAGATAGAACAGCGACAGCGTGATCGTCGGCAGCACCAGGTGATGCGCGATGTCCGCCACGCGCGCCCAGCCCTCGTTGAACGCCACGACGTCCTCCATGCCCGAGGTCGGAAACCAGTCGAGGCGGATCGAGAACAGCAGGATCAGCATCAGGCCGACCCAGAACAGGGGTGTGGCGTAGAACACGATGGCGGCGACCGAAACGACGTGATCCTTCCACGTGCGCACCCAGAGCGCCGCGAGCACGCCCATCAGCACGCCGACGCCGAGCGAAAGGACCAGCGTCGCCCCCATCAGCAGCAGGGTCGGAAGCAGCCGCGCCAGCAGGAGATCGAGCACCGGCGCGCTCTGGCGGAAGGAATATCCCAGGTCGAGGAAGAGGATGTTGCGCATGTAGTTGAAGAGCTGGACCAGCACCGGCTGGTCCTGGCCGAACCGCTGGCGTAGCTGGTCGATGTACTCCTTGGGCGCGCCGCCGGCCTCGCCGGCAAGCACGGTCGCAAGGTCGCCGGGCGCAAGCTGAAGCAGCAGGAAGTTCATGACGACGACTCCCAGCACGACGGGAACGGTCTGCAGGAGGCGACGGATGATGTACCTACCCAGCTCCGAGCCGGTCATCGTTCGCTATTCCGGTTCCGAACGCGCGGAAGAAAGCGGCAACCGGCGCAGGCGTGGCGCCGGTTGCCGCCGAAGGTCCGCTCACTGCCTGTAGGCGGTGGCGAAACTGTCGTAGATGCCCAGGGGGCCCGTGATCACGTTCTTGAACTGCTTGTTGACGATCGTGGGGAACTGCAACTCCAGGACGTAGATGACGGGACTCCCTTCCGAGACCTTCATGACGAGGTCCTTGTAGAGGACGCTCCTTTTCGCCGGGTCCGCCTCCACGGTGGCCTTGTCCATCAGCGCGTCCGTCTCTGGGGTCGACCAGCGCGATCCGTTGACGAACACGGTGCCCGGCTTGATGCGGTCGGAATGGAAGCCGCGATGGACGCCGAGAACCGGGTCGGCGAGGTTGTAGAGGAAGTTCGAGCTGATGAAGTAGTCGTAGTCGGTGTAGACGCGCTTCAGCCACTTGGCGACGTCCTCGTAGCGCAGCGTCGCCTTGATGCCGACTTGGGCCAGAGCCTGCTGCACCGCCTCGCCGAACCGCTGCCATTCCTCGCCATAGGGCGTGATGTCGTGCACGATCTCGAAGCGGAAGCCGTCGGCCTTCTTCGGAAAGCCGGCTTCGTCGAGCAGCTTGTTGGCGCGCTCGATCCGGTCGGCCGCGGTGAAGTCGATCCCCGCGGCGTAAAGTCCCGAGGGCGCAAAGTTCGAGCTGATCGGTCCCATTGCCGGTTTGCCGAAGCCGAACCAGACGTTGTCGATCACGAACTTGCGGTCCACGGCATAGGATACGGCCTGCCGCACCTTCTGGTTGTCGAACGGCGGCTTCTTCGTGTTGATCACGAGCTCGACGATCGGGGAGATCATCTCGTAGCCCTTCGTCGTCACCTCGAGCGACGGCAGCGCGCCCAGCTTCTTGACGTCGTTGTAGGGCACCGCGCCGAAGCCCGCGACATGGGCCTCGCCCTTCTCGAGCGCCGCCGTGCGGGTCGATGCGTCGGCGATGAAGCGCACCACGATACGGTCGAGATACGGCAGGCCCGCCTGCCAGTAGTCCTTGTTCTTGTCCAGCCTGACGAACTCGCCGCGCCGCCATTCGACGAACCGGAAGGGCCCGGTCCCGACCGGCTCGTTGGCCTTGGCGTGCGTCTTGATGTCGCCGACGCCGTAGATGTGTTTGGGCAGAATCGGGCTCTCGTAGCCCGACAGCGCCATCATCATGTAGGGAGCCGGCGTGGCGAGCTTGAACACGGCGGTATGCGCGTCCGGCGTTTCGACCGCCGTCACCTCCTTGAAGGTGGCGATGCCGCGCGGGTGATTGGTCTTCAGGACGTCCATGATGGTGAACTGCACGTCGGCCGAGGTGAACGGCTTGCCGTCGTGGAACTTGACGTTCTGGCGCAGCTTGAACGTCACCGTCTTGCCGTCGGGCGCGACCGCGAAACTTTCGGCGAGCCCCGGTTTCGGCTTCAGGTTGAAGTCGTATTCGAGAAGCCCGTCGAACACCTTCGCCGTGACCTGGCCGATCGGCCCGGAGGTCGAGATGTAGGGGGCGAGGTTGGGCGGCTCGGGCTGGGTGATCTGGACGAGCGTGCCGCCGGGCTTCTGCGCCAGCGCGGACGGACCCGCCAATATCGCGACCGCGAGTGCGGCAGACGCTATTGCGAAGGGAATACGTAGCATGGCCTCGGTCTCCTCCCTCTGTTGTCTGGCTTTGCGGCTGCAAGCTGCATCGAACGCGTCGGACGCGCGTCTTGAAACTCGTCACCGCCATTCTTGTTGAGCGCCAGCAGACGAGAGTACTTCGCCACGCTGCTCATCGCCACAGGCCTCGTCACAAGCTGTTCAGGGACGCGAACGGACCATGGCTCTGCTCGCGCGAGTCGCGTCGGCAAGCGCGATCCGTTTGTCCGATAGCCGCGGCGCGGCGGACCCGGCGCAGCATTCTCGCGGCGGTTCTAGTCCGTTCGCGGCGGCAAGGTGGCGACGATCTGGCCGAGGAGGCCCCAGAACTGGTCCTCGCCGATATATCCGACGATGCGCCCGTACTCGCGGCCGTCCTCGACCGCGACGAAGGTGGGCGTGAAGCGAATGCCCTCGATGTACCGCAGGTCGTCCGGCCGCCTCGCCCGCAGGTCGACCCGGCGCAGCGGAAGCCGCTTGGCCTCTTCGGTCCTGGGGTAGACGGCAGCGATGTCCCGGTCCCAGGCGGCGCACCAGGGGCACCCGGCCGCCCAGAACATGACCAGCTCGCCCGCGGCGGCCGCAGCCGGCGCCAAGCTCATCCAGGCCGCAAAGAGTCCGGCAATGAGTCCCTTTCGCAAGGGCTTAGGCGCCCTTCCTGATCAGGTAGACGAATACGTCGCCTTCCGTGGTCGACACCAGCAGCTCGCTGCCCGTCGCCTTGCAGAAATTGGCGAAATCGGCGACCGAGCCGGGGTCGGTCGCGAGCACCTTCATCACCTGGCCGGGGGCGAGTTCCTTGATCGCCTTCTTGGCCCGCAGCACCGGCAAGGGACAGGTCAGGCCCTTGGTGTCCAGCAGCTTGTCCGGCGTGACCGGGGACAGGCTGGTCGTATTGTTCATCGGCTCGTCGTCTCCCTTGCCGGTTCAGGCGCTTATCGGCTGGATTTGCCAGGGAAAGCGAATATATAGCAGCCGACCTGGGCCGAGGCCATCGGGACGCGGAGGGACCCTGGCATGCCGGAGTTGCCGGTTCATGTGATCGTCGCCGTTGCGGGCTTCGCCGCCGGGCTCGTGTTCGGCGCCACCGCCCAGCGCACCAATTTCTGCACCATGGGCGCCATCTCCGACATGGTGCTGATGGGCGACCGAAATCGCTTCCGTGCCTGGATCCTGGCGATCGCGGTGGCGATCCTGGGCAGCCAGGCCTTGCACCTTTTGGGCCTGGTCGACCTGGGCAAGTCGATCTACCTGACCCCCAATCTCGGCTGGGCCGGCGCGATCCTGGGCGGGCTCCTGTTCGGCTTCGGCATGACCATGACCGGCGGCTGCGGCAACAAGACCCTGGTGCGCGTCGGCGGCGGCAGCCTCAAGGCGCTCGTGGTGCTGCTATGCCTCGGCATCGCCGCCTACGCAACGCTGCGTGGCATCCTCGGCATGCTGCGCCAGCCCTTCGAGGCCGCGACCAACCTGAACCTCGCTACACTCGGCATCGCGCGCCAGGGCGTCGCCGATATCCTGGCTGCCGGCACCGGCCTCGCCGCGCCGGGCATCCGCCTCGCGCTGACCGTGATCGTGGCCGGCGGCTTTCTCTACTACTGCTTTCGCGACGCGGATTTCCGCGCCTCGCGTCGCGACGTTGCCGCGGGCCTCATCATCGGCGCGCTGATCCCCGTCGGCTGGCTCATCACCGGCCGGCTGGGCGCGGACGCGTTCGATCCCACGCCGCTGGCTTCCTTCACCTTCGTGGCGCCGGTCGGCGAGACGGTGCAGTACGCGATGACCTTCACCGGCGCGAAGATTAACTTCGGCATCGCCACGGTGCTGGGCGTGGTCGCCGGCGCGTTCCTCGCCTCGCTCGCCGCCGGCAGCTTCCGCCTCGAGGGCTTCGCCGACGCCCGCGACACGCTGCGCCACATCCTCGGCGGGGTCATCATGGGCGTCGGCGGCGTGCTGGCGCTCGGCTGCACCATCGGCCAGGGCGTCACCGGCATGTCGACCCTGGCGCTCGGCTCCGTCATCGCGTGGCTGTCGATTCTCGCCGGCGGCTACGCCGGCATCAAGTACCTGGAGGAAGGCTCGCTCGCGGGCGCGCTGCGCGCAGTGTTCGCGCGCGGCTGAGCGCAGCATGGGCCGCGCGGTTCGCGTCTGTCGCTGCGACCAGGACGCATCCCGCAGGTTGACCTGGGTCAAAGAAGGCCGAGGCTGCGCGTGCTAGAGATGCAGCGTGCCGAGGGCGCCGCCGGCACGATGCTCGCTGGCTCATGGTCGTCATTGCCGGGGGCGCAGGAAGCGGTGCAGCAAAGGATGCGCCATGACATCCCGGGTATCGACGAAGCGGTTTTTCGTTGCCGCAGTCGCGGCAGCGCTCGTGTCGGCGCAGCTCGCGCCAGCGGCCGAAGCGCAAAGTCGTGGGCACCGATCGGGCGGCTATCACGGCAGCAGCGGCCACTACCGTGGCGGCTACCATGGCGGCGGGCACTACCGGGGCGGTTATGGCCATTATCGCGGGGGCTATCATCATGGCGGCCACTACCATGGCGGCTGGAGCACCGGCGACTACGTCGCGCTCGGCCTGGGCGCCGCCGCGTTCGGCGGCCTGCTGGCCTATTCCCTGAGCGGCCCGGGCTATCCCGCCTACTATGGGCCGCCGGCCTATTACTACTATCCGCCCTACTACCCGGGCTACGGCTACTATCCGTACTACTACTATCCGCGCTACGTATATTATCCAGGCTACTACTATCCGCCGGCCTACGCCTACGCCCCGGCACCGATCCCGCGGTAACCAGCCGCGTCCTAGAAGCCCGCGGCGAAGCCGTCCTTGCGCGGCTCGGAGCCGCCGACCAGCGTGCCGTTCTGCCAGTCGATCCACACCGCTTGGCCACCGCCGAGCGGGTTCTCCGCCGGCACGGTGCGGTGGCCGAGCGCCTGCATGCCGACGGCCGCCGCGTCGTCGTAGCCGCGCTCGATCGTCACCGCACCGTCGCGGTGATGCGCGCGGGGGAAGTCGATCGCTTCCTGCGGACCCATGCCGTAGTCGATCATGTTGGTCAGCACGCGCGTCTGGCCGACGCACTGGTAGTGCCCGCCCATGACGCCGAACGGCATCACCGCGCGGCCCTCGCGCGTGACCATGGCGGGGATGATCGTGTGCATCGGCCGCTTGCCGCCTTCGATGCAGTTCGGGTGCGCCGGGTCGCACTTGAAGCTGGAGCCGCGGTTGTGCAGCAGCACGCCCGCGTTGGGCGCGACCTTGCCGCTGCCGAACGAGTCGAACACCGAGTTGATGAAGCTGACCGCGTTGCGGTCGCGGTCGACGACGCAGAGATAGACGGTGTCGTTGTGCGCCGGCAGGTCGACCGGCGTCACGTCGGTCAGCGCGCGGTCGTGGCTGATGCGCCGGCGCTGCTCGGCCGCGTGGCGCTCGGACAGGAGGCGCGCCACCGGCACGTCGGAGAAGCGCGGATCCGCGACGTAGGCGTCACGCTCGGCATAGGCAAGCCGCCCGGCCTCGACCTCCAGGTGCAGGCGCTGCACGCCGGCCGGGTCGAGCTTCGGCATGTCGAAGCCCGAGAGGATGTTGAGCATCATGAGCGCCGTGATCCCCTGCCCGTTCGGCGGGCATTCGTGCACCGTGTAGCCGCGGTAGTCCGTGGAGATCGGCGTGACGTACTCTCCCGCGGTGGCGGCGAAGTCGTCCATCGTGTGGAAGCCGCCGAGCGACCGCAGCAGGTGGACGATGTCCTCGGCCACCGGGCCTTCGTAGAACCCTTTGGCGCCCTGCCGCGCGATCGCCTTCAGCGTCTGCGCCAGGCGCGGGTTGCTGAAGCGCTCGCCGGCCTTGGGCGCACGTCCCTCCGGCAGGAAAATCGCCTTGGCGCCGGGGTCCTTGGCCAGCTTGCCCACCTGCCCGGCCCAGTCGTGCGCGACGCGCGGCGTGACGGCGAAGCCTTCCTCGGCGTACTTGATCGCCGGCCGCAGCAGCTCGCCCAGCTCCTTGCGGCCGTGATCGGCGATCAGCCGCTCCCAGGCCTGCACGCAGCCCGGCACCGTGATCGAGTGCACGCCGTGCTCGGCGATCTTCTCGACGCCCTTGGCGGCGAGCGCGTCGACGCTCACGTCTTGCGGCGCGCGGCCCGAGCCGTTGTAGCCGATCACCTTGTCGCCGCCCTTGGGCGCGTAAAGCACGAAGCAGTCGCCGCCGACGCCGGTCATCGCCGGCTCGGTGACGCACATGACCGCCGTGGCCGCCACGGCGGCGTCCATCGCGGTGCCGCCCGAGCGCAGCACGTCCAGCGCCGTGATCGTGGCAAGCGGGTGCGACGTGGCGGCCATCGCCTCCCCGGCATGGGCGGCCGAGCGGCCGGGCTTCTGAAAATCGCGCATGGGCAGTCCTTGTCAGGTTCGCGCTGGAGGCGGCGGGGGACCGTGCGATGTATAGAGAGGAAAGGGCGTCGGGCGCAAATGCATTCGTCCCCGCCCTTCTACAGCCACCCGCGCCGCTTGAAGTACACGAACGGCGCCACCGCCGAGAACAGCATCAGCGCGAGCGCCCAGCCGTAGCCGAATTCCCATTTCAGCTCGGGCATCAGGGCGAAATTCATGCCGTAGATGCTGGCGACCAGCGTCGGCGGCAGGAAGGCGGTCGCGGCGACGGTGAAGATCTTGATGATGTTGTTCTGCTCGGTCATCGAGCGGTTCTGCTCGATCGAGATCATCCCGAGCGTGGCGTCGAGCAGGAAGTTGACCTTGTTCGACAGGAAGCCGTCGTGCTCGGCGAGCGAGCGCAGGTCGCGCGAGAGGGTCTTCAGCCGCGCCTTGGCGTCCTTGCGCGCGCCGAGCGCCTCGGCCGTGCCGAGATAGGTGGCGATGCGGTCGAGGCCAAGGATCGTGTCGCGCGTTTTCGACGTCAGGTCGCCGGCACGGCCGAGCTGACGCAGCTCGGCCTTGAGGTCGGCAGTGATCTGCTCCTCGCTCTTCGTGCCGTTGACCTCGGACGGGTCGTAGAAGATCGTGCGCGACAGCGTGTCGAGCTCGCCTGCCACCCGCTCCATCACGTCGGCGACCCGGTCGACGATCGTCTCCAGGAGGCCGATCAGCACCGTCTCGGGCGTGGTGCACCAGCCGATCTGGCGCGCAGCGCGCACGACGAAGATGTCGATCGACTTGGGCTGGGCGTAGCGCACCGTCACCATCGCTGTCGGTGCCAGGATGAAGGTGGTGGCCGAAACCTCGGGCCGCGGCGTGTCGGTGCGATAGATGATCGGCGCGGTCATGAAATGCGCGTCGCCTTCGCGATAGAGCCGGCTGGAGACCTCGATCTCCTGCATCTCCTCGCGCGTCGGGATCTCGATGCCCACGCTGCGCAGGACCATCGCCTCCTCGTCCTTGGTGGGTGAGAGGAGGTCGATCCACAGCGCATCGCCCGGCGGCTCGCCGGACGGCCCCGGCGGCGCCTTCTCCAGGCGCCCATTGGACAACACATAGGCCGCGATCATGACCCACCTTGCGGGGAGCGGTGCGGGTGTTGTAGCGCCGGGCGCGCGCCGCTACAACAGGCGCGACCGCAAAGGACGCAGAACGCGCCGCCAGGGAGATCGCCGATGACCATCGCCGACCGCGACAGCCTGATTGCCCTGCTGGACAAGCTCGGCAGCACCGACGATGCCGAGGTGCTCGCCGCGGCCCGCGCGCTCGATCAGCGCCTTCGGCAGGAAGGCCGGCGCTGGGACGACCTTTTGCTCCGCGACGGCGACGACGGCGAGGCCGCCCGCGGTGTCGGAGCGACGGACGAGCCGGATGACGACGATGTCGCCGGCGCGACGCAGGAGCCGGCGGAGTCCGTCGGCGACGCCTCCGGGGATCTGGAAGCGATCGAGCGCCTGCTGGCGACCTACGACCTGTCGCCCGACACGCGCGAGATGCTCACGGACCTGAAGGAGGAGATCAAGGACGGCACCTTCTCCGCCGCCGACCGGCGCTACGTTCAGGGATTGCAGGCTCGGCTCGGCAAGCCCGCCAAGAGAAAGTGACCGCCGCCCGCCCGCCGGCCCTTGCGCGCGGCCTTGACCTTCCCATCACTGGAAGCCCGAGATAGCAGGCGCAACCATGGAGGCCCGGCAATGGAACTGAAGGTCCAAGGCATGACGTGCGAAGGCTGCGCCGGCGCCGTGCGGCGCTCGGTCGGTCGCGCGGCACCGGCCGCCAAGGTCGCGGTCGATCTGGCCTCGGGGATCGTGACGGTGGACGGCGAGGCCGACGAGGCGGCCGTGATCGCGGCGATCGAGAAGGCCGGCTACGCCGTAACGCGCTGATGGCCGCGTGGTCCGTTGCGGGTATGCTCCGGCGAGACGCGCCCTGCTTTCACCGGAGGGGTACGCGCGCCAACGGCAGGCGCGCGACCAGGACGCCAGGAAGAAGCGGGTCGTGATTTCCAGACGGGCCCTCCTGCAGGCAGGCGGTGCAGTGGCCGCGGCGGCCGCGCTGCCGGCCGGCCTTGGACCGGCCGCG
>CAZLBB010000139.1:0-14678 GCA_964557415.1 uncultured Rhodospirillaceae bacterium
CCGAGGCGCCGCTCGCGCCGGTCGCACGCACTGAAGCGACGCTTCCCGCGCCGGCCGATTTCGCCGGGCTGGTGGCGCTGGTCGAGCAGCAACGTGAGGCGATCCTGCACGCGCATCTCGTCAATACCGTGCACCTGGTGCGCTACGAGCCGGGCGTGCTGGAGTTCCGCCCGGCGCCGCAGGCGCCGAAGGATCTGGCGGGCAAGCTCCAGGCGCTGCTCGCCCGGCTGACCGGGCGGCGCTGGATGGTGTCGGTGTCCAACGAGAAGGGACAGCCGACGCTGCGCGAGCAGGCGCAGTCGAGCCAGCGCAAGCTGCACCAGGAATCGGCCGAACATCCGCTGGTCGTCGCGGTGAAGCAGGTCTTTCCCGACGCCAGCATCGTCGCCGTGCGCGAACGCCCGCCGCCGGGCATGGCGGTGCCGCAGGACGTCGCGATCGACGCGCCGTTGGCCGATCCCGAAGAGATGGAAGGAGAGCCGGACTGATGAAGAACCTGGCCAACATGATGAAGCAGGCCCAGGAAATGCAGGCCAAGATGGGCGAGCTTCAGGCCCGGCTCGAGCAGCTCGAGGTGACCGGCGCCGCCGGCGGCGGCATGGTCTCGGTGACCATGACGGCCAAGGGCGCGATGCGCCGCGTGCGCATCGACCCGTCGCTGGCGCAGCCGGCCGAGGTCGGCGTCCTCGAGGACCTGATCGTCGCCGCCTGCAACGACGCGCGCGCCAAGGCCGAGACGCTGATGCAGGAGGAAACCCGCAAGCTGCTCGGCGGCCTGCAGCTGCCGCCCGGGATCTCGCTGCCGATTTGATGCCGAAGAAAGGCGAACCACCGAGACACCAAGACACCACGGAGAAGCGCGTCCTCTTGGTGTCTTGGTGTCTTGGTGGTTTCCGATTCCGATGACCGGCCCGGAAATCGAGCATCTCATTCAGCTGCTGGCGCGCCTGCCTGGCCTGGGGCCGCGCTCGGCGCGGCGTGCGGCGCTGCATCTCCTGAAGCGGCGCGAGGCGCTGCTCGATCCGCTGGCGCGCGCGCTTGCCGACGTCGCCGCAGTGGTGAAGACCTGCCGCGTTTGCGGCAACCTCGACAGCGTCGATCCATGCTCGATCTGCGCCGATCCGCGGCGCGACGCCGGTCTCGTCTGCGTGGTGGCCGAGGTCGGCGATCTCTGGGCGCTCGAGCGCAGCGGCGCGTTCAAGGGCCGCTATCACGTGCTCGGCGGCACGCTCTCGGCGCTCGACGGCGTGGGGCCCGACCGGCTGAACCTGAACGGCCTGATCCAGCGCGCCGAGAGCGGTGCGATCCGCGAGGCGATCCTGGCGCTCGACGCCACCGTCGACGGCCAGACCACCGCGCATTACCTCGCCGACCGCCTGGCCGGCACCCCGGCCAAGGTCTCGCGCCTGGCCCATGGCGTGCCGGTCGGCGGCGAACTGGACTACCTGGACGACGGGACCATCGCGGCCGCCCTGAACGCGCGCCGCCCGGCCTAGCTAGATTTGGTATTATCCGATTGCCGCCCGTACAATCCGTGGGTAAACTTATCCACAGGCATCGGACGGGGGTCCTGGGATGCATCGGGGTGTTGCGCTTGGCGCGCTGGCGATCCTGGCGGGATTGACCATGGCCGGGCCGGCCGTCATCGGATCGGCAGGAGCCGATCCGCTGCCGGAGGGCAGCTTCGTCGTGGGGCCGCGGGTCGGCACCACGTTCATCTTCGGCGGCTTCCTCGAATCGACCACGGCGTCGGACACGCAGATCAATCCCAACAACCAGCAGATCCCGGTCGTGTCGTGGTCCACGACCACGTTCGGCTTCTCCGACATCTACAAGCAGCCGGTCACCGCCGGCTTCGACGTCGGCTACATGGTGACGCGCTCGCTCGAGCTGTTCGGCGGCGGCAGCTACACCTTCGCCTCGGGCAGGCAGAAGACGATCGGCAATGCCACGATCACCAAGTCGGATTTCGACGCCGAGACGGGCGAGCCGATCACCTTCAACCAGGACACGTCGCTGCGCGCCGAGTTCAACGACTACCACGAGGTCGCGGGCGAGCTCGGCGCGCGGTGGCATTTCCTGCCCGGCTTCGCCTTCCGCCCCTATGTCGGCGCCTTGGCCCGGCTGCTTTGGCGCGACGATCTGCACATGGACCTGACCGACGACACCAACTTCCGCATCGGCCGCGTGCGCCTGTACGATTCCGGCGCGAAGTTCACCGGCGGCCTGCAGGCAGGCCTAAACTACGAGGTGGCCGAGGGCGCCTCGGTCGGCGCCATGGTCGGCATCAACCTGCGGCCCGAGCAGAGCCGCAACAAGCAGGATCTCGGCTCGACGCTCTCCGCCATCACCGACATATCGGGCAGCATCGACATCCCGCTCGCCGTGCGCTTCAACGCGGCGTTCTGAGCGGAAGAGAACATCAACCCAGCCCCGTGAGCGACAAGCTCAGCCGCCGCAGGCGTTCACGGGCCTTCTTGTCGTAGGCCTGCGCGTTGGCGCGTGCGGGCTTCAGGCCGTTGAAGAATTCGCCGCTGCGGTTGCGGCCGGCTTCGCCCACGGCCAGGTTCATGATCGCGTCGGCGCCTTCGTCGACCGTGCTGATCGGCGTATGGCCGGCCTGGCGCACCATGAACGTGTCCATGTAGGTCGCGGGATGCAGCGCGGTGACGGCGACGCCGCGGTCCTTGAGCTCCTCGGCCAGATCGATCGTGAAGAGGATCTGCGCGAGCTTGGACTGGCGATAGGCGTCGGAGCCCGCATATCGGCGCTCGAGCTGCACGTCGTCGAAGTCGATGTCGCGCTGCCCCAGCGAGGCCACGTTGACGACGCGCGACGGCGCGGCGGCCAGCAGGTTGGGCAGCAGCAGCCGCGTCAGCAGGAACCCGGCGAGATAGTTCACGGCGAAGCGCAGCTCGAACCCGTCGGCGCTGGCTTCGCGCCCGGCGCCGGGCGAGCCGGAACCGATCCCGGCGTTGTTGACCAGGAGATGCAACAGCGGATGGTCCCCGGCGACCGTGGCGGCGAGCCGACGCACCCCGGCCAGGGACGAGAGATCGGCGCGGTAGAAGCGCGCCTTTCCGCCGGCCGACTCGATTTCACGCACCAGGGCCGCGCCGCGGGCCTCGTCGCGCCCGTGCGCCAGCACGGTCCACCCGTCACGGCCGAGGCGCCGCGCCACGACGCGGCCGACGCCGCTGGTCGCGCCGGTGACGAGAGCGAAGCGGTCGCTTCGGTCCATGTCAGCCCAGCGCGTCGGGCTTCGGCCCGCCGGTGGCCCAGTCGAGCAGCTCGACCGTGTGCACGATCGGCACGCGCGTGCCGGCTGCGATCTGGGTGATGCAGCCGATATTGCCGGTCGCGATCAGGTCGGGGCCGAGGCTTTCGATGTTGCGGACCTTGCGGTCGCGCAAGGCGGTCGCGAGCACCGGCTGCAGCATGTTGTAGGTGCCGGCCGAGCCGCAGCAGAGATGTCCCTCGGGCACGTCCTTGACCTGGAACCCGGCGCGCGCGAGCAGCCGCTTCGGCTCCTCGCGGAGGCGCTGCCCGTGCTGCATCGAGCAGGCGGAGTGGTAGGCGACGGTCTGCCCGCTCGCGATCACCGGATCCTTGAGACCGAGCTCGGCCATGATTTCGCTGACGTCGCGCGCCAGGCCGGACACGCGCCGGGCCTTGTCCGCCATCGCGGGGTCGGCGCGGAACATGAAGCCGTAGTCCTTCACCGTCGTGCCGCAGCCCGAGGCGTTGATCACGATCGCGTCCAGCCCGCCATGCTCGATCTCGCGCGTCCACGCCACGATGTTGGCGCGCGCCTGGGCGTGCGACTCGCCGGTGCGGCCGAGGTGGTGCGCCAGCGAGCCGCAGCAGCCCGCGCCGCGGGCGATCACGACCTCGCAGCCGTGGCGCGTCAGCAGGCGGATCGTCGCCTCGTTGATCGTGGGCTCGAGCACCTGCTGGGCGCAGCCGGCGAGCAGCGCCACGCGCTTCAGGCGTTCGCCCTCGGCCGGGAAGACCTGTGGCCGGTCCATGCGCGACGGCGATTTCAGGCGTGAAGGCGCCAAGCGCAGCATCGCGCCGATGGGACCGGAAGCGAACTTCCCCAATGGGCGCATGACGCTGGCGCCAGCCAGCGCCAGGCGGAACAGCGCCGGCCGCGGGACCAGCAGCGCCAGCAGCCACCGCAGCAGCCGGTCTGGCAGCGGCCGACTGTAGGTCTTCTCGATATGCGCGCGCGCGTGGTCGACCAGGTGCATGTAGTGCACGCCCGAGGGACAGGTCGTCATGCAGGAGAGGCACGAGAGACAGCGGTCGATATGCTTGACCACGCGCTGATGCGCCGGCTTGGCGTTCTCCAGCATGTCCTTGATCAGGTAGATGCGCCCGCGCGGGCTGTCGAGCTCGTCGCCCAGGGTCACGAAGGTCGGGCAGGTCGCCGTGCAGAAGCCGCAATGCACGCAAGCGCGCAGGATCTTGTTCGCTTCCGCGATATCGGGATCGGCGAGTTGCGCCAGGGTGAAGCTGGTCTGCATCGCTACACGCCCGCGTACATGCGCCCGGGGTTGAGGATGCCCTGCGGATCGAAGCTCAGCTTCACCCGCTGGGTCAGGGCCGCGAGCGCCGGCGGCTGGGGCTGGAACACCGGCACGCTCGCGCGCAGGTCCGCCGGCGCGCGGTAGAGCGTGGCGTGGCCCTGCTCGTCGACGGCGGCACGCACGATCGCGGCGCCGGCATCGGGCATGTCCGCGGGCAGCGACAGCCAGACGAGCCCGCCGGCCCAGTCGAGGAACCAGCGCGCATCGAGCGCACGGATGATCGCGGCGATCACGCCGGCGCCGCTTCGCGGCGGCACGGACAGGCGCCAGACCGGACGGTCGCGCGGCTCGACCAGGAACTGCGCGTCGCGCAGTTCGCGCCAGAACCTGGCGCTGTTGATCGAGTGCAGCTCTTCCACCGGGCCAAACGGCGCCATCTGCTGCGTGAGCTCGACGCAGCGATGGGCGACGGAGACGGGCGTGCCTTCGACCCGGAGCGCCGTCACCGACCGGCCCGCGCCCGAGACGTAGGAAACGCGGGAGGCGGACGCGAGCGGCCCGGGCAGATGCGCCGCGCCGGACACGTCGTACGGCCCCTGCATCGCCGCAGCCATGGCGGCGACCGCGCGCTCCGCGTCGAGCCCCAGGACGAGGACGGTGCGCGTCTTCTCCGCCACCGGCAGCACCTTGACCGTCACGTCGCTGAGCACGGCGAGCGTTCCCCAGGATCCGGCCATGAGCTTGGAGAGGTCGTAGCCGGTGACGTTCTTCATCACGCGGCCGCCCGACTTGAATTC
This sequence comes from uncultured Rhodospirillaceae bacterium, assembly GCA_964557415.1. Lineage (GTDB taxonomy): Bacteria > Pseudomonadota > Alphaproteobacteria > JAEULC01 > JAEULC01 > JAEULC01. The sequence goes on from CAZLBB010000139.1 coordinate 5,330, forward strand.
CTCGCCGCGGCCACTGACCGCATGGAAGCCGAGGAAATGGTCGCGTGCCGCGCCGGCCTTGATGCGGCGCGGGCCGGCGAGGTTGCCGGCGACCACGCCGCCGATCGTCTGCGCGCCGGCCGGCGATCCCAGGAGCGGCCCGAGATCGGGCGGCTCGAACGCCAGCTCCTGGTGGTTCTTTCTCAGCGCCTCCTCGATGTCGCTCAGCTTCGTCCCCGCGCCTGCCGCCAGCACCAGCTCGCCCGGCTCGTAGAGCGAGACGCCGCCGAGCGCCGTCATTTCCAGCCGCCGCCCCGCCTGGAACGGCCGCCCGAGATCGCGCTTGGTGCCGTTGCCCAGGATCTCGAGCGGCGTCGCGTCGGCGAGGGCCTCCTTGACCGCGGCGAGGAGTTCCGCGGCCGACGCGGGGCGAACGACGCTCATCAGAACCGCGGGATGTCGGGGAAGGGCAGGCGGCCGCCGCTGACATGCAGGCGGCCGAGCTCGGCGCAGCGGTGGAGCGTGGGGAAGACCTTGCCGGGGTTGAGCAGCATGTTCGGGTCGAAGGCGCATTTGACACGCTGCTGCTGGGCGAGGTCGATCTCGCTGAACATCGTGCCCATCAGGTCGCGCTTCTCGACGCCGACCCCGTGCTCGCCGGTGAGCACGCCGCCGACCTCGACGCACAGGCGCAGGATGTCGGCGCCGAGCTTCTCGGCGCGCTCGAGCTCGCCCGCATTGGCGTCGAACAGGATGAGCGGATGCAGGTTGCCGTCGCCGGCATGGAAGACGTTGGCGATGCGCAGGCCATACTGGCGACCGAGCGCCGCCATGCGCGTCAGCACCTCGGGCAGGCGCGCGCGCGGGATCGTGCCGTCCATGCACAGGTAGTCGGGCGAGATGCGGCCGACGGCGGGGAACGCGGCCTTGCGCCCGGCCCAGAAGGTCAGGCGCTCCTCTTCGCTGTTGCTGATGCGCAGGTAGGTGGCGCCGCAGCGCCTCGCGATCGCCTCGACGCGCCGGATCATCTCGTCGACCTCCGCCGCCGGCCCGTCCAGCTCGACGATCAGCAGCGACTCGACGTCGAGCGGGTAGCCGGCATGGACGAAGTCCTCGACGGCGTGGATCGCCGGCTTGTCCATCATCTCCATGCCGCCGGGGATGATTCCGTCGGCGATCACCGCGCCGACGCAGTCGCCGGCGGATTCGTTGGACGGGAATCCCAGCAGCAGCGCGCGCGCGGTGGCGGGCTTGCGCAGGATGCGCACGGTGACCTCGGTGATGACGCCGAGCAGGCCTTCCGAGCCGGTCATCACGCCCATGAGGTCGTAGCCATCACTGTCGAGGTGCTTACCGCCGAGCCGGATCACCTCGCCGGTCATCAGCACCATCTCGATGCCGAGCAGGTTGTTGGCGGTCAGGCCGTATTTCAGGCAATGCACGCCGCCGGCGTTCTCGGCCACGTTGCCGCCGATCGAGCAGGCGATCTGGCTGGACGGATCGGGGGCGTAGTAGAAGCCGGCATGCTGCACGGCGTTGCTGATGCCGAGATTGGTGACGCCCGGCTGCACGACCACGCAGCGGTTGTCGAAATCGATCTCGAGCACGCGGTTGAACTTGCCCATGGCGAGCACGATGCCGTCCGCGAGCGGCAGCGAGCCGCCCGAAAGCGAGGTGCCGCCGCCGCGCGGCACGACCTTGATGTCGTTGTCGTGGCAGTAGCGCAGGATGCGCGCGACCTGCTCGACCGTGCCCGGCAGGACGACGAGCATGGGAAGCTGGCGATAGGCGGCGAGACCGTCGCTCTCGTAGGCGCGGCGCTCGTTTTCGTCGGTGATCACGCCCTCGCCCGGAACGATGGCGCGGAGCGCCGCCGCGATCTGGTCGCGGCGCTCCAGCACCGAGCGGTCCGGCGCGGGCATCAGCGGCGGCAATTCGTCCTCCCATCCCGCGATGTCGTCCGGGCGGGAAGGCATCCTTCGACAGGCTCAGGGTGAGGAAAAACGCCGGGTCCTCGTCCTGAGCTTGTCGAAGGACGACCAGCCGCGCCCGTCAGGCACGCTGTCGAAAGGAAGGTCGCAGTCCTGCAACGCCGCGTCAATGCGCGGCCGGGAAATCAGCCCTGACGGGCCTTGAAGCGCGGGTTCTTCTTGTTGATCACGTAGACCCGGCCGCGGCGGCGCACGATGCGGCAATTCTTGTCGCGGACCTTGATCGATTTCAGCGAGTTCACGACTTTCATGGCCGTCTCCGTACGCGCCCCGACCGCCGAAGCCCGGGTCGGGCGGCCGGAAAAGAGGCGCTTCTATAGAGAGGGAGCCCATCCCTGTCAACCTTCGGTCCCGGAACCCTGCGCCGCGGCGATGACGCGCGCGCCGATCGCGGCCTGCGCGAGCCTTAGGCCGCGATTGTTGCGTTGGGACGGCGGCGCCCCTATGGTCCGCGCCGCCATGGATAGCCCCGCCAGGACCCCCGCGACGCCGGAGATGCTGCTCGCCCGGCTCGCCGAACTCGGCATCGCCTATAGCCGCCACGAGCACCCGCCGCTGTTCACGGTCGAGGACAGCAAGCGGCTGCGCGGCGCACTGCCGGGCGGGCACTGCAAGAACCTGTTCCTGCGCGACAAGAAGCGGAACCTGTTCCTGCTGGTGACGCTGGAGGACCGCCCGATCGATCTCAAGTCCCTGCGCGCCGCGCTGGGTGCCGCCGGCAACCTCTCCTTCGGCAGCGCGGACCTCTTGATGGAGGTCCTGGGGGTCATCCCCGGCGCGGTTACCCCGTTCGCCCTGATCAACGACCGCGAACGGCGTGTCACCGTGTTCCTGGACAAGAAAATGTTGACGTACGACCCGCTGAACTACCATCCCTTGAGCAACACCCTGACCATCGCGGTCAAGCCGGACGACCTGCTGCGGTTCATCCGGGCGGGCGGGCACGAACCCCGCATCATCGACCTGGACGCGCCGGCGGGGGCCTGAGGCGGCCGGCAGCCTCACCCTTGCCAGGGCCGGGGCAAGTGGCCATCTTGTGCGCAATTCCTTGACGTCCAATCTCCCCGGATTGGCCGCAGAGCCCATTAGGATCGGAAATCACCCATGGCTGACATGTTGATCGGCGGCGGCCCCAAAGGCGCCCCCAGGCAGGACGCAGGCGAGGGCATGATCGGCGGCGGCGCGGCGGCGGGCGACCTGATCAAGAACACCAACGAGCGCAACTTCGTGGCCGACGTGATCGACGCGTCGCACGACGTGCCGGTGATCGTCGATTTCTGGGCGCCGTGGTGCGGGCCGTGCAAGCAGCTGGGACCGCTCCTGGAAAAGGCGGTGCGCGAGGCGCGCGGCGCCGTGCGCATGGTCAAGATCAACATCGACGAGAACCCGGGCATCGCGCAGCAGATGCGCATCCAGTCGATCCCGGTCGTCTACGCCTTCGTCGGCGGGCGGCCGGTCGACGGTTTCGTCGGCGCGGTGCCGGAGAGCCAGATCAAGACTTTCGTCAAGCGCCTGGTGCAGGCCGCCGGCGCCGCCGTGCCGGAATCGCCGGTGGAGCAGGCGCTGGAGCAGGCCAAGGCGCTGATGGATTCGGGCGACACGGCGACCGCCGCCGGCATCCTGGCGCAGGTCATGCAGCACGACCCGACCAACGGCATCGCGCGGGCACGCCTGTCGCGCTGCCAGCTCGCTGCCGGCGACAAGAAACGCGCCCGCCAGACGCTCGACGCCATCCCGGCGGACAAGGCCAAGGATCCGGCGGTCGCCAGCGAGATCGCCGCCGCCAAGGCCGCGCTCGAGCTGGCGGAAAGCGCCGGTGCCGGCGGCTCGATCCCGGAGCTGAAGCAGAAGGTCGCAGCCGACCCGAACGATCACCAGGCGCGGCTCGACCTGGCGACGGCGCTCTATGGCGCGGGCAATGGCGAGGCGGCGGTCGAGGAGCTGATCGAGAGCATCCGGCGCAACCGCACCTGGAACGAGGAGGCGGCGCGCAAGCAGCTCCTGAAGCTGTTCGATGCCTTCGGTCCGACCGATCCGCGCACCGTGCAGGGACGACGCAAGCTCAGCTCCGTGCTGTTCTCCTAGGCCGAGGCATCGCGGGGCGGAGGGGGCACGCATGGGCCGATCGCCGTTCGAGCCCGGCTTCGCCGAGCTGCCGCAGATCATCCCGATCTTCCCGCTGCCCGGCGTGCTGGTGCTGCCGGGCGGCAAGCTGCCGCTCAACCTGTTCGAGCCGCGCTACCTGGCCATGGCGGCGGACGCGCTGGCCGGGCACCGCATGATCGGCATGATCCAGCCGCTCGACCCGCAGGCGGTTACCGGCAAGGGCGACGACAATCCACCGGTCTATCCGACGGGCTGCGGCGGGCGCATCACCCAGTTCAGCGAGACCGACGACGGGCGCTACCTGGTAACGCTGCACGGGCTGTGCCGCTTCCGCATCATGAAGGAGCTGCCGCTGCAGCGCGGCTACCGCCGCATCATCGCCGATTGGGGCCCGTTCGAGGCCGACATGGCCGAGCGGAAGCAGCCGGTCACGATCGACCGGGACCGCCTGGTGCGGGCGCTCAAATCGTTCTTCCACCTGCACCAGATCAAGGCGAACTGGGACGCGATCAAGGAAACGCCGGATGACCGGCTGATCACCTCGCTCGCCATGGTCTGCCCGTTCGCGCCGAACGAGAAGCAGGCGCTGCTCGAATGCGCGGACGGCACGGAGCGCGCGCGGGTGATGACCGCGCTGATGGAGATGGCGCTCCTGGGATCGCGCCGCGGCGACGATTCCGCCACGCACTGAACGGCCGGCCCGACCGATGCGGCGCAAGCGGGTGGTCCTGCTGGGGCTGCTCGTCGCGGTCACCGCGCTCAGCCAGTTCTACCGCGTCTCCAACAGCGTCATCGCGCCCGAGCTCGCGCGCGAGCTGGACCTGAGCGCCGGACAGCTCGGCTGGGCCGGCAGCGCCTTCTTCGCCGCGCTGCTGGCGCTGCAGCTTCCGGTCGGCATGTGGTTCGACCGCTATGGCGCGCGGCTCACGGTGGCCGCGATGTCGCTGTTCGCGGTGGCCGGCGCCGCGCTGCTGGCGCGCGCCGAAAGCGCCGAGGCGCTGATCGCCGCCCGCGCCCTGGTCGGGTTGGGCTGCGCCGCGAGCTTCATGTCGGTCGTGTTCCTCTGCTCGCGCTGGTTCCCGCCCGACCGGCTGACGACGGTGCTGAGCTGGGTGTTCGCCGCCAGCAACCTCGGCACGCTCGCCGCCGCCACGCCGCTGGCCTGGGCGGCCTCCGCGCTCGGCTGGCGCAACAGCTTCCTCGCCGTCAGCGCGATCACGGCGCTCGTCGCCGTGCTGTTCTTCCTCTTCGTGCGCGACCGCCCGCCGGACGCGCAAGCGCGCGCCGGCCATCGTGAAGGCCTCGCCGACATCCTCGGCGGCGTGATCGAGGTGCTGCGCACGCCGGGCCTCTGGCCCATCCTGGCCATGCATGCCTTCGCCTATGCCGCGATGCTGACGGTGCTCGGCATCTGGGCGGGCCCCTATCTCAACGACGTGCACGGGCTCGACGGCGTGGCGCGCGGCAATGTCATCCTGGCGATGGGCGCGGCGCAGATCGCCGGCATCCTCCTCTACGGCCCGATGGACCGCGTCGTCGGGTCGCGCAGATACGTGGTGATCTCCGGCGCGGCGCTGTCGGCGGCGACCCTGATCGCCCTCGGCCTGCTGGCGCGGCCGCCGCAGGGCCTGGCCGTGGCGCTGCTCATCGCCTTCACCCTGTTCGCCGGCTACCCGGTCGTGATCGTGGCGCAGGGCCGGGCGCTGTTTCCCGACCGGTTGGCCGGGCGCGGCGTGACCACGGTGAACATGGCGCAGCTTGTCGGCCTCGTGCTGCTGCCTCTTGGATCGGGGCAGATCATCGGCGCCTTCGCCGCGGGCGGCACCGGCGCGCCCGAGATCGCCTATCGCGCGGTCTTCCTCGCGCTCGCCGCCTGCCTCATGCTGGGGCTGGCGGTCTATTTCAGGTCGAAGGACAGAAGGCCGGCTGAGGTAAGCTCGCCCGATTCATGACCAAGCTCGTCACCAGCGCGCAGAACGCGACGGTCAAGACGCTGGCCAGCTTGCGCCTGCGCAAGTACCGCACGGAAACCGGCCTGTTCCTGGCGGAAGGCGCGCGCACGGCACTGCAGGCGCTGGAGGCCGGCGCGGTGCCGCGCATCCTCGCGTTCGCGCGCAGCGCCGACGCGGCGAGCGTCGAGCGGCTCAGCGCCGCCTGCCTCGCCGCGGGCGGCCAGTGCCTCGAGGTGACCGAGCCGCTGCTCGCCAAGATCACGCGCAAGGACAACCCGCAACCGGTCGTCGCCGCCTACGCCACGCGGCTCGAGCCGCTGTCCGCGCTGCGGCCGGAGCCGGGCGGGATCGTGGTCGCGCTCGACCGCGTGCGCGACCCGGGCAACCTGGGCACCGTGATGCGCACCGCCGACGCCGTGGCGGCGCGGGCGCTGGTGCTGGTCGGCGACTGCTGCGACCCGTACGCGGCCGAATCGGTGCGCGCCAGCATGGGGTCGATCTTCGCCGTCAGGCTCCACGCCGGCGACGAGGCCGCGTTCCTGGCCTTCGCGGGCGCTTGGCCCGGCATGGTCGTCGGCACCTCGCCGAGCGCGGTCGCGTCCTACCGCGGCGTCGAGTATGGCGACGCCGTGCTGGCCGTGCTCGGCACCGAACAGAGTGGATTGTCGGAAAGCCTCGTCCGGGCTTGCACGCTGATGGTGCGGATTCCCATGTTCGGCAAGGCGGAGTCGCTCAACCTCGCCGTCGCCGCGGGCGTCCTGCTCTATGGCATCCGCGAAGGGCAGGAAAAGGCGTGAGTGCCGGCCTGGATTGATGCGATGATGCACTCTGCCGCCCGATCCTCTTGGATATCGCCCGGGATGTGACCATGACCGACCGCGCGCCCGTGCCCGTCGACCCGAAGCTGCTGGAGATCCTGGTCTGCCCGCTGACCAAGGGCCCGCTGCGCTACGACGCCGAGCGCCAAGAGCTGATCAGCGACAAGGCCGGGCTCGCCTACCCGATCCGCGACGGCATCCCGATCATGCTGGTCGACGAGGCGCGCCAGATCGAAGCCAGGCCGTGACCGACAAGCGCCCATGACCGACGACCGCTTCGACACGCGCCACTACCCGGTCGAAATCCGCTACAAGAAGGAAAAGAAGCAGCTGGAGATCGACTGGGACGACGGGCGGACGATGATCTACCCGGCCGAGTTCCTGCGGGTCGAAAGCCCGTCGGCCGAGGTGCAGGGCCACGGGCCCGGCCAGCGCGTCGTCGTGCCGGGCCGCATGCATGTCGGGGTCATCGAGATCGTCCCGGTCGGCAACTACGCGGTGCGGCTGAAGTTCGACGACCTGCACGACACCGGCATCTATTCCTGGCAGTACCTGCGCGAGATCGGCGAGGACCACGACCGCATCTGGGCCGAGTACCTGGCCAGGCTGGAGGAGAAAGGGCTCAGCCGCGATCCCAAGGCCAAGCGGGCTTGAGCACGCCGCTCAGCGGCGCGCGCGCTTCGCCCCGCGTTTGGCCTTCGCGGCCGGCCGGGCTTTCGCCTTCGGCTTGGCCTCCTTCGGGGCGTGCGGATAGAACATGCCCTCGAGCTTGATCCCGTCCGGGTCGAGGAAATAGACGGCGTAGTAGCCGCCGCCGTAGTACTCGTCCGGCGGGTCGACCACCGTCACGCCTTCCTTCTTGAGGAACTCGTACAGCGCGTCGACATCCGCGCGCCTGGCGAGCTCGAAGGCGTAGTGGTGCAGGCCGATGTCGCCGATGCGGAAGCCGCGCCGCTTGCCCTCGTCGTCGGCCTGGCCGATCCAGAACACGGTCTTGTCGTTGTGCCAGCCGGCGGCGTCGGCGTAGTCGCCCTCGACCTTGAAGCCCATGAAGCCGAGCAGCCGCTCGTAGAAGCGCTTGGACCTGGCGAAGTCAGAAACGCGGATGCTGATGTGGTCGACGCCGAGCACCCGAACCATGGCGTGGCCTCCGGGTTGATGCCGCCGGCGCATTATCGGCGAGGCGGCCGGTGCGGCAAATTGGTTAACGGCTCGGCCTGCAACGAAAATTCCGCCGTTCGGCTCCCAATCCCCTCTTGACGGCCCGGCGATTCGCCCCTATGTCCCTGGCACTCGGCACTGTTGAGTGCTAACAACCGCGTTTTTGTTGGTTTATCAAGGGAGTAGACCTATGGGTTTTCGTCCGCTGCATGACCGCGTGCTGGTTCGCCGGGTCGAGCAGGAAGAGCGTACGAAGGGTGGCCTGATCATCCCCGACACCGCCAAGGAGAAGCCGATGGAAGGCGAGGTGCTCGCCGTCGGTCCCGGCGCCCGCGACGAGAAGGGCGTGATGGTGCCGATGTCGGTCAAGGCCGGCGACCGCGTGCTGTTCGGCAAGTGGTCCGGCACCGAGGTGAAGCTCGACGGCGAAGAGCTCATCATCATGAAGGAGTCCGACATCATGGGCGTCATCGAGGGCGCCGCGGGCTCGAAGAAGAAGGCGGCCTGATCGGCTTCCGCGGAAGCGATCGGGCCTTTTTGATTCCCTCTCCAAGGAGCTAGAGAGCAATGGCTGCGAAGGACGTGAAGTTCTCGACCGATGCCCGCACGCGCATGCTGCGCGGCGTCGACATCCTGGCGGACGCCGTGCGCGTCACCCTGGGCCCCAAGGGCCGCAACGTGGTGCTCGACAAGTCGTTCGGCGCCCCGCGCATCACCAAGGACGGCGTGACCGTCGCCAAGGAGATCGAGCTTGCCGACAAGTTCGAGAACATGGGCGCGCAGATGGTGAAGGAGGTGGCGCAGAAGGCCAACGACGTGGCCGGCGACGGCACCACCACGGCGACCGTGCTGGCCCAGGCCATCGTGCGCGAGGGCGCCAAGGCCGTGGCCGCGGGCATGAACCCGATGGACCTGAAGCGCGGCATCGACATCGCCGTCGACGCGGTAGTCGAGGACCTGAAGAAGCGCTCGAAGAAGATCTCCACCTCGGCCGAGGTGGCCCAGGTCGGCACGATCTCGGCCAACGGCGAGCGCGAGATCGGCGACATGATCGCCAAGGCGATGGAGAAGGTCGGCAACGAGGGCGTCATCACGGTCGAGGAGGCGAAGAGCCTGGAGACCGAGCTCGACGTCGTCGAGGGCATGCAGTTCGACCGCGGCTACGTGTCGCCGTACTTCATCACCAACGCCGACAAGATGACCTGCGAGCTGGAGAGCCCGTACATCCTGGTGTTCGAGAAGAAGCTGTCGGGCCTGCAGGCCCTGCTGCCGGTGCTCGAGACCGTCGTGCAGTCGGGCAAGCCGCTGCTGATCATCGCCGAGGACGTCGAGGGCGAGGCGC
>CAZLBB010000140.1:0-14586 GCA_964557415.1 uncultured Rhodospirillaceae bacterium
ATCAGCCCCTGCAGCACCTTCACCTCGGCGACGACGGTGTCGATGCTGCGCGCGCCGCGCCGCCGCGCAGCCGGGCCAGGTCGGCGCGGACCTCGGCCAGGTCGCGCCGCGCCGCCGACACACGGCGCAGCAGGATGTCCTCGCGCGCGCGCCGCGCCAGCACCTCGTGCGTCAGGGCGCCGGCGAAATAGACGAACACCGCGACCGCCCAGGCCTTGGCCGCGTCGACCGTCGGGAACAGGTCGGGAACGACGAAGATCGCGCCGGCAACCAGCGAATAGGTGAAGAACAGCGCGAAGTGCGAGAGCACCGACATGGAGCGTCTGGGATCGGCCCGCAGCGGGAGAACCGGCGGAATGCTTAGCAGCTTGAACCGGATTAGGGAAGTTTGGGGCGCTGCTGAGGCCCGTGAGACTCGCGGCGCGGCCAGTCCATTCTCATGGCAGCGCGTCGAAGGACGCCGGTTCACATGCGAGCGCGCATCAATCGTCGAGCGGCGGGAACACGTGCCGCCCGTCGGGCCCGAGCGGCAGCGCGTCGACGCGGCGCACGGTCGCGACCGGCATCGGCCCATAGAGATGCGGGAAGAGCTCGCCGCCGCGCGACCGCTCCCAGCGCAGCGCGTCGCCCAGAAGCGACGCCTCGACCGTCAGCAGCAGCAGGTCGGCGACGCCGGCGCGGTGCTTCGCTGCGCTCCCGGCCACCTGCGCCGCGGTCGAGAAATGGATGTAGCCGTCGCGCCGGTCGTCTTCCGAGCCGCGATAGGCGCCCGCGGCCAGGGCCGCGTGCCAGTCGCCGCGGCGGCAGAGGTTGTAGATCAGCCGCGAGTGCATGCGGGCGATGATAGCCGCGCCGCGCGCCGGCGTCATGGCGCCGGCACGTCGCTACCGGCGCCGGTCTCCTGTGATATAGAGTGCCGCGGCGCCGCTTCCCCGAGCAGGCGACCGTGGACCTGGACGAATGGACGGGATTTCGGTGACGGCCGAGAACGACGACCGCCGGCGCGGCACGGCGCGCCCGCCCGATGCGCGATAACGGAGCACCGAAGGCGCCGGCGCCGCCGGCCGCCCGGTCGCGCCTGGCCGCGCGGCGGCAAGCGATCGCGACCTTCGCCGCCATCTGGCTGGTCGCGACCGGCCTGGCCCTGGTCCTGCCGCGCGTCTTCAACGTCGCGCAGCTGGTCGAGGACTGGATCGGCGATTTCCGCGCCGTCGTGCTCTCGCCGCACGAGCCGCGGCACCCCGACATCGTGATCCTCGCCATCACCGAGGACACGCTGGCGGCGTTCCCCTACCGCTCGCCGTTCGATCGCGCCTACCTGGCGGAGGTGCTGGAGCGCCTGGCGGGCCACGGCGTGCGCGCCGTGGGGATCGACGCGCTGTTCGACCAGCCGAGCGAGCCGGACAAGGACGCGAGGCTGCGCGAGACCCTGCGGCGCTTCCCGGCGCCGCTGGTGGTCGGCTGGGGCGGCGCGGCCGAGCAGCTCACCGAGAAGCAGCTCGCCTTCCAGCGCGACTATCTTGCCGGCATCCGGCACGGCTACTCCAACATGGCGCGCGGCGGGCACGACGGCGTGGTGCGCGACGTCTTCCCCGGCCGGGACGACGGCGCCGGCTGGACGCCGGGCTTCGCCGCCGCCATCGCCGCGGCGCTCGGCAAGGACGCGCCGCGCCGGATGACGACGCTGCGCTACCGCGTCTCCAAGGACGGCGCCCGCGCCGCCTTCGCCGCCTATCCGATGCATAACCTGAAGGCGCTGCCGGCCGCCTGGTTCAAGGGCAAGGTCGTGCTGATCGGCCTCGACCTGCCGCAGCAGGACCGCTACCGCACGCCGTTCTCCACCTTGTACGGGCCGGCCGAGGGCGACCTGCCCGGCGTCGTCATCCACGCCCATGCGCTGGCGCAGCTCGTCGACGGCCGCGCGGCCGCGCGGCCGACCCTGCCGGGCGAGGTGGCGCTGGTGGCGATCGCGGCGCTGGCGGGGCTCGGCATCGCGCTCGTGCAGCGCGGCACGCTGGCGACGATCGCGCTCGGCATCGCCGGCCTCGCCGCCGTCGGGGGCGGCACGACCGTCGCGTTCCTCCTCGCCGGCACCGACCTGCCGGGGTTCGCCCCGTCGGTGGCGCTCGCCGCGTCGCTGGCGCTGGCCGCCGCCGCGGTGGCGCGCCGCCAGCGCGAGCAGCGGCGCTTCATCCGCGACGCCTTCGGCCGCTACGTCTCGCCCGCCGTGGTGCGCCAGCTCGAGGACGACCCGTCCTCGCTCAAGCTCGGCGGCCAGCGGCGCGAGGTCACCTACGTGTTCTCCGACATCGCCGGCTTCACCGGCCTGTCCGAGACCACCGAGCCCGAGCTGCTGGTCGGCATCCTCAACGAGTATCTCGACGGCATGACGCGCGTCGTGCTGCGCCACGACGGCACGGTCGACAAGTTCATCGGCGACGCCGTCGTCGGGCTGTTCGGCGCGCCGCTCGACCAGCCCGACCACGCGAGGCGCGCGATCGCCTGCGCCATCGACATGGACCGCTTCGCCCGCGGCTTCGAGCCGGTCGCCGCCGCGCGCGGCGTCCGGCTGGGCATGACGCGCATCGGCGTGCATTCGGGCGAGGTCGTGGTCGGCAATTTCGGCGGCGACCAGCGCTTCGACTACACCGCGATCGGCGACACGGTGAACACCGCCTCGCGCCTGGAGGGGGTCAACAAGCATCTCGGCACGCGGCTGTGCGTCAGCGCCGCGGCGGCGGCGCGGGCGCCCGGCATCGCGATGCGGCCGATCGGCGATCTGGTGCTCAAGGGCAAGAGCGAGCCGATCGCGGCCTTCGAGCCGCTCGACGCGCTCGCCGACGGCAGCGCCGACCCCGGCGCCTATGCCGAGGCCTATGCGCTGCTCGCCGGGGGCGACGCGCGGGCGCGCGCCGCCTTCGCCCGCCTGGCGGACGCGGCGCCGCGCGACCCGCTGGTGCGCCTGCATCTCGCGCGCCTGCAGCAGGGCGAGACGGGCGCCGAGATCGTCATGACCGACAAGTAGGCCGGCGCGCGGACCGGCGGACGGGAGCGACGGGAAGATGAGGATTGCTGGATTCGGCCTGGGCATCGCCCTGGCGCTTTCGATCGCGGCACCGGCACGTGCGGCCGAGCTGGTGGTGATCGAGTCGGACGCGCCGGCGCTCCAGGAAGGCTCGCTGGTCGACACGGGCCGCGACATCAGCGTGCCGGCGGGCGCCCGGGTGACGCTGATGGCGGCCTCGGGCGAGAAGGTCCGGATCGACGGCCCGTTCGCCGGCAAGCCGCCGGCCTCGGCCAAGGCCGGCGACCCGCGCCTGCTGGTCGCCGTCGCGCGCCTGCTCGATCCCGGCGCCAAGGACACGACCGCGCTCGGGGCGTTCCGCGGCCGCCGCGGCTCCTCGCTGGTCGGGCCGGACACGATCGACGCGGTGCGCGGCGGGCATTTCTGCGTGCTGCAGGACATGGCGCCGCGGCTGCGGCGCGGCGTGCCGGCGACGACGCCGGAATGGGGCAGGCTGACGGCGATCCGGGAAGGCGTCGACGGCGAGGTCGCCTGGAGCGGCGGCATGACCGTGGCCGACTGGCCCAGGGCCGTGCCGATCGTCGAAGGCGGCCGCTACATGCTCGCCCGCGCGCACGGCAATCCCGTGCGCATCGTGCTGCACGTCGAGCCCAAGGGCCACGCCCTCGCCGCCCGGCTGGAATGGATGCTCGACAAGGGCTGCCGCGAGCAGGCCGTGCTGATGCTCGACCAGCTGCCGTAGGCGGCCGCTGATCCGGCCGCCGATCCAAATGGATGCGCGCGCGGATCAACGCGCGCGGCGGCGCGACAAAGCGGCGCTGGACGCGCGCGCGCGCGGCGGCGCACAATTCCCGCGTTGCTGACGGGGCGGGCGCATGATGAAGCATTTCCCCGGCGTGCTGACGCCGGACGAGATCAGGCAGGTCTTCGCCATCATGGGCGAAGGGCGGTTCGAGAGCGGCTCGGCCACCGCCAGCGGCCGCGCGCGCGAGGTCAAGAACAACCTGCAGTTCGAGCGCCGGCCCGAGGTCAAGAAGCGCCTGGACCAGATCGTGATCCACGCGTTGACGCGCAACCCCGACTTCATGGGCTTCGCCTTCCCGCGCATCATCGCGCCGCCGACCTTCAACCGCTACGACGTCGGCATGTTCTACGGCGACCATGTCGACGCGCCCTTCCTCAACAACGGCCAGATGCGCGCCGACCTGTCGTTCACCGTGTGGCTGAGCGCGCCCGAGGACTACGACGGCGGCGAGCTGACGATCACCTCCGGCTACGGCGAGATCCGGGCCAAGCACAAGGCCGGCGACGTGATCTGCTATCCCACCACCAGCCTGCACCACGTCAAGCCGGTGACGCGCGGCTCGCGCCTGGCCGCGGTGTCGTGGATCGAGAGCTACGTGCCGGACGAGCGCGCGCGCCGCATCCTGGTCGACATGGGCGTGGTGAAGGACTTCCTCGAGCGCACCTGCCCGCAGGCGCCCGAGACCGACGTGTTCCGCAACTGCGTCTTCAACCTGATGCGCCTGTGGTGGCGCACCTGATCGCAATCTTGGTCCCCCCTCCCCTTGCGGGAGGGGGTTAGGGGGAGGGGCCGCCCCCCCCCCCCCCCCCCCCCCCCCCGCCGGGGGGGGGGGGGGGGGCGGCCCCCCCCCCCCCCCCGTCCCGGTCGAGCACGGCCTTCGCGATCGTACGCACGACACCATCGAGATCGCGCAGCACGTCGTCGTTGCGGAAGCGCATGACGCGGTAGCCGAAGGCCTGCAGCCACCGCGTGCGCTCTTCGTCTCCGGCAACGGTCTGCTCATGCGTCGGCCCGTCGATTTCGATGACCAGCCGCTTCGGCAGACACACGAAATCGACGATGTAGTGCTCCAAGCGATATTGCCGGCGGAAACGGAGATTGCCGACGCGCTTGCGGCGCAGCTGATGCCACAGAAGCTTCTCCGCGCGCGTCTCGTTCGCGCGCAAGAACCGAACGCGTTCATCCGCCATGGGCACGAGCCTAGCATGACGACCCCTCCCCCTGACCCCCGCCCCCCAGGGGAGGGGGGACAAAAAGGAAAGACGGCGTGTAATCTGGCGCGACGCGACGGCGAAGGAGCCGGACCATGACCGCAGGAGCCGCACCGGGGAAGCCCTTGTCCTCTTCCGGGCGCAAGGCGTGGGTGCATGTCGACGGGGCGTGGCGCGACGACAACCCGCCCTTGATGTACGCCAGCACGCATGCCGGCTGGCTCGGCTCGGTCGTGTTCGACGGCGCGCGCGCCTTCGCCGGCGTCGCGCCCGACCTCGACCTTCACTGCGAGCGCGTGGTGCGCTCGGCCCATGCGCTGGGCCTGGGGCCGATGCTGAGCGCGGGCGAGATCGAGGAGCTGTGCCGGGACGGCATCAGGCGCTTCCCGGCCGGGGCCGAGCTCTACATCCGGCCGATGTTCTATGCCGAGACCGGGTTCGTGTCGCCCGACCCCGAGAGCACGCGCTTCGCGCTGGTGATCAGCGAGGCGCCGCTGCCGCCGCCCAACGGCTTCTCCGCCTGCCTGTCGCGCTTCCGCCGGCCGATGCCCGACGCGGCGCCGACCGACGCCAAGGCCGCCTGCCTCTACCCCAACGCCGGCCGCGCCCTGGTCGACGCGCGCGGGCGCGGCTTCGACAACGCCATCATGCTCGACCCGATCGGCAACGTGGCCGAGTTCGCCACCTCGAACCTGTGGATCGTGAAGGGCGGCACGGCGGCGACGCCGATCGCCAACGGCACGTTCCTCAACGGCATCACGCGCCAGCGCGTGGCGAAGCTGCTCGGCGCCGCCGGCGTTCCGGTCGAGGAGCGCGTCGTGACCGTGGCCGAGGTGCTGGACGCCGACGAGGTGTTCTCGACCGGCAACTACGCCAAGGTCACCCCGGTGACCCGCGTCGAGACCCGCGACCTGCAGCCCGGCCCGGTCTTCCACCGCGCGCGCAAGCTCTACTGGGAATACGCGCTGGCGGGACGGAAGGCGTAGAGCGCGCGGGACGCCATCACACTCCGGTCCCCCCTCCCCTTGCGGGAGGGGGATAGGGGGAGGGGTCGAGCACGCGAGCGCGGAACTGGCGTGTCGACCTTCATAAGAGCCATCGTGGCGAAGCCGCGCTTCAGTTCCGAGAGATCGAACCTGGCAGAACGCCCCCTCCCCCTGCCCCCCTCCCGCAAGGGGAGGGGGGACGAAGTATCAGCATCGACAGTGAACGCGCTCATCTTCGCGGACCGGAAAGCCTGGTTGCCGCCCGCTTGATTCCAGGAACGGCGCGATTGCGCCGCCGTGCGTTTGCCCTATCATCGCCGGACTCCTTCCATCCGCTCGAGAGGAACCGGATCCAGCCATGGCAAAGTTTGGCGTCGGCCAGCCTGTGCGTCGCGTCGAGGATTTCCGCCTGCTGCGGGGCAAGGGCACCTACACCGACGACATCAGCCTGCAGGGCCAAGCCTACGCCTTCATCCTGCGCTCGCCGCACGGCCATGCCGCGATCAAGGGCATCGACACCAAGGCGGCGCGGAAGATGCCGGGCGTGCTGGCGGTGCTGACGGGCGCGGACGCCGCCGCCGACAGGCTGGGCGCCATCCACTGCAAGGTCGACTACAGGAACCGCGACGGCAGCGAGATGTGGAAGCCCGACCACCACGCGCTGGCGCCGGACCGCGTGCGCCATGTCGGCGACCCGGTCGCGCTGGTGGTGGCGGAGACGCTCGCCCAGGCGCGCGACGCGGCCGAGGCGGTCGCGGTCGACTACGACCCGCTGCCGGCGGTGACCGACCTCGTCGAAGCGGTCAAGCCGGGCGCGCCGCAGGTCTGGCCGCAATACCGGAACAACGTCGTGCTGGACTGGCAGATGGGCGACGAGGCCGCCTGCGACGCCGAGTTCAAGAAGGCAAAACGCATCGTCAAGCTCGACCTCGTCAACAACCGCATCGTCGTCAACGCGATGGAGCCGCGCGCCGCGATCGGCGAGCACGACCCGAAGGCCGACAGCTACACGCTGCGCACCTGCAGCCAGGGCGTGCACGGGATCGCCGGGCAGATGGCCGAGGCGCTGGGCGTCGCGCCCGGCCGGGTGCGCGTGATCACGCAAGATGTCGGCGGCGGCTTCGGCATGAAGATCTTCGCCTATGCCGAGCACCTGCTGGTGCTGTGGGCGGCAAGGCGCGTCGGGCGGCCGGTCAAGTGGACCGCCGACCGCGGCGAGTCGTTCGTCTGCGACACGCAGGGGCGCGACCACGTCTCGCATGCCGAGCTCGCGGTCGACGGCGACGGAAGGTTCCTGGCGATGAAGATCCGGACCTTGGCCAACCTGGGCGCCTATCTCTCGAACTACGGGCCGTTCATCCCGACCGACTGCGGCTCGGGCCTGCTGTGCGGCGTCTACACCTTCAAGGCGGCGCACGTGTCGGTGCAGTGCGTGGCGACCAACACCGTGCCGGTCGACGCCTATCGCGGCGCCGGCCGGCCCGAGGCCGCCTACCTGGTGGAGCGCATGGTCGACTACGCCGCTTCGGAGCTGGGCATGGCGCCCGACGCGCTGCGCGCGAGGAACTTCATCGCGAAGGCGGCGATGCCGTACAGGCAGGCGATGGGGCTGGTCTACGACAGCGGCGACTTCGCCGGCACCATGGCGCTGGCGCAGAAGGAGTCGGACTGGGCCGGCTTCGCGAACCGCAAGGCCGAGTCGGCCGCGCGCGGGCGCCTGCGCGGCATCGGCATGTCCTATTACGTCGAGGCCTGCGGCGGCCAGCCGAACGAGAAGGCGACCCTGCGCATCGACGCCGACGAGACCGTGTCGCTGATGATCGGCACGCAGTCGAACGGCCAGGGCCACGAGACCGCCTATGCCCAGCTGGTCGCCGAGGGACTCGGCGTGCCGTTCGAGCGCATCAAGGTGGTGCAGGGCGACACGGCGCTGGTGGCGTTCGGCATGGGCACCGGCGGCTCGCGCTCGCTGCCGGTCGGCGGCGCGGCGACGACCGAGGCGGTGACCGACGTGATCCGCAAGGGCAAGGAATTGGCCGCCGACGCGCTGGAGGCGGCCGCCGCCGACATCGAGTTCAGGGACGGGCAGTTCCTCATCGCCGGCACCGACCGCGCCATCGGCCTGTTCGCGCTGGCGAAGCGCGCGAAGGCGAAGAAGCTCGACCTGGCGGGCCTCGGCGACTTCAACCCCGGCGCCAACACCTATCCGAACGGCTGCCATGTCTGCGAGGTCGAGGTCGACCCCGACACCGGGCGGGTGACGATCGCGCGCATGACCATGGCCGACGATTTCGGCCGCGTGGTGAACCCGCTGCTGCTGGCGGGCCAGGTGCATGGCGGCGTGGCGCAGGGCATCGGCCAGGCGCTGCTCGAGGGCTGCGTCTACGACCGCGCGACCGGGCAGCTCGTGACCGGCTCGCTGATGGACTACGCCCTGCCGCGCGCGGACGACCTGCCGTCGTTCAAGGTCTTGTGGAACAACCAGCCCTGCACGACCAACCCGCTGGGCCTCAAGGGCTCGGGCGAGGCCGGCGCGATCGGCGCGCCGCCGGCGCTGATCAACGCCATCGTGAACGCGCTGGCCGGACGCGGCGTGCGGCACATCGACATGCCGGCAAGCCCTGAGCGCGTGTGGCGCGCGGCCAATGCCATGAAAGCCGCTGCGGAGTGACGACGATCACCCTCCCCGCACCCGACAAGCTGTTCCCGCTGCTGCAGGAGGCGGCGCTCGAGGCCGCGCGCGCGATCCTCCGGCACTACCATCCCGAGGTCGAGCGCTGGGACAAGGAGGACCGCTCGCCCGTGACCGCCGCCGACCACGCCTCGGAGGCGATCATCGAGCGCGCGCTCGCCGCGATCGACCCGCGCGTGCCGGTGGTGGCCGAGGAGGCCTATGCCGCCGGCCGCATCCCCGACGTCAGCCACGGCCTGTTCTGGCTGGTCGACCCGCTCGACGGCACCAAGGAGTTCCTCAAGGCCAACGGCGAGTTCTGCATCAATATCGGCCTGGTGCAGGAGCGCCGGCCGATCCTCGGCCTGATCCACGCGCCGGTCGGCGGCGAGACCTTCTGGGGCCATGGCGGCCATGCCTTCGCGCAAGGTCGCGACGGAAGCCCGCGCGAAATCCGCGCGCGCCGCCCGCCCGCCGAGGGGCTCGTGGTGCTGGCGAGCCGCAGCCACGGCAACCGCGACGACCTGCAAGCCTTCCTCGCCGACAAGAAGGTGCGGGAGATCCGCATCTCCGGCAGCGCCATGAAGTTCTGCCGCCTGGCCGAAGGCAAGGGCGACCTCTACCCGCGCCTCGGCCCCACCATGGAATGGGACAGCGCCGCCGGCCACGCGATCCTCGACGCCGCCGGCGGGTCAACGACGATGCTCGACGGCGCGCCGTTCCTCTACGCGAAGCCGGGGTTCCGGAATACGCCGTTCGTGGCGCGGGGACGCTCGTAATCGCCGCATGAACTGCGGCGAATGGGCTGCCTATTCACCGCAAGACGTGCGGAGAATGGACGAACCTATCCGGAGAAGCCCCCAATAACGGCGAGTACCGGTTAAGTCGCACCCGTCCACTCTGGTATCTGTTGATCGTGCTTTAGGCGCAGCCGCTGGATCTCGATTGCCATGAACACATCATCGACAGTGGGTTTCTCCTGACCGGCCAGCGGCAGGGTGGCCACGGCCTCGACCATGAAACGACGGGAGAGGAGCCGGTTCTCCGCTTCGAGATAGCCTTGATGCCACCACTCTTGGATTCTGTCGCGGGCCGAGCGCAGGACGGCACCATCCGGCAGGCGTTGGCGCTTCTGGTTCTGGTTGACCCTGCGATGAGCGGGCAGGAGATTCCACAGGTCGTTGCAGGGCCATGCGGACCAGGGGAAGCAATGGTCAATGTCGAGCGTCGCGGCCGACAGCTTTTGGCCGCTCCAGACGCAGTGAAGCGCCGTTCCGTCCATGAGCCGACGCGCCTGCTCGCGGACGAATCGAACATCACGCTCTGGCTCTGACCAACACATCGCCGCAGCGATAACGGCATCGTTCAGGCGCCTGCCTTGGCGCGCTGCGTATCCTTGCATGAGACTCGACCATTCGGCTAGGAGCGCGGGCTCGATCCAGACGTCGAAGCGCTGCAGCGCGCGCCACAGATGCTCCGGGACGAGCAGCGTGCCAAAAGCAGAAAGATAGGCCTCGTCGAGACGGATATCTGAGGGCGGTGGCACTCGACGTGGCCGCTTGACTGGGAGGATCGCTTCGCCACCTGGATAAGTCATGTAATGCGCCGGCATCTGGGTGATAGTTCCGCAGGCGTGCCGGAGCGCGGCATGGATTGCGGCAGATCGGGCACCAGCAAACTGCGTGCTGATTCGGAGGTCGAGATGTGAAACATCCGCCAGCCGGCGAAACCCGTCGTCCTTCACGAAACCCAATCGCCTGTCGCCTCGGTTTGCCGGGCTTTGAGGAAGGTTCGCCGCCAGCAACGGCTTGAACATACGGATCCAATAGAGCCCGACCAATCCGAGTGGAACCGCGACATACCCGTCTTCAGCTTTTCGCGCATAACCAGCCGCACCGTCGGCGATGCGGCAAAGGACACGCAACAAGGCGAGCTTGTAGGTCGATGATTTATCGTCATTCAGGATGATGTGGCGCAGCAGCGGCAGCGCGCCCGTACCATCATCAGGAAGTCGGACGATGATCTGGGTCCAGGTCACG
This sequence comes from uncultured Rhodospirillaceae bacterium, assembly GCA_964557415.1. Lineage (GTDB taxonomy): Bacteria > Pseudomonadota > Alphaproteobacteria > JAEULC01 > JAEULC01 > JAEULC01. The sequence goes on from CAZLBB010000140.1 coordinate 10,738, forward strand.
TCCGACCGTCCAAGCCGATCACGCGCCGTCGAGGTGCGCTCGACAAAGGCACCATGGGAACGGGCGAGTTGCTCGATCTCCACGGCGTCGACAGGATGCGCCGGACGCCGAGACTCGATTGGGCCGTGGCGCAAGGTAATGGCCAGAAACCCGCCGGGCTTCAGGATGGACATCAGTTTGCGGAATGCCCGGGACCTTTCGCCGGGCGACACATGCATCCAGACCGCGCTGGCCAGGATGAAGTCGAACGAAAGCCCGAGGCGGCGGACGTGCTCGAGGCTAGGCAGCCGGTCGTCGACCCAGCTTATCCGCGAATCGGCATGAAGACGCATTGCCTCTGCCCGCAGGCTCGCCGCAGGTTCCACAGCGACCACTTCGTGCCCGCGTGCAGCAAGCCACGCCGCATCGCGCCCGCTTCCCGCGCCGATATCGAGTACGAGCGAGGGCGCGACGGGAATGAAATCGATCAGCCAATCGTGAACTAACTCGAATCCGATGCTCTCGTACTGGAGGGCGAGCGCCGCGGCGTTGGCGTCATACCAATTCAATGCATCGTCGCGGCCCATAGACTTGTCCCATTGGATGCATCTGGCGAGCGGCGCCAAGGAGAGTATGCGGCCGGAAGGGCGATCAAAACCAGCCTACACCCGTTCCATGCTGCGTGTCGGAAATTCCCGTCGCCTCCCCTATGGCCGCAGCCTTGTTCCGATCGATGGTTTCGGCAATTCCAGATATCCATGGAGCGACCGCGCGCGGGCGCCACGCCGCCGGTCTCTCGCTCTTTGGATGACTCCACCGCGCCAGGCACAGCGCCGGCGTCGTTGCCCTCACCCCGCCGAGGTCCTGAGCCTGTCGAAGGGCGCCTCGTCGAGCCTCTCCCGCCGAACGGCGGGCGAGGGCTGGTGTCACCCGCCCTGCTGCTCGTCCTTCCCCGTCTCCGCCGCGTTGCGGTAGGCGCCGACGCCTTCGCCGAGGAACTGGTTGTTGGCCTCGCGGATCTTCGCGGCCTCGTCGTCGTAGAGGAACGGCAGGAAGGCGTAGCGCTTGCCCTTGGTGACGGGCGTGGCCTCGTGCATCAGCGAGCAGGAGAACACCACCGCGCCGCCGGTCGGCGCGCGGTAGGTGCGCGGGCCGAACTCTGGGAAGCGCAGCTCGCCGCCCTCGAACTCCTCGGCGTTGAGGTTGATGGTGCAGGCGAAGCGGCGGTGCGCCGTGCCCTTGGTGGTGTTGTCGCGGTGCGGCTTGAAGTAGCCGCCGATCCCGGCATCGTAGCAGGCGACGATGTAGCGCTCCATGCGCGTGCAGCGGAAGTTGAAGGCCTTCAGGATCTCGGGCACCAGGCGGTTGTGGACGCGGCGCATCAGCGCGCCGCGCAGGGTCGCGTCCTCGATCATGTAGTCCTGGCGGCGCTTGAAGGCGTGGTTGATGGCGGAGACGGTCTTGCCGTCCTGCTCGCGCATGAAGCCGGAATCCTCGCCGCCGTGCCGCTCGTACAGCTCGATCAGCTTGCGGCAGAGGCCGGGCTCGAGCACGCGCGGCACGATGAGGACGGGCGCGTGCATCTCCACGCCGGCATGGCGCTCGGGCGCCGGCAGGCCGCGCAGGATGGCGGCGACGACGCGGTCGTGGCCGCGCGGCTCGTCGAAGCGGATGCAGGCGAGCACGCGCAAGGTGGGGTCGAGGATGTAGGTGACGCCGCCGCCGTCCGCCGGCAGGAAGCGCGGCGCGACCTTGTTCTCGAAGTCCCAGAAGCAGCGCACGCCCTGGCCTTCCTCGAACCGGCCCTGATCGCGGTCGGCCGGATCGGTGCCGACGCCGCAGAAGGTCAGGCGGCGGTCGTCGAACAGCGCGCGGTTGGCCAGCACGGCGTCGAGCCGCGCGCGCCGCTCCGCGTCGCCGGCCGAGCCGAAGAAGCACAGCACGACGTAGAGCCCGGCCAGCGAATGGAACCTGAACTCGGGATTGGCCGCCGTCGGCAGGGTGAACCACGGCACCGGGTCGCCGACGCCGAGCGGCGGGGGCGGCGGCCTCGTCTCGGTCCCGGCGGCGGCGGTCATGCCCTCTCTTGGCCTCAGGCCGCGCCGGCGCGCAGGACCTCGCGCGCCAGCGCCGCGATCTCGCGCGCGGCGCGGCCCGAGGGGCTCGACTCGCCGACGGCGCGGCCGGCATTGAGCGACTCGGCGAAGCCGACGCGGTTGCCGATCGTGGCGCGCGCCACCGGCACGCCCAGCTTCCGCGCCTCGGCCAGCATCGCCTCGGCCAGGTTGCCGCGCGGCGGCATGCGGTTGAACACCAGCAGCACCGGCCGCTTCTCCTGCGCCGCGAGGTCGAGCGTCGGCCGGATCGCCCACAGGTCCATCGGGCTCGGCTGCACCGGCAGGATCACGAGGTCGGCGGCGCGCACGGCGATGCGCGCCTCGGTCTCGGCATGCGGCGGGCTATCGATCACCACGTAGTCGCAGTCGCGCTTCAGGCGGTCGACCTCGCCCTGGGTGCGCCAGCCGGCCACGGCGCTGAACTGCAGGCCCGTCCTGCCCTTGCCCATCTCCCGCTCGCGCAGCGCGTGCCAGGCCGCGAGGCTCTGCTGCGGGTCGATGTCGACCACCGCGACCTTGGCACCGTTGGACCTGGCCGGGCCGGATTTCTGCGCGCCCGCCCTGCCGGCCCCGTTGGCGAGCGCCACGGCCAGGTGGCAGGCCAGCGTCGTCTTGCCCGCCCCGCCCTTCTGCTGCGCGATCGTGAACACCTTGGCGACCATCGACGCCCCCGTCGCCGGATTTCCGTGCTCCTTTATATCACAGGCGGCGCGCGGCTTGCGCCCCGCCTCCTTGCATCGGCGCGCGCGCTCGGGCAGAAGCCTGCCGGCATGAACCGCGCCCCGATCCTTGCCCCCGACGCAGCCGGCATCGCCCGCGCCGCCGAAGCGCTGCGCCGGGGCGAGCTGGTCGGGCTGCCGACCGAAACGGTCTACGGGCTGGCCGGCGACGCCGGCTCGGACCGCGCGGTCGCCGCCATCTTCGCCGCCAAGGACCGGCCGCGGTTCAATCCGCTCATCGTGCACGTGGCGCGGCTCGCGGCGGCCGAGCGCCTCGCCGTGTTCGACGCGCGCGCCCACCGCCTGGCGGCGGCGTTCTGGCCCGGGCCGCTGACCCTGGTGCTGCCGCGCCGGGCCGACGGCGGCGTGTCGCTGCTGTGCTCGGCCGGGCTCGACACGCTGGCGGTCAGGATGCCGGCGCACGACGTGGCGCGCGCGGTGATCCGCGCCGCCGGCCTGCCGCTCGCCGCGCCCAGCGCCAACCCGAGCGGGCGCTTGAGCCCGACCACCGCCGCGCACGTCGTCGAGGGCCTGGGCGACCGCGTCGCCCTGGTGCTCGACGGCGGCCCCTGCCCGGTCGGCGTCGAGTCGACCGTCGTCGACCTGACCGGCGCGTCTGCGGTGCTGCTGCGCCCGGGCGGCGTGCCGGAGGAACCGATCACGCGGCTGATAGGCCCGCTCGTGCGTCCGCGCAGCGGCGGGCCGCTCAAGTCGCCCGGCATGCTGGAGAGCCACTACGCGCCGCAATTGCCGCTGCGCCTGGACGCCAGGGACGTCGCGCCCGACGAGGCGCTGCTCGCCTTCGGCCCCGGCGCGCCGGCGGGCGCGCGCGCGACGCTGAACCTGAGCCCGCGCGGCGACGTCGAGGAGGCGGCGGCGCACCTGTTCGACTACCTGCGCCGCCTCGATGCCTCGGGCGCCCGCGCCATCGCCGCGATGGCGGTGCCCGAGCACGGAATCGGCCGCGCCATCAACGACCGCCTGCGCCGCGCCGCCGCGCCGCGGTGACGCCTAATTGGTCCCCCCTCCCCTTG
>CAZLBB010000141.1:0-14496 GCA_964557415.1 uncultured Rhodospirillaceae bacterium
AGATGATCCGGGCGGGGGCGCCGGTCATGTTCGGCGGCTTCACCTCGAACGTCGACATGAAGTCGGGCGCGCCCGCCTTCGGCACGCCCGAATACGCGCGCGCGGCGCTCGCCGGCGGCCAGCTCGCGCGGCGCTACGGCATCCCCTACCGTTCGAGCAACGCCAACGCCTGCACCGTCGTCGACGCGCAGGCCGCCTACGAGTCCGAGATGTCGGTCTGGTCGGCCGTGATGGGCCACGCCAACCTGGTGATGCACGCGGCCGGCTGGATGGAGGGCGGGCTGGTCGCCTCGTTCGAGAAGATGGTGGTCGACGCCGAGATCCTGCAGATGATGGCCGAGTTCCTGCAGCCGATCGAGGTGACCGAGGAGACCATGGGCATCGACGCCATGGCCGAGGTCGGCCCCGGCGGCCACTATTTCGGCGCGCAGCACACGCTGGCGCGCTACGAGACGGCCTTCTACAGCCCGATCGTGTCGGACTGGCGCAACTTCGAGACTTGGCGGCTGGACGGAGCCAAGACCGCGCTCGACCGCGCCAACGCGATCTACAAGGAGCTGCTGGCGAGCTACGAGCCGCCGCCGCTCGATCCCGGCACCGACGAGGCGCTCAAGGCCTACGTGGCCCGACGCAAGGCCGAGCCGATCGCGGCGTGAGGCGGGTAGCCGGCGACGCCGCGGGACCATTCCGGTCCCCCCTCCCCTGGCGGGACGGGATCAGGGAAAGGGGGGACCGAACGGCATGCGCCCCGAGCGGCGGGGTCAGCCCATTCACGAGCTTTCGAGTCGAGGCGACCTCGCATCGTTTCGTCGTCGCGCGCCGGCCATAGGCCCCATGACCGACCGACCGAACCCGCTGCTCCTCTTCGCCGCCTTCTTCGCGGTCTACATCATCTGGGGCTCGACTTTCCTGGCGATGCGCATTGCGGTCCAGGACATCCCGCCGGCACTGCTGGCGGCCGGGCGCTGCTTCGGCGCCGGCGCGATCCTCTATCTGCTGGCGGCCGCGCGGCGGCAGGCTCGCGCGACGCCGCTGCAATGGCGCAACCTCGCGATCACCGGTGTGTTCTATTTCGCCGGGAACCAGGGACTGCTGGCGACGGCGCAGAAGAACGTTCCCTCGGGCATCGCCGCGCTGTTCATGGCGGCGATCCCGCTGATGATGCCCTTGGTCTGGTGGGCCGCCCACCCCGCGCGCCGGCCCGGCCTGCGCACGATCTCGGGCGTGACGCTCGGCTTCGCCGGCGTCGGCGGCTTGATCATCGCGCGCCAGGGCTTGCCGGCGGAGAGCATCGCGCCGATCGACGCGGCACTGATGCTGGCCGCCGGACTGGCCTGGTGCATCGGCACGGTGCTGGCGCGCACGCTCGACCTGCCGCGCTCGCCGATCCACATCGCCGCGGCCCAGCTGATCTTCGGCGGAGCGGCGCTGCTGCTGGTAGGAACGCTGATCGGCGCCTGGAGCGACTTCGACCCGCCGGCCGTGCCGACGGACGCCTGGCTCGGCCTCGGCTACCTGATCGTGTTCGGCTCGCTGATCGGGTTCATGGCCTATGCCTGGCTGATCGGCGTCGTGGCGCCGACGCGCGTCGCCACCTACGCCTTCATCAACCCGATCGTCGCCGTGCTGATCGGCTGGGCCGTGGCCGGCGAGACGATCGACGCCGCCACGCTGGCGGCGATGGGCGTCATCGTGCTGGCCGTCGCCGTGGTGGTGACGCAGCGATAGCCGCTTACGCCGCCTGCACCTCGCGCGTCTTGATGCTGATCTCCGCGGTCAGGGTGCGGTGCACCGGGCACTTGTCGGCGATCTCCATCAGCCGTGCGCGCTGCTCGGCCGACAGCTCGCCTTCCAGCGTGATGTCGCGCTCGATGCGGTCGACCATGCCGGTCTTGGTCTCGCACTCGGCGCAGTCCTCGGCGTGGATGCGCGCGTGGCGCAGCAGGACCGCGACGCGCTGCAGCGGCCAGCTCTTGCGCGCGGCATACATGCGGATCGTCATCGAGGTACAGGCGCCGAGCGCCGCCAGCAGATACTCGTAGGGCCCGGGCCCGCTGCCGCCGCCGCCGAGCGCCACCGGCTCGTCGGCCACGAGCAGGTGCCGCCCGGTCCTGATCTCCTGCGCGAATCGTCCCATGCCGGTCTCGCGCACCAGCACCCCTTGATTCTCCGCCATGCCGACCTCCCTTCGCCGAAAGCCCCATTCTAGCCCGATCGATCCGCATCCACCGCAAACGCGAGCGGCGCGGCCCTGCCGGGCCGCGCCGCCATCGGTCCGCTTCGGGCGCGTGTTACGGGACGATCGTCACCGGCGCCGGGGTGTAGTAGGCCGGGGCGACCGGCTGATACTGGCCCGTGTACGGGTCGTAGACATAGGCCGGCTGCGGCGGATAGACCGGCGTCGGCACGTACTGCACCTGCGGCTGCGGCTGCGAATAGGCATTGGCGGCGAGACCCACCGCCAGGCCGGCGCCGAAGCCGCCCAGGCCCCAGCCCCAGTAGCCGTGATGATGCCCGTGATGCTTGTGGTGGTGGTGCTTGTGGTGGTGATGCTTGCCGCCGCCGCCGCCCGCGTAGGCGGCGTTGGAGGCGAGGCCGGTCCCGGCGACGGCGAGAACGGCGGCGATGGCGAGGCTGGTGATGATCTTGCGCATGGGTCTTCTCCTCGTTCGGCGATCGGCTGGCAACCGCGATGGGCGTTGCTTCATGTCCGCGAGGATGCGCCTTCCCGTGCCCCGGCGCTGTGAAGCGCATCACCTCCAATTGATTGATCCTGCTTGCAAAGTGACCGCTGTCACGGCGCGCGTGACGACCGACACAGGACGACGGCACGACGGCGACCGGCTATGATGCGCCGGCCGGAAAGGGGAAGCCGATGCTGCGATTGCGTCACTGGACGTGCGTGCTTTTCTTGATCTCGCTCCTGCTGCCGCCGGGCGCCGCCCGGGCGCAGGAGGTCGACCTGCTGCTCGTGCTCTGCGTCGACGGCTCGGGCAGCATCGACGAGGAGGAGTTCCACCTGCAGCGCCGGGGCTATGCCGACGCGATGACGGACGAGCGCGTGCTCGGCGCCATCGGCTCGGGCCGGCGCGGCGCCATCGCCATTGCATTCGTCGAATGGGGCACGCCGGGCGCGCCCAAGACCGTGCTCGACTGGGCGGTGATCAAGGACCGCGCCTCGGCCGGCGCCTGGGCCGACCGCCTGCTGGCGCAGCCGCGCGGCATGCAGAGCTACAACGCGATCGGCGATGCGCTGATGCACGCGACCGACATGATCAAGGCATCGCCGATCCGCGCCGACGAGAAGGTGATCGACCTGTCGGGCGACGGGCCGGACCTGCGCAGCATCGTGCCGGCGCCGGTCGCGCGCGACCGCGCCGTCGCCGCGGGCATCACCGTCAACGCGCTGGCGATCTACAAGGGCGGCACGGTCAGCGGCACCGGCGGCCAGGCGCTCGACCGGCACTACGAGCAGGCGGTGATCGGCGGCCCGGGCGCCTTCGTCGAGATCGCCAGGGACTACAAGGATTTCGGCCGCGCGATCCTCAACAAGCTGGTGCGCGAGATCGCCAGCCGGCCGCAGACGACCCGCACCGCCGCGACATCCGAGGACAAATGACCGACCAGAGGCAGACTGCCGCCCCCTTCACCGCCGCCCCCTTCACCGCTGCCGACGTCGAGATCGTCGAGCGCAAGACGCTGTTCCAGGCCTATTTCCGCATCGACCGCTACCGCGTGCGCCACCGCCTGTTCGCCGGCGGCTGGTCGGGCGAGGTGATGCGCGAGGTGTTCGAGCGCGGCCATGCCGCCGCCGTGCTGCCCTACGATCCCGGCCGCGACCTGGTGCTGCTGGTCGAGCAGTTCCGCGTCGGCGCGCTGTCGGCCGGCCGCGGTCCCTGGGTGATCGAGGTGCCGGCCGGCATCATCGAGGAGAACGAGACGGCCGAGGAGGTCGTGCGGCGCGAGGTCGTCGAGGAAGCCGGCGTCGAGGTCGGCGCGCTCGAGCTGATGTACGACTTCCTCGCCACGCCGGGCGGCTCGTCCGAGACCTGCGCGCTCTATTGCGGCAAGGCGGAGCTCGCCGCGGCCGGCGGCATCCACGGCCTGCCCGAGGAGCATGAGGACATCCGCGTGCTGGTGATGCCGTCGGACGAGGCCATCGGTCTCATGGGCCAGGGCCGGGTCGAGAACGCGACCGCGATCGTCGCGCTGCAATGGCTGTCATTGAACCGCGACCGGCTGCGCCGCGCCTGGTCCTGACGCGCAAGTGGAGACCGCCTTCATCCTGCTGCTGGCCGGTGCCGGGCTGGCCGGCGGCGTCATCACGGCGATCGTCGGGGGATCGTCGCTGATCACCTTCCCTGCCCTTCTGGCCGCTGGCCTGCCGCCGGTGCTCGCGAATGCGTCGAGCACCGTCGCGCTCACGCCCAGCAACCTGGCGGCCGCGATCGCCGACCGCGAGAGCATCCCGCCGTGGAGCCGGGCCTTCCTCGGCCTGGTCGTGGTTTCCGTCCTTGGCAGCACGACCGGCGCCATCCTGCTGCTGCAGACGTCGAACGCCGCCTTCACCGTCATGGTCCCGGCGCTGATCGGCGGCGCCACGGCGATGTTCGCCTTCTCCGAGCACATCAAGCGCTGGGCGGCTTCGCGCGCCAACGTGATTGCCGATACGGGCCGCTCCGGCGACCTGGCGCGGCTTGCGCTCTACGCGCCGGTCGCGGTCTATGGCGGCTATTTCGGCGCCGCGATGGGGGTCATGCTGCTGGCGATCCTGTCGCTCGGCCAAGGCGGCACCTTCCGCGCCATCAACGCGGTCAAGAACATCCTGGCCAGCCTGGTCAGCGTGGTGGCGATGGCGATCTTCGTGTGGCAGGGCAGCGTGCCCTGGCCGCCGGCGCTTGCCGTCATGGCCGGCGCCCTGGTCGGCGGCTTCCTCGGCGGCAAGCTGGTGCGCGTCCTGCCGACCGGGCTGCTAAGATGGATCGTGATCGTGGTCGGCGCCGGGCTCGCCCTCGTCTATGCGTGGCGCTACTGGCGCTGGTGAGCAAAGGAACCGCTCATGGATGTGCTGGTCACCGGCTTCGAGCCGTTCGGCAGCAGCGACCGCAACCCGTCGCGCGAGGTCGCGCGCGTGCTGGACGGGCGCACCATCGCGGGCCTGAAGGTCACGGGGCGCGTGCTGCCGGTGTCGATGCGCGCGATCGGCGACGCCCTCGCCCGCGCCTTCGAGGAAACGCCGCCCCGGATCGTCGTCGCGCTGGGCCTCGCCAACGGCGAATCCATGGTGCGGATCGAGCGCTACGGCGTGAACCTCGCCGACTTCCCGCTCGCCGACAACGACGGCGAGAAGATCGTCGATCGCGCCATCGTGCCGGACGGCCCGCCGTCGTTCGCCACCACGCTGCCCAACCGCGCCATCCGCGAGGCGCTGCTGCAGGCCGGCATTCCCGCACGCCTGTCGAACACGGCCGGCACCTATCTGTGCAACGCCTGCATCTACCTCCTGGCCGACCTGATCCAGAAGCGCGAGCTCGAGACGCGCTTCGGCTTCCTGCACCTGCCCTACATGCCGGAGCAGGTCGCCGCCCTGCTCGCCGCCCCGCACGCCAAGCACCAGCCCGAGCAGGTGCCGTCGATGTCGCTCGCCACCATGCTGCGCGCGGTCGAGACGGCCGTGGCGACGGCGGCGGCGGCGGTTTAACCCTCGCCCGCGCACAGCGCGGGAGCGGGTGCGGAGCGAAGCGACGCGGGTGAGGGCCAGGCCGGTGTCTCCGGCAGACTCGGCGCGCATGCCGGACACTCCGAGCCGCGCCCTCACCCTCCCAAGCGCTTCGCGCTTGGGCCCCTCCCTCTCCCCGCTTCGCTGGGCGAGGGTCTTCTCAGTCGAACGTCTCCAGCCGCCTGGCCGCCTCGCGGTCGTAGCCGAGCGAGGCGCGCAGGAGCTGGCGCGTGTAGGGCTCGCGCGGCTCGGCGGCGCGCAGCTGGTCGATGGTCAGCTCCTCGACGACGCGGCCCTCGTTCATGACCGCCAGGCGCTCGCACATATGCGCGACGACGGCGAGGTTGTGCGTCACCAGCACGAAGGTGAGGCCGTGCTCGGCGCGCAGGCGGCTGAGCAGGTTGAGGATCTCGGCCTGCACCGACACGTCGAGCGCCGAGGTCGGCTCGTCGAGCAGCAGCAGGCTCGGCTCCAGGATCAGGGCGCGCGCGACCGCGACGCGCTGCCGCTGCCCGCCCGAGAGCTGGTGCGGGTAGCGGAAGCGGAAGGCGGACCCGAGCCCGACATCCTTGAGCACGCGCTCGATGCGCGCCTCGGCGTCGCCGAGCCCGTGGATCGCCAGCGGCTCGGCCAGCACCCGGTCGACCGTGTGGCGCGGATGCAGGCTGCCGTACGGGTCCTGGAACACCATCTGCACGCGCTTGTAGAAGCCGCGCGCCCGGCGCGGGCCGACGGCGTCGCCGGCGACGCGGATCGCACCGCTCCAGTCCGGATTCAAGCCCGCGACCGCGCGCAGCACGGTCGACTTGCCCGAGCCGGATTCGCCGACAATGCCGAAAGACTCCCCGGGCGCCACGCTGAACGACACGCCGCGCACCGCATGCACGGCGTCGAAGCGCACGTCCAGATCCTGGACCACCAGCATCGAAGCCGTTGCGCCCGGCACGGCCTCGGGCAACCCGCCGCGGCGGCGCACGGCCGCGGTCACGCCGCGGGCTCCTCAGCCCAGGCCGGGTCGCGGCGCAGCACGGCCAGCTCGTGCTTCGGCTGGTCGATGCGCGGCAGCGCGGCGAGCAGGCCCTGCGTGTAGGGATGCTTCGCCTGTTCCAGCTCGCTCGCGCGCAGCTCTTCGACGATGCGGCCGGCATACATCACCAGCACGCGGTCGCAGAACGAGGCGACGAGATTGAGGTCGTGGCTGATGAAGATCAGCCCCATTCCGCGCCCGGTCACCAGGTCGTCGAGGATCGCCAGCACCTGCATCTGCACCGTGACGTCGAGCGCCGAGGTCGGCTCGTCGGCGATCAGCAGGTCGGGATCGGTGCCCAGCATCATGGCGATCATGGCGCGCTGGCCCATCCCGCCGCTGAGCTCGTGCGGATAGGAATCGTAGACGCGCTGGGGCTCGCGCATGCGCACCGCCGCCAGCATGTCGAGCGCCTTCTGCCGCGCCGCCGCCTTGGTCATGCCGGCATGCGCGCGATAGGCCTCGGCGATCTGCCTGCCGACGGTCATCACGGGGTTGAGCGAGAATTTCGGGTCCTGCAGCACCATGGCGATGCGCTTGCCGCGCACGTCGCGCATCGTGCGCTCGTCGGCGGCCAGCAGGTCGACCTCTTCGAAGCGCAGCCGCTTCGCCGTGAGGCGGCCGGTCGGCGGAATCAGGCGCAGGATCGCGCGCCCGGTCTGCGACTTGCCCGAGCCCGACTCGCCGACGATGCCGACCTTCTCGCGCCCGACGGTGAAGGTGACGCCGCGCACCGCCCGCACCAGACCCTTGCGCGTCTCGTATTCGACGCGCAGGTCCTCGACCGTCAGCAGCGGCTCCGCCACGGTCATTGCTGTTTCGGGTCCAAGACGTCGCGCAGCCCGTCGCCCAGCAGGTTGAAGCCCAGGCTGACGACGCAGATCGCGATGCCGGGAATCGTCGCCACCCACCACTGGTCGAGCAGGAACTTGCGGCCGCTGGAGATCATGGCGCCCCATTCCGGCGAGGGCGGCTGCGCGCCGAGGCCCAAGAAGCCGAGACCCGCCGCCGTCAGGATGATGCCCGCCATGTCGAGCGTGATGCGCACGATCAACGACGAGGTGCAGAGCGGGATGACGTGCCCGAACACGACGCGCGCCGGCGAGGCGCCGGTCATGCGCGCGGCGGCGATGAAGTCGGCGCCGCGGATCGTCAGCGTCTCGGCCCGCGCGATGCGGGCATAGGGCGGCCAGGCCGTGAGCGCGATGGCGATGACCGCGTTCTCGATGCCCGGTCCCAGCGCGGCGACGAAGGCGAGCGCCAAGATCAGCCGCGGAAAGGCGAGGAAGATGTCGGTCACGCGCATCAGCACGACGTCGAACCAGCCGCCGAAATAGCCGGCGACGGTGCCGACCACGAGCCCGACCGGCGCCACCATGACCACCACCAGCGCGACGATCGTCAGCGTGATGCGCGCGCCCCACACGATGCGCGCGAAGATGTCGCGGCCCAGCTCGTCCGTGCCGAACCAGTGCTCGGCGTCGGGCGGCTTCAGCCGGTCGGCCAGCTCCTGCGCGAAGGGTGAATGGCCGGCGATCAGCGGCGCCAGGGCGGCGACCGCGAGCAGCGCCAGGATGATGGCGAGCCCGACCAGCGCCAGCGGATTGCGCCGGAAGGCGAGCCAGCCGAGATAGGCCTGGCCCAGCCGCGCCTGGGCGCGCGAATGCGGCTCCGAGGCCAAGAGCCAGCCGCGCCAGCCTGGTGCCCCGATCTGCGCCGGCGCGGTCATCGCGCTCTCGGGTCGACGAGCCGGTAGAGCACGTCGGTCAAAAGGTTGATGCCGATGAAGATGACGCCGACCATGATCGTGCCGCCGAGCACCGCGTTCATGTCGGCGCTGAGCAGCGAATTGGTGATGTACTGGCCGAGGCCGGGCCAGGCGAAGACGGTTTCCGTCAGCACCGAGCCCTCGAGCAGGTTGGCATAGGACAGCGCGATCACGGTGAGCAGCGGCACCATGACGTTGCCCAGCGCGTGGCGCCAGACCACGCGCCGCTCACTCAGCCCCTTGATGCGCGCCGTGACGATGTATTCCTGGCGCAGCTGCTCGATCATGAAGCTGCGCGTCATGCGGCTGATATAGGCGAGCGAGAAGTATCCCAGCACCGCCGCCGGCAGGATCACGTGGCGGAAGGCGTCGGCGAACACCTCCCATTCGCCCTGCACCGCGCTGTCGATCAGGATCACCCCGGTGATCGGCTCGACCAGGTCCTCGAACGCCACGCCCTGGCGCCCCGGACCGGCGACCCAGCCGAGATTGGCGTAGAACAGCAGAAGCCCCATCAGCCCCAGCCAGAACACCGGGATCGAGTAACCCATGAGCCCGAGCACGCGCACCACCTGGTCCTGCCAGCGGTCCTGGTGCACGGCCGCGATCACGCCCGCCGGAATGCCGAGCGCAACACCGAGGAACGTGGCCACGGTGGCAAGCTCGAGCGTCGCCGGGAAGACGCGCTTGATGTCGTCGATCACCCGGTTCGACGTGAGGACCGAGTTGCCGAAGTCGCCCTGCACGGCCTTGAGCACGTAGAGCGCGAACTGCTCGTAGAGCGGCCGGTCGAGCCCCAGCTCCAGCCTGACGCGCTCGTAGACCTCGGCCGGCGCCCGGTCGCCCACCGCCGCCAGCACCGGATCGATCGGCACCACGCGCCCGATCAGGAACGTGACCAGCAGCAGACCGAGGAATGTCAACACCACCGTCGCCAGCAGGCGCAGCGCGGACGACGTGAAACGCAGGGAAGCGGCGGCGGTCATGCTGAATTCCGTCCCCCCTCCCCTTGCGGGAGGGGGTTAGGGGGAGGGGGGGCGGAGAAGAGGATCGTTCAACGTCACTTCTTCGAGATGTTGTAATAGAAGTTGTTGTCGAAGCTCGGCCCGATGATGAAGCCGTCGACGCCCTTGGTGCGGGCCGTCACCTCGATCTGCTGGAACATAATCACGAAGGGCGACACCTTCTGGTGCTCCTTCTGGATCTCGACATAGCCGGCCTCGCGCTTCTTGGCGTCCTGCTCCAGCACCAGCGACGCCGTCTTCTTGGTCATCTCCGGGATGTCCCAGGCGTTGCGCCAGGCCAGCGTCTTCGATTTCGCGTTGTCGGTGTTGTCCTCATTCATCGCGAAGGTCTCGGCGTTGGTGTGCGGGTCCTGGTAATCCGGGCCCCACTGGCCGATGTAGATGTCGTGGTTGCGGGCGCGGTACTTGGTCAGCGTCTGCTTGCCGTCGCCCGGGATGATCTCGAGCTTGACGCCGGCCTTGGCCCATTGCGCCTGCAGCGCCTGGGCGATGTCGATGATCGGCGAGTTGTTGCGCGTGTCCATCGTGACCGAGAACCCGTCGGCCAAGCCCGCCTTGGCGAGGAGCGCCTTGCCCTTCGCCAGGTCGTACTTGTAGGGACGGTCGCCGAGCGCGCCGAGGAAGCCCTGCGGCAGGAAGGACTGGTGCGGCACATAGGCGCTCTTGACGATGTTGGCCTCGATCGCGTCGTAGTCGGTCAGCCACTTCAGCGCCTCGCGCACCTCGGGCTTCTTCAGGTTCGCGTTCTTCTGGTTGAGGCCGAGATAGAGGATCGAGCCCTTGCGCCCCATCTCCACGACGACGTTGGCGTTCTTGCGCACCGCCTCGATCTGGTCCTTGGTCAGGTTGCGCGCGTAGTCGACGTCGCCCTTCTCGAGCAGCAGGCGCTGCGAGGCCGGCTCGGCCACGTGGCGCACGACGACGCGCTTGTTCGCGGGCTTGCCGCGGAACCAGCCGTCGTTCGCCGTCATCGTGTAGGACTCGCTCGCCTTCCAGGACTGCAGCTTGTACGGGCCCGATCCGGCCGAATTGGCCTTCATCCACGCATTGCCGAAGTCGCCGTCCTTCTCGTTCTTCATCGCCAGCTTGGAATCGATCACCGAGGCGACGGTGGCGGTCAGGCAGTAGTAGAAGAAGGTCGGCGCGAACGGCTTGTCGACGACGATGGTCAGCGTGGTCGCGTCGGACGCCTTGATGCGGTCCTTGACGTTGTCCTTGGTGAAGCCGAACTGCGTCAGGATGAAGCCCGGCGACTTGTTGAGGACCACCGCGCGCTGCAGCGAATAGGCCGCATCGGCCGCGGTCAGCGGGTTGCCGGAATGGAACTTGATCCCCGACTTCAGCTTGAACGTGTAGGTCTTGCCGTCGGCCGCGACGCCCCAGCTTTCGGCCAGGCTGCCATAGAGCTTGCTGACGTCGGTCAGGTCGAAGCGGATCAGGCGGTCGTACATGTTGGTGACCGCCTCGCTGCCGGAGAACTCGAACGACTCCCCCGGATCCATCGAGATGATGTCGTCGATCTGCTTCGCCATGACGATCGTGTCTTTCGGCGTCTGCGCCGAGGCCTCGCCCGCCATGCCCAGCACGGCGACGGCCGCGCCCGCCAGCAATGCCGCGCGCCGGCCGATCCGAATCCGCTCTAGCATCTTCAGTCTCCCCGCTTTGTCCCCTCGAAGGCGCCGCGCGCCTTGATGCCGCGATCATCGAGGCTAGGACGTGCCGGAGTCAATGGAGGCTGTCGCGAAGCCGGACCGGCAAGCCCGGTCGGCGCGCTCGATGCCGCGGCCTACACCGCCCGCCACTTACTCGGGCGGGTGAAGCCCCGGCCGAGCGGAATCGGCGGCAGTCCCGCGAGCACGTCGAGATAGGTCTGCTTGGTGTTGTTGATGTGCCGCCCCAGCAGGCGGCGCACCGCCGCCTCGTCGCCGGCCACGATCCGCTCGACGATCCGGCGGTGCTCGTGGAACGATGCCTCGTTGAGCGCATGCTCGCGTGTCAGACGCCCGCGCAGCGCCTGCACCCGGAACGACACGCCGGCATAGGCCGCGCGTATGTACTCGTTGCCGGCACTCTCGATGATGGCATCGTGCAGCAGGCGGTCCTGGCGCCGGTACTCGGCGATGTCGTTGGCCTGGTGGGCCCGGCGCATGTCCTCGAAGCAGCGCGTCACCGCCGCGGCCAGCGCGGCGCGGCTGCGCGACATCGCCAGGTGGAGGGCCGCGAGCTCGAGGATCTCGCGCAGCTCCGTGATCGCGATCACCTGCTCGGCCGCGAGCTGGAACACGAAGGAGCCGCGCTGCGGATGGATATCGACCAGGCCTTCGAGCTTGAGCTGCAGCAGCGCCTCGCGCACCGGCGTCTTGCTGATGCCGAGCTCGGCCGCCAGCGCGTTCTCCGACAACGCCATGCCGAGCTGGAAATGCCCGTCGAGGATGCGCGCGCGCAGTTCGTCCGCGGCCATCTCGGTCAGCGACTTGGGCCGGCGCAGCTTGCCTTGGGTCTCGGCGGTTTCCCTGTCCATGGCGGCGACGGTCCCAGCTTGTCCGGACGTCAGACGCCTCAGTCTACCCCGCGCGCGGCACGGATTGCCTTAATCCCCGTGCAAATATTATTTCATCCATGGGATATTAAGAAACTGCCGTCCCGGAGCTTGCCGACCCACGGTTCCGCGCCGGCACCTGCTTGCGCCGAAGTCCTGCGCGGTGCCCGCCGGCGGCAGCCGATCGGGTCCCGCCCGGCTCCTCGGCCCGCCGAAGCGGCGGAACGGGCCAAGATCGCGGTCATTGCGACCGCGTATCGGGCATTCGTGGTCCCGCGTGCTCGCCGGCCTCGGCGACGGCTGGATAGCGGTTGATCCGCTTGACGCGGCCGAACGCGAAGCTGGTTTCGATCGCCCCGATGCCGGGGATCTGCGTCAGCTGCTCGCGCACGAACTGCTCGTAGGTCTTGAGGCTCTGGCTGACGACGTGCAGGAGGTAGTCGCGCGTGCCGGTCATCAGATAGCATTCTTGGATCTCGTCGAAGCGCTGGATGCGCTCCTCGAAACTGCGCATGGCCTCGGGGCTGGGGCGCTCCAGCCGCACGCTGACGAAGGCGTTGACCGGCAAGCCGACCTTCTCCTGGTCCACGATCGCCGTATAGCCGCGGATCACCCCGGCCTCCTCCAGCAGGCGCACGCGCCGGAGGCACGGCGAGGGCGACAAATTCACGCGTTCCGCCAGCTCCTGGTTGGTAAGCCGGCCGTCGGCCTGCAGCTCGCGCACGATGCGGCGGTCGATGCGATCCACGCTCCGCTCCGTTGGCAGACTCTACCAAGTGTTAAGGAACTACGGGCATTATACGCAAGCAGATTCCAGGCGACATGTTGCATCATGTCAACAGGTTGACTTGAGCACTGCACGACCCAAGCGAGGTGCCGCCATGACTCCCACCCGCCTCCCCGGCTTCGCCACCCGCGCCATCCACGACGGGCACGACTTCCATGACGCCGGACGAGGGGCCGGCGCGCTCGTGCCCCCGGTCTACATGACCTCCACCTTCGTCTTCGACAGCGCCGAGCAAGGCGCGGCGATGTTCACGGGCGAGATTCCCGGCCACGTGTATTCGCGCATCTCCAATCCGACGCTCGACCTGCTGGAACGGCGCTTCGCGGGGCTGGAAAGCGCCGAGGCCGCGGTCGCCTTCGCCTCGGGCATGGGGGCGATCACCTCGGTGCTGTGGACCCTGCTGAAGGCAGGCGACGAACTGATCGTGGACAAGACCCTGTACGGGTGCACCTTCGCGTTCATGCGCAGCGGCCTGACGAAGTTCGGCGTGTCGCTGCGTCACGTCGACATGCGCGATCCCGCCAATCTGGCGCGCGCCATCGGCCCCCGGACGCGCGTGGTCTATTTCGAGACGCCGGCCAATCCCAACATGCGGCTGGTGGACATCCAGGCGGTCTCCGCGATCGCGCGTGCGCATGGCGCCACGACCGTGGTCGACAACACCTACGCGACGCCCTATCTCACGCGGCCGATCGAGCTCGGCGCCGACATCGTCGTGCATTCCGCGACGAAGTATCTCGGCGGGCACGGCGACCTCATCGCGGGCCTGGCTGCCGGACGCGCCGAGACGATGCACGCGGTGCGCGTCGAGGGGCTGAAGGACATGACCGGCGCCGTCATGGCCCCGATGACCGCGTACCAGGTGATGCGCGGCATGAAGACGCTGGAGCTGCGCATGGATCGCCATTGCGCGAGCGCGATGACCGTGGCGCGCGCGCTGGCCGCGCATCCCGCCGTGGCCGAGGTGCACTATCCCGGCCTGGAGAGCTTCCCCCAGCACGCCCTCGCGCGGCGGCAGATGCGCCAGTTCGGCGGCATGATCGCCTTCGAGCTCAAGGGCGGCATGGCGGCCGGCGTCGCCATGATGAACGCGCTGACGCTGGTGCGTCGCGCGGTCAGCCTGGGCGACTGCGACTCGCTGATCCAGCACCCCGCCAGCATGACGCATTCGGTCTACACGGCCGCGGAGCGCGCCGCGCACGACATATCCGACGGCCTGGTCCGGCTCTCGGTCGGCCTGGAGACCGTGGACGATATCGTCGACGACCTGATCGGCGCCCTCGACCGGTTGCCGGCTGCCTGCCGCAGGGCGGCTTAGCGAACCCGGCGGTCCGTCGCGGCATCCGCCGGCGGACGACCGCGCCGCCGGGCCGCGGACCGCTTCAGGCGGCCCCTTCGATCCGCCGCCCGCCGAGGCACGCCGCCGCCGCGGCATCGAGGATCGCCTCGGCGTCGAGCCCGTAGTAGCGGTAGATGTCCGGCACGTCGCCGGACTGGCCGAAGCGGTCGATGCCGAGCGTCTCGACGCGGTGCGGGCCGACCGCGCCCAGCCAGGCGAGCGTCGCCGGATCGCCGTCGATCGCGGTGACGAGCGCGGCGTGCGGCGCCAGCGGCGCGAGCAGGCGCTCGAC
>CAZLBB010000142.1:0-14379 GCA_964557415.1 uncultured Rhodospirillaceae bacterium
CTGTCGGGTCCGACCTTCAGACCCCCGCCGGCGTCCAGCCGCACCAGGCTGCCGCCGCCCGCGCCGACCTCGGCGATGTCGATCGCCGGGGCGCGGACGTGATAGCCGCCGCCGCTCAGGAGTCGTCCGGCGACGTTGATGCCGCCGCCGACCTCGAGCGCGCCGACGCGCAGGAACTGGCCGCGGTCGACCAGGGCCGCCTTCGCCGTCGTGCCCCCCATGTCGAAGCTGAGCAGGCTCAGGTCGCCCAGGCGGCGCGCCAGCTCCGCCGCGCCAACCACGCCGGCGGCCGGGCCGGACTCGATGATATGGATCGGGCGCTCCGCCGCCGCGGCCGCGCTCATCGCGCCGCCGCTCGACTGCATGATGGTGAGCTTGCGGGCGATCGACCGTGCCGCGAGCTGCCGCTCCAGCCGGCCAAGGTAGTGCCGCACCACCGGCAGCACGTAGGCGTTCACGACCGTGGTGCTGGTGCGCTCGTACTCCTTGATCTCGGGCAGCAGCTCGCTCGACAGCGTCACCGGCATCGCCGCGTCGCGCTCGCGCACCAGCTCGCGCAGGCGCCGCTCGTGCGCGCCGTTGGCATAGGCGTTCAACAGGCAGATGGCGATCGCGTCCGCCCCGGCGTCCAGCACGCGGGCGATCACGCGGCGCGCATCGTCCTCGTCCAGGGCCCGCTCGACCGCGCCGGCATGGTCGATGCGCTCCGCCACTTCGAAGCGCAGCCGGCGCGGCACCAGCGCCGGCGGCTTGCGCCAGCGTATGTCGTAGAGCACCGGCATGCGCAGGCGCCTGATCTCGAGGATGTCGCGGAAGCCCGCGGTCGTGATCAGCGCGACCCGTGCGCCCTTGCCCTCAAGGATGGCATTGGTCGCGACGGTGGTGCCGTGCATGACCTGCTCGATGGCGTCCGTCCGGAGCGCGCCCGCCGCGATGCTGGATTGGAGGCCCGCGGCGATGCCCAGGCTGTAGTCCTCGGGCGTCGACAGCACCTTGGCACGCTCGACGCGGCCCTCGGGCGTGAGGAAGACGAGATCGGTGAAGGTGCCGCCGATGTCGATGCCGATGCGCGTGCTCACGCCGCCGCACCCGCCCGACGCTCGAGCCCGATCAGCTCGGCGGCGTTGTCGCCGAGGATCCGGTCCTTCTCCGCCGCGCTCAGGAACGGGCAGTGCCGGCGCACGTAGTCGACGCACTGGCGGTAGGTGCAGAACCGCTCCACGTTCGGCATGTCGGAGCCCCACAGCAGCTTCGCCGCGCCGAACCGGTCGCGCAGGCCGCGGATCAGCTCCTGCGCCTCGGGATAGGGATAGTCCCAGACGCCGCCCCAGGAGATCGGGAACATGATCTCGAGCTGAAGGTTGTCGCGCTTGAAGGTGGCGAGCGCCTCGTCGGGGAACTCCCAGCGCCCGTCCGCGGCGAAGTAGCCGACCGACGGCCCCATGACGAACAGGAAGCGGTGCGCCGGATGGCGCCGCAGCAGGGCGTCGAGCGCGCGCAGGTTCGAGAGGTAGCTGGCCCTGTCGTAGCCCGGCGTCGACGACAGCTCGAGGAAGACCGGCAGCTTGTAGCCGACGATCTTGTCCCAGAACGGGGCGAAGTCGCGATGGTCGACGTTGCGCGCATAGCCGTGCCGCGACATCTCGTGCGCGTAGTAGAGCCCCCGGAGCCCCAGCCTGGTGACCGCACGGTCGACCTCGGCCAGCTGGTCCGGGCGGTCGGCCATCGCCTCGTCGATGTTGAGCAGTCCGGTGAACCGGTCGGGATGGGCGTTCTGCGCGAAGGCGTTGTAGTCGTTCATCGCGCCGTAGCCGCCGCCGGCCTGCAGGATGCAGTGGTCCACGCCCGCGTTGACCATCTGCGCGATCATGAAATCGGGCGGGCAGACCATCTCCTGCATGCCGACCGGCATGTACTGCACGTAGTAGTCCTCGCCCTCCCAGGTGAAGGCGAGCTGGCCGTACTGCCCGACGCGGAATCCCACGTCGGTCAGCCCCGCCCAGGTATTGTCGCCGGGGCGGAACAGCATAGTCGGCTTGATCTCCTTGCCGTCGCGCGCGCGGAACGCACGGGCGGCCGGGCGCGTCACTACCTTCTGCAGGTACTTCAGGTGGATCGCGCTCGACTTGTGGCCGCACGCGCCCTGCCAGTGCTCGAAGACATGGGCGTGGCAATCGATGATCATGGGATCCGCCTGGTAGCGCCGGTGGCGATCGGGAGGGCGCGGGGCGGGCGAACGCGCCCGCCCCGCCGTGCCCGTGCGGTCACGCCGCGCCGAGCTTCTCCATGTGGTGCTTGAACAGCCGGTCCATCTCGCCGTTGACGACGACGAAGGACGCCCACATGTCGAGGAACGACTTCCACTCCGGGTCGCCGTAGCGGACGGCCCAGGTGTTCGGCCGCTTGTCGATCGGCTTGTCCGGCTCGACCACGGCCGCCCACTGGCTGTTGCGCTTGGCGAACAGGATGACGTCGCTGTCGCCGCTCATCCACACGTCGGCCTTCTTCGCGCGCACCGGCTCGGCGCCCAGCGTCACCTGGCCCGTGGTCGTGACGGTCTTGGCCTTGGGCCACAGGATCGGGATGCGCCCCTCCTCGCTGGCGCCCGCCGTCACCGAGAAGGTGACGCCCGGGTCGTTGAGGTCGGCGGCCGTCTTGAAGCGGCCGGCGTTGTCCTTGTGGATCAGCAGCAGGCTGCCCTTGGAATAGAGCGGCCCGACGTAGTTGACCGTCAGCGCCCGCGCCATGGTGTAGGTCAGCGACGAGCCGTACAGGTCGTAGTCGCCCTTGCGCAGGCCCACGGTGGCGTTGGCGAAGGTAACCTCCTTGTACTCGACCTTGATGTCGATCTCCTTCACCAGGCGGTCGACCACGTCCTTGTAGATGCCGTTCAGCTCGCCGGTCTTGGCGTCCTTGTAGAACCAGGGACCGGTCTGCGAGTAGCCGACCCTGAGCAGGCCCTCCTTGCGGATCTTCGACAGGACCGAGTCGTCGCGCACGCCGGTCTCGAGCAGCTGCGCCAGCGCCGGGCGCGGCGCCATGGCCACGGCGCCGGCCGTGGCGATGACTCCGGATGCGGCGCCCAAGGTCGCGGCGCCCTTCAGGAAATCGCGTTTGCTCTGGTTGAACGCATCGCTCATGGTCGTGCTCCCCTGTTGCTGTTGCCCTCGAACCTCTGCGATCGACTTACGTGACGGCGCCGCGGGCACTGATCGGCCACAGCGCCTCGACGCGGCCCTTGCGCACCCCGACATACCAGTCGTGCAGGTTGATGGTCGGGTCGCAATGGCCGGGGATCAGCATCACCTTGTCGCCGCGGCGGAGCGGCTTGGCGTTGGGCCCGAGCTTCAGCTTGCCGTGCTCGTCCGACACGCCGATGGCCTCGACGTCGGCGAGCCCGTGCACCCAGGGCGGGCCCTTCTCGGCGCTATATGCCTTCAAGCCTCCGTCGACGATGGCGCGGTCCGCCGCCGGCACGCTCATAACCGTCGTCAGGACGAACAGGCTGTGCTCGAAATCCGCGAAGCGGTTGCTGTTGCGGCCGCCGATCCGGGCGTAGTCGGTGTCCATGAAGGCATAGGAGCCCGCCTGCAGCTCGTTCCACAGGCCGCTCGCCGCCTCGAACTGGTAGGTTCCCGTGCCGGCGCCTGTGACCAGCTCGCAGGCGATCCCGTTCCGCTTCAGCAGATCGACCGTCTGCCGCACCGCGGCCGACGCGCCTTGGATTGCCTTCTCGCGCTCGGCGATGCTCGGCAGATGCTGCGCCGCGCCGTGATAGGCCTGCAGGCCGCGGAACTTCAGCCCCGGCGTGTTGGCGATCCGCTGCGCCAGCGCCAGCGCCGCCTCGCCCGGCAGCACGCCGCAGCGCTGGGCGCCGACGTCGACCTCGACCAGCGCGCCCAGCTCGACGCCGAAGTCGCGCGCCACCGCCCCGGTCTCGTCGACCTGCTCGGCCGCGTCGAAGCACAGCGCCACGGTCGCGTCCTTCGCCAGGGCCGCGAGGCGCCGCAGCTTGTTGGTGCCGACGATCTCGTTGCTCACCAGCACGTCCTTGATGCCGGAGCGCACCAGCACCTCGGCCTCGCCGACCTTCTGGCAGCACTGGCCGACGGCGCCGAGCGCGATCTGCTTGAGCGCGATCGCCGGGCATTTATGCGTCTTGGCGTGGGGTCGCAGGCGCACCCCCGCTTTGCGCGCAAAGTCCGACAGCTTGCGCAGGTTGTGCTCGAACGCGTCCAGGTCGACGACGAGCGCCGGCGTGTCGATCTCGTCGATCGGCGCACCGATGCGGGCGGGCGGTGAGGTCATTGTTTCGTTGCCAATCCGGCCGTGATTGGACCATCATGTAAGCGCAAACAAGTTCATCATGCCGCGCCGTGCCGCGCAAGGGTCATGCGCCGCCGGCGCGTGCAGGGCGGGCGGCGGAGGGCCCGGAATGGACGCGACGCCCGCCATCCGCGTGGTCGACCTGCGCAAGAGCTTCGGCACGCTCGAGGTGCTGAAGGGCGTGTCCTTCGACGTCCATCGCGGCAGCGTGGTCAGCATGATCGGCGCCAGCGGCTCGGGCAAGAGCACGCTCTTGCGCTGCATCAACTTCCTCGAGACGCCGAGCGGCGGCGAGGTCTACATCGATGGGGAGCCGATGGGCTTCCGCACCGATGCGGCGGGCCAGCGCCGGCTGCAGCCCTTGTCCGAGATCAACCGCATGCGGCGCGACCTCGGCATGGTGTTCCAGCAGTTCAACCTGTGGCCGCACATGACCGTGCTGGGCAACGTGATCGAGGCGCCGATGCGCGTGCGCGGCATCAACCGCAGGCAGGCCGCCGCGCTGGGCGAGGAATGCCTGGCGCGCGTGCACCTGTCCGAGAAGGCGCGCGAGTACCCGGCGCGGTTGTCCGGCGGGCAGCAGCAGCGCGTGGCGATCGCGCGAGCCCTGGCGATGCAGCCCAAGGCCATGCTGTTCGACGAGCCGACCTCGTCGCTCGATCCCGAGCTGACCGACGAGGTGCTGGCGGTGATGCGCGAGCTGGCGCGCGACGGCACCACCATGATCGTGGTGACGCACGAGATGGGTTTCGCGCGCGACGCCTCGGACCGCGTGCTGTTCCTGCACAACGGGCTGATCGAGGAGGAAGGCCCGCCCGAGCAGATCTTCGGCGCGCCCAGGTCCGAGCGCTGCCGCCAGTTCCTCTCCAAGCACCTGCAATAGGCCCGTCATGTCCGACGCGTTGCGGCAGTCCTTGGACCTGAGCCTGTTCTGGGAGTACCGCCAGGTCCTGCTCTCCGGCCTGCTGTTCAACGTCTATGTTTTCGCCTGCTCCGCCGCCACGGCGCTGGTGGTCGGCCTGGCGGCCGCGCTGCTGCGCGTCAACCGCAGCTGGCCCTTCCGCTGGATCGGCACGGTGCATGTCGAGGTGTTCCGCAACGCGCCGGATTACATCATGGTCGTCTGGGTGCATTTCGTGCTGCCGCTGCTGCTCGGCGCGATCATCGGGCGGCGGCTGGAGTTCAATCCCTTCGTCTCGGCGGTGATCGCGCTGGGTTTCGTCTACAGCGGCTATTTCGCCGAGACGTTCCGCGCCGGCATCCAGGCGATCCCGATCGGCCATGTCGAGGCCGCCCGCGCCTGCGGCATGGGCGAGCAGCTGATCCTCGGGCGCATCATCCTGCCCCAGGTCGTCCGGCGCATGCTGCCCGAGGCGGTCAACCAGTTCGTCTCGCTGTTCAAGGCGACCACGATCGTGTCGCTGATCGCGGTGCCGGACCTGATGTACAACGTGTCCATGGTCACGGCGACCGAGATGCGGCCCTTGCCGCTCTATACCGGCGCCGCGCTCACCTACTTCGCGGTGATCTGGCTGGCCGCGACCGGCGTGCGGCTGCTGTCCGAACGCTGGCGCAACAAGATCTACGCATGAGCAACTGGGAACGCCTGGTCTGGAACCAGCGCGGCGTCCTGCTGCAGGGCCTCGCCGTGACGGTCGAGGTCTGCCTGATCGCCTTCGCGGTGGCGATCGTCGGCGGGCTGACCCTGTGCCTGGTCCGCATGTATGTGCGGCCGCTGCGCCCGGGCGCGATCGTGCTGATCGAGTTCTTTCGCGCCACGCCGATCTTCGTGCAGCTGATGTGGGTCACCTATGTCTGGCCCGAGCTGTTCGGCTGGCCCAACAGCTTCTTCACCGCCGGCTGGCTGGCGCTGGGCCTGCAGTCGAGCGGCTACCTGGCGGAGACGTTCCGCGCCGGCATCGAGGGCGTGGCGCGCGGCCATCGCGAGGCTGGCTACGCGCTCGGCATGCCGCCGCTGCTCGTCTTCCGCCGCATCGTCATGCCGCAGACCCTCCTGACCGTCGCGCCGTCGATCGTCAACCAGTTCACCGTGATCGTGAAGTCCTCGACCCTGGTCTCGGTCATCACGGTGCAGGACCTCATGTTCCAGGCGATGAAGCTGGTCAACGTCTGGTACGAGCCGATCGAGATCCTGACCGTCACCGCGGCGCTCTATATCCTGTTCGTGTTCCTGGTCTCGACCGCGGGCAAGCTTTTGGCCGACCGGCTGCGCCGCCGCTACGGATTGGCCGCGGCTTGAACGGCATGGGCCGCCGGCACGTGGTCCCGGTCGGCCGGACGCCGAAGCCGCTCCGCTATCCGCCCGCCATGCGCGGCAGGACGACGACCTCGCTGCCCGGGGGAATCGGGCGGAACCAGTCGTCGCGATAGATCTGGCCGTCGATCGCCACCGCCGCGCCGCGCTCGAGCAGCGGCTTCAGCTTCGGGTGCTGCTCGCCGAGGCGGGTGAGCAGCTGGTGGATGTTCGCCGCCTCGACTTCCAGCTCGGCCCGGCCGCCGGCGGCGATCTTGAGCGGCCCCGACAGCTTGACCCGGACCATCAGCGCCGCTTCTTGCCTGCCTTGGCCGCATCGATCGCCGCCAGCACGCGCGGCGGCGACATCGGCAGCTCGGTCAAGCGCACGCCGGCCGCCTCCGACACCGCGTTGGCGATGGCTGCAAGCGGCGGCACGATCGAGGTCTCGCCCACGCCGCGCACGCCGTAGGGATGGCCGGGATTCGGCACCTCGACGATCACTGTGTCGATCATCGGCAGGTCGGACGCGACCGGAATGCGGTAGTCGAGGAAGCCCGGGTTCTGCAGGCGGCCATCCTTGCCGTAGACGTATTCCTCGTTGAGCGCCCAGCCGATGCCCTGGGCGGCGCCGCCCTGGAACTGGCCCTCGACATAGCTCGGATGGATCGCCTTGCCGGCGTCCTGCACCACGGTGTAGCGCTTGATCTCCACCCTGCCCGTCTCGGGATCGACCTCGGCGTCGCACAGGTGCACGGCGAAGCTGACGCCGGCGCCGTCGGCGTTGACCTCGTAGTGCCCGGCGATCGGCCCGCCGGTCTTGGCCGCGGTCTTGGCGATCTCGGCCAGCGACAGCGGCGCGAAATCGCCGGCGTTCGGGCTCGCCGGCCTGGCGTGGCCGTTCTCCCACACCACCGCCTCGGGCGCGATGCCCCAGATCTTCGCCGCGCGGGCGCACAGCTTGCCGATCGCGTCGCGCGCGGCCGCGATCGTCGCGAGGCCGGTGGAGAAGGTCACGCGGCTGCCCTCGGAGATGTCGTTGTAGCCGAGCGAGCTGGTGTCGGCGACGATCGCGCGCACCTTGTCGTATTCGATGCCCAGCTCCTCGGCCGCCATCATGCACATCGAGGCGCGCGAGCCGCCGATGTCGGGCGTGCCGACCGCCAGCGCCACCGTGCCGTCGATGTTGACGTTGAGCGACACGCAGGTCTGGCCGCCGAAGTTGAACCAGAATCCCGCGGCGATGCCGCGGCCCTGGTTGGGGCCGATCGGCGCGCTGTAGTGCGGGTGCTTGCGCGCTTCCTCGAGGCACGCAGAAAGGCCGACGCGGTTGTATTTCGGCCCGTAAGACGAGCGCGTGCCTTCCTTGGCGGCGTTCTTCAGGCGCAGCTCGACCGGGTCCATGCCGATCTTGTGCGCCAGCTCGTCGAGCACGCTCTCGACCGCGAAGGCCACCATCGGCGCGCCCGGCGCGCGATAGGCCGCCTGCTTCGGCCGGTTGGTCACGACGTCCCAGCCGACCGCCTTGACGTGCTCCAGGTCGTAGCAGGCGAAGGCCGACATGGCGCCGAGCTCGATCGGCGAGCCGGCGAAGGCGCCGCCCTGGAAGCGGATGTCGGCATGCGCGCCGGTGATGCGGCCCGCCCTGGTGACGCCGATCTTGACCGTCATGCTGGCGCTCGAGGTCGGGCCGGAGGCGCGGAACACCTCCTCGCGCGACATCACCAGCTTCACCGGCTTGCCCGCCTTGCGCGAGAGCGCCAGCGCGACCGGCTCGATGAACACCGTCGTCTTGCCGCCGAAACCGCCGCCGATCTCCGACGCCGTCACGCGCAGCTTCGACACGTCCATGCCGATCAGCGCGGCGCAGGTGTTGCGCACCATGTAGTGGCCCTGCGTGCAGACCCACAGCTCGCCCTGCCCGTCGCTGCCGACGCTGGCGAGGCAGGCATGCGGCTCGATATAGCCCTGGTGCGTCGCCTCGGTCTTGAAGCGGCGCTCGATCACCACGTCGGCCTGCTTGAATCCCTCCTCGGGATCGCCGTGGCCGAACTCGCAGCGCGACGCGATGTTGGAGGCCTTCTTCGGCGCGGGCTCGACGTTCTGCGTATGCATGTCGGCGTGCAGGACCGGCGCGCCGGGCTTCATCGCCTCGTCGACGTCGGTGACATGCGGCAGGATCTCGTAGTCGACCTTGATCAGCTTCAGCGCCTGGCGCGCGACCGACGCGTTGGTGGCGGCGACCGCCGCAACGGCGTGCCCGTCATAAAGCGCCTTGTCGCGCGCCATGACGTTCACGAGCACGTCCTTGAGCGACGGATCGCCGTCCTTGAAGTCGTCGCGCGTGACGATCGCCTTCACGCCGGGAAGCTTCGCCGCGCGGGACGTGTCGATGGCGCGGATGCGCGCATGCGGATGCGGGCTCCGCAGGATCCGGCCGACCAGCATGCCGGGAGCGCTGGCATCGGCCCCGAAGCGGGCGCGGCCGACGACCTTGTCGTAGCCGTCGGGCCGGAGCGGCCGCGTGCCGACGAGGCGGAAATGGTGCGTGGCCGGATCGAACTTGGCGTCGAGCGGCATGGTTCAGCCCTTTCTCATCGCGGCGCGTTTGCGCATTTCAACAGCCGCCGCCTGGACGGCGCGCACGATCTTGTCGTAGCCGGTGCAGCGGCAAAGGTTGCCGGCGAGCCCGAAGCGGATCTCGGCCTCGGTCGGATCGGGATTGCGCTCCAGGAGCGCCTTGGCCGCGACCAGAAAGCCCGGCGTGCAGACGCCGCATTGCAGCGCGGCGAACTCGAGGAACTTGTCCTGCAGCGGATGCAGCTTGCCGTTCCGGGCGATGCCCTCGACCGTGCCGACCTGGCGCCCCTCGGCCTCGGCGCCGAGCACAAGGCACGAGCACACGACGCGGCCGTCCAGCGTCACGCTGCAGGCGCCGCAATCGCCGGTGCCGCAGCCTTCCTTGGCGCCGGTCAGGTTGAGCCGGTCGCGCAGCACGTCGAGCAGCGTCTCGTCCGGCTCGCACACGAACGTGACTTCGTCGCCGTTGATCTTCGTCGTCACCCGGACCATGGACATCATTTCCCCCGTGCGCGTTGCAGCGCGATCGCGGCCGCCCGCCGCGCCAGCACGCCTGCCACCTTGATGCGGAACTCCCTGGTTCCGCGCTTGTCGTCGATCGGCCGGCACGCGGCCGAGCATGCAGCGGCCATGCGCCCGAGCGCCTCCGCGTCCACTTTCGTGCCGATCAGCGCGGCTTCCGCCTCGGGCACCCGGATCACGCGCTCGGCCACGGCGCCCAGCGCCACCCGCGCGGCGGTGCACACGCCCTGGCGGTCGAGCGTCAGGCTTACGCCGGCGCCGACGACGGCGATGTCCATCTCGCTGCGCGGGATGAAGCGCAGATAGGCGTCGCCCGAGCGCGGCGGCCGCTTCGGCAGAAGCATGGCCTCGACCAGCTCGCCGCGCTTCAGCGAGGTTCTGCCGGGCCCGACCGGGATCTGCTCGACCGGCACCGTCCGCCGGCCCGTGGGGCCGGCGACGACGGCGGACGCGCCGGCGGCGATCAGCGCCGGCACGCTGTCGGCCGCGGGCGAGGCGTTGCACAGGTTGCCGGCCAGCGTCGCGCGCCCCTGGATCTGGCTCGAGCCGATCAGGCACGCCGCCTCGACCACGCCGGGCCAAGCCTTGCGCAGGCCCTTGTCCTCGCCCAGCTCGGCGCCGGAGACGGCGCCGCCGATGCGGAACCTGCCCGCCTTCGCTTCGATCCGGCGCATGCCGGCGATGCGCTTCACGTCCACGATCAGGTCCGGCGCAACGCGGTCGGTGCGCATCTGCACGAGCAGATCGGTGCCGCCGGCCAGGACGCGGGCAAGCCCCGCCTTGCCGGCCAGGAGCTTTACGGCCGCCTGGACCGTGGTGGGCGCTTCGTAGCGCATCGGTTCCCCCTCACCCATAATGAGGCGACTAGACTAGGGCGCGGCCGGCCGCGGAGTCTACCGGCGGCGGACCGTCGACTATTCGGGGAAACCTGACCCGAACGGAATGAGCCGGGCGCTTCGACCGTTTCCATCTGGACCGGCTGCGTTTGCAGCGCGGACGCGTTGCACTCGGCCCGATCCGGCGTAGCATGACCGTGCGATCAACAGGATGGGAGTCGCCCCGATGAAAACTCTATCGCTTTCCCGTGTTCTCGCCGTGGTGATGGCACTCGGCCTCGGCGCCGCCATCACGACCTACGACGCCGCGCCGGCCTCGGCGCAGCAGACCCAGAAGACCGAAAAGGCCGCCAAGACCGAGAAGGCTTCCAAGTCGCAGAGCACGAAGAAGCCGGCCCAGAGCTGCGAAGGCATGGACAAGGCCAGCAAGGCCTACGCGGACTGCGTGAAGGCCCAGGCGCAGACGACGAAGGACACGCAGAAGACGGACCAGGCCATTAAGAAGGCCGAGAAGAGCACCAAGAAAGAGACCAAGAAGACGACGACCAAGGTCCAGTAGCCGCGACGACGCGCAGGCACGCTGCGCCGCGCAAGGCGGCGCAGCGTCGCTTACCGACCAGGACAGGCGCTTCCGGTCGGGGACGCGTCTTGCGGCGGCGCCCGCGCCGTCCCGCCACCGGTCGAGACGGAGCGCGCGGACCGGAGCGACGCAAGCAGAATTGCACGCCAACGCCGCGCCAGGCATCGGCGCCAACCGGAGCGGGGCATCAAGGACCTGTTCAGCCATCTCGGCCGGGCGGCTGACAGGCGCCGCCGATCTGCTAGCATCGCCGGGATCGCCTCGCCGCGAGGCACGATCCGGAGACGCCCGATGCTCAAGCTCTATTTCAACGGCTCGCCCAACCCCAGCAAGGTCGCCCTGTTCCTGGAGGAGGCCGGGCTGCCCTACGAGGGCGTGCCGGTCGACACGCGCAAGGGCGAGCAGTTCGATCCGGCCTTCCTCGCCGTCAATCCCAACGCCAAGGTGCCGGCGATCGTCGACGACGGCGTGACGGTGTTCGACAGCAACGCCATCCTGCTCTACCTGGCCGAGAAGACCGGCAAGTTCCTGCCGGCGGGCACGCCGGCCGCGCGCGGCGAGACGCTGTCCTGGCTGATGTTCATCGCATCCGGCGTCGGCCCGTTCTGCGGCCAGGCCGTCCACTTCAGGCATTTCGCGCCCGAGAAGCTGCCCTACGCGCACAACCGCTACCAGTACGAGGCCGAGCGCCATTTCGGCGTCCTCGACCAGCGCCTGGCCAAGCGGCGCTACATGCTGGGCGACCAGTACACGATCGTCGACATGGCGCTCTGGGGCTGGGCGCGCATGCTGCCGTTCGTGCTGGGCGACGACGCCTGGGGCAAGTTCCCCAACGTGAAGCGCTGGTTCGACGAGGTCAACGCGCGCCCCGCGGCCCAGCGCGCCGCCACGCTCAAGGACCGACACCCGTTCAAGACCGACATGGACGAGGACGCCCGCCGCCACATGTTCAAGCACCTCGCGCGCAAGGTGGCTTGAACCCCACCCCACTCCCGCCGTCGGCGAGTGAGGATGCGAGCCCCTCCGCCAGATGCTCGGCGGGGCGTCGGGGAAGACCCGCCGATTCCGCCAGCCGCAGCGCGGCGGCGCCGCAGCATCGCGCCGAGTCCTTCATCCGGCGGCTGCTTCGCAGCGACCCCCTCCCGCCCGCGACGGGCGAGGTTTAGGATGCCCGCCGCAAGCACGTTCAACCGAAGAGGACGAAGCACCCCCATGCCCGCGCTGAAGATCTACGGCATCGCCAAGTCGCGCGCCGTGCGCAACCTCTGGATGGCCGAGGAGCTCGGCCTCGCCTACGACCACGTCAAGGTCGGCTGGGCGGACGGCGGCTCGAAGAAGCCGGACTTCCTCAAGATCAACCCGAACGGCACCGTCCCGGCGATCGAGGACGGCGGCCTCAAGCTGTTCGAATCGCTGGCGATCAACCTCTACCTGGCGAAGAAGCACGGCAAGGGACTTTATCCCGCGACGCTGGAGGACGAGGCGCGCGCCTGGCAGTGGACCTTGTGGGGCGCGACCGAGCTCGAGAAGCCGATGGTCACCTACGGCCTCAACTCCTGGATGCTGCCGGCCGAGAAGCGCGACGCCAAGGCCGCCGCCGATGCGCTGAAGGCGCTGCAGCGCCCCTTGGGCGTCCTGAACAGCGCGGTGGCGACGACGCCATACCTGCTCGGCGCGGCCTTCACGGTGGCCGATCTGAACGTCGCCGGCATCTGCTTTGCCGCCTGGATGAACAAGTTCGATTTCGGCTCCTGGCCGAGCGCCAAGGCCTGGCTCGACCGCTGCATGGCGCGCCCGGCTGCCGCCAAGGCGCGGGCGCTGCGCGAGGCGGCGTAGGTCGCCGCGCGGACCGCGCGGGCACGCAAAGCGGGCGCCCATGGCCTCGACGCTCAGCTCCCTCGTCCTCGTCTTCGCGGCGCTGTTCCCGATCGTCAATCCGGCGGGCACGGCGCTGCTGTTCCTGGCGATGACGCGCCGCGGCAGCCGCGAGGACCGCGCCTGGCTCGCACGGCGCATCGCGCTCTACGGCTTCCTGATCATCACCGGCTCGCTCTATATCGGTGCGTTCGTGCTGCAGGTCTTCGGCATCTCGGTGCCGGTGCTGCGGGTCGCGGGCGGCATCGTGGTGACGGCGACGGGCTGGCAGCTGCTCAACGCGCCGCGCAGCAGCGAGGCGGTCGAACAATCGGAAAGCGGCCGGCTCGACGTGCGGGCGATGGCGTTCTACCCGCTGACGCTGCCGCTGACGACCGGGCCCGGGACCATCGCCGTCACCATCGCGCTCGGCGCCGGCCGCCCGGCGCAGCCGGGCTTCCTCGGCTTCGTGCTGGCGGCGCTCGTGGCGACCATGCTGATCTGCGCCATGATCTACGTCTGCTTCCGCTTCGCCGACCGGGTGGAGAGCGCGCTCGGCGAAAGCGCGTCCGACGCGGTGTCGCGCCTGTTCGCCTTCATCCTGATGTGCATCGGCATCGAGATCCTGTGGTCCGGCCTTTCGGTGCTGCTGGCGGGCGTGCAACGTCCCGCATAGGCGTTGTCGCGGCGAACGGGCGATCCAGCCTTAGAGGTCCAGGGCACGCCAGCGCGAGGAGCAAAGTCGCCAGGATGCGCGGCTGCAACGACGGTCGGCGGCCGGCCCGAGATCACGCTGCCAGCGCTGCCAGCGCCGCGACTCCCACCGGCGGCTCCGGCTGCCAGGGAACGACGAACACGTTCGACGCCAGTCCGTGACGGATGCGATCGATCTGCGCTCGTTCGCCGACAAGCCGCTGCCGCAACAGCGGGTCCCGTGTGCCGGCAGCGGCCAAGCTGCGGTTGACGACCCAGGCATAGGGCTCGATCTTCGCGCGCCGCAGGTCCTCCTGCAGCGCCGCCGCTTCGGACACGGGCGTCGTTTCCGGCAAGGTCACGATCACGACATGCGTGTAGGAAGGATCCTGCAGGCGCATGAGCGGCGTGACGATCCGCCCGGAGCCGGGCGCGGGCGCGAGGTCGCGCGTCATCTGCCGATGATAGGCGCCGGTCGCGTCCATCAGCAGGAGCGTGTGGCCGGTCGGCGCCGTATCCAGCACGACGAAGGTGCTGCGCGCCTCGGCGACGATGCGGGAGAAGGCGTGGAACACCGCCACCTCCTCCGTGCAGGGCGAACGCAGGTCCTCGCGCAACAGCGCGCGCCGGCCCTCGTCGAGGTCGCGGCCGCGCGTCGCCATGATCTTCTCGACGTAGCGCGCAGTTTCGGCCTTCGGGTCGATGCGATCGACGCGCAGGCCTTGCATCGCACC
>CAZLBB010000143.1:0-14039 GCA_964557415.1 uncultured Rhodospirillaceae bacterium
GCGCATCGGGCGTGATCTTCGTGACGCTGGAGGACGAGACCGGCGTCGCCAACCTGGTGGTCTGGCCGCAGGTGATGGAGCGCTACCGCCGCGTCGTCATGGGCGGCCGCCTGGTGCTGGCGCTCGGCCGCCTGCAGCGCGAGGGCGAGGTGATTCACGTCGTGACCGAGCGCCTGGCCCAGCGCGACGACCTGCTGCGACGGCTGGCGGAGCCAGCGGATATGGCGCTGCTGTCGCCGCCGGTCGCGCATGCCGACCGGGCCAATCACGTGCTCTATCCGAGCCGGGATTTCCATTGAGGAAACCCCATGGTAGAATGCATGTTTAACGATGGTAGAAAGAGCGCGACCATGAGCCTCAATATCAAGAACGAGGAAGCCCATCGCCTGGCGAGCGAGCTCGCGAAGCTGACCGGAGAAAGCATGACAACCGCGGTCACCGAAGCGATCCGCCAGCGGCTCGTCGCGGTGCGTCGGCAGCGCGGCCGGTCTCTCTCCGACCGGCTGTTGGAGATCGGCAGGGACTGCGCCGCACATTTGAACGAGCCGTATCGATCGATCGACCACGCGGAGCTCTTGTACGACGAGAAGGGCCTGCCGAAGTGATCATCGACTCTTCGGCATTGATCGCGATTCTGCGCGACGAGCCGGACGCACCGACGTACGCAGCAGCGATCGAGTCCGCGCGTAGCCGCCGCATCTCCGCCGCGACCTACGTCGAGACGGCGGCCGTTATCGACGGCGCCCGCGATCCCGTCGCGAGCCGCCGTTTCGATGACCTCATCGAGGCGGCAGGCCTAACCATCGAGCCGCTGACCGAGGCGCAGGCCAGGATCGCGCGCGCCGCCTATCGCGATTTCGGCAAGGGTAGCGGCCACCCGGCGAAGCTCAACCTCGGCGACTGCTTCGCATACGCCCTAGCGAAGGCGAGGAACGAGCCCCTGCTGTTCAAGGGTAGCGACTTTTCGCATACCGATATCAAAGCATCCCGGCAACCACGCGCCACCCAGTCATGACCCCGCTCGAGCAAGCTCGTGAGTTGGTGAAGCGAGCGACAGAGAACACGCTGAAGGCGATTGCAATTCATGAAAACTGCAAGGTCGCTTATCATCGCAAATGCGTTGTAAGGGCGTTCAAGAACTGGGGGATCGACCTGAATCTTGAATTCGTGCGCTGGGCAATTTTGGACTCTCTTATACTTTCGCTTTTCAGGTTGTACGACAAGTCCAATAGCGCCGCGTCGCTTTCAAAGTTTCAACGCGTCGTGAAACCGGCGGATATCGCCAGGGAGGTATGCGCACGGCATGTCAACGACAGCGCGGAACAGCGATCTATCGAGCAAGCGCTATCCGGGGTCGTTCAGAGGATTCGAGAGTTGGAAGATTCCGTAGAGATATCGAGGTTGCTCGAATTTCGCAGCGAGAGAATAGCGCACACGTCCGCGACGCCGAAGGACACGGAACTGACATTTGTCGATATCCGTTCGATCTTGGATAAGACGATCGAAATCTGCGAGGCGCTTGGCAAGCTTGTCTGCCAGAGACGGATCGATCTTCGCGAGCAGCGCCGTAACTATCGGAAGGTCGCAATCACCCATTGGGCGACCGTAACGTATTCGCTGGACAAGGTGCGAATTGCCCGGGAAGCCGATGGTTAGCGACGCAACGTCGCGATTCGCTATACTCCCGCCCCGGGGAGGAACAGCACGCATGCCGGAAGCGGGCGGCGGCAGGCTGGCGCTCGAGGATCGCATCGCGCGCGAGATCGAGGAGGACATCATCTTCGGCCGTCTCGAGCCGGGCACGCGGCTGCGCGAGGAGGCGCTGCACGCGCGCTTCGGCGGCTCGCGGCATTTCGTGCGCCAGGCGCTGGCCCGGCTCGAGCGCATGGGCATCGTCGTGCGCGAGCGCAACAAGGGCGCCACCGTGCGCAGCTTCACGACCGACGAGGTGAAGCAGGTCTACGAGGTGCGCGAGATGCTGCAGCGCCAGGCGGCCCTGCGCATCCCCCTGCCCGCCCCGCCCGAGGCGATCGCGAGGATCGAGGCGATCCACCGCGACTACGAGCGCGGCGCCGAGACCGCGGATCTGCGCCGCGTGCACGAGGCCAACGACGCCTTCCACACCGCCATCTTCGCGCTGTGCGGCAACGACTACCTGCTCAAGCTCTTGAAGCAGTGCATGGACATGACCTACGCCATCCGCGCCAAGACGCTGGCCGACCCGGAGCAGCTCAAGCTGTCGCGCCAGCACCACGCGCTGATGATCGAGTACCTCAAGGGCAGCGACCCGTGGCCGCTCGCCGAGCTCTGCGTCGCGCACATAAGGCCGAGCAAGGAGTCCTATCTCAGGCTGCTGGCCGAGCGGGAGGCGTCAGGCCGATCGCGTAGGCGCGCTCGACGATCCTGAGCGTCTGCAGGTTGTCCTCCGGGCCGGTCTCGAACGGCTGGCCGTCGTCGAGCCGGTCGAGGAAGTGGCCGATCGTGTCGCGATAGGCCGCGACGTAGTTGGCGTCGAAATCGATCGTCTGCTTCTCCGGCCGCCTGCCGAAGCATTCGAGCGTATCGTTCTTCAGGTGGATCGCGCCGTCCTCGCCCAGCAGCTCCAGGTCGTCGAACTGGCGCTCGGAATGGCCATGGGCGCAGAAATCGCCGACGATCACCACCGCGGCGCCGGAAGGCGTCGTCAGCATCATGGTCGCGCGGTCCTCGCCCGGCAGGCCGTGGCGCGACTTCGCCAGCCGCGCCGCCTCGAGCGTCATCGGCCCGACCAGGAAGCGCACGGCGTCGACCTCGTGGATCAGCGACTCCATCAGCAGCATGCGCGAGAGCGTGGCGAAGAAGGGCTGGCGCTCGACGGAATACTGCCTGCCGTCGGCGTCGGGGATCAGGCCCGAGGTCAGCACGATCATGATCGCCTGGCGCAGCGCGCCGATGCGACCCTCGTCGAGCCAGCGCTTGATCTGGCGGAAGTGCGGCCGGAAGCGCCAGTTCTCGTGCACCATCAGGCGCACGCGCCCGCCGATCTCGCGCACCAGCGCCTCGGATTCCGCGAGCGTCGGCGTCAGCGGCTTCTGGCAGAGGATCGGCAGGCTGCGGCGCGCCGCCAGCAGGCAGAGCGGCGCGTGGAACTCGCGCGGGGCGGCGATGTCGACCGCGTCGAGCCGCTCCTTCTCCAGCATCTCGGCCGCGTCGGCGTAGGTCGCGGCAATGCCGAACTCCCGCGCCCGGGCCGTGCGCGCGGCCGCGGACGGGTCGGCGATCGCGACCACCTCGACGCGCTGCGACCCCAGCGCGCGGTAGCCTGCGAGATGGTGCTGCGTCACCCAGCCCGCCCCGATCAGCCCGATCCGTTTCGCCGCCATGTGGCCGGCCCCCGTAAAGTTGACGTTTTGCGCCGATACTTGGCTGTGACAGCCGGTGAAAAGCGGCTATTGTCGACAATCTTGGCCGCCGGCCCGGCCGAGGCAACCATACCGACGGGGGGAAAATGAGCAAGGGCCTCAGATCGCGGCTGACCAGCTACGGCGACGCCGAGTTCGCGCTGTTCCTGCGCCGCGCCTTCCTGAAGTCCGCCGGCTACAACGACGACGTGCTCGACCGCCCCGTGGTCGGCATCGCCGACACCGGCTCCGACTTCAACCCGTGCCACGCCACCGCGCCCGAGGTGGTCGAGGCGGTCAAGCGCGGCGTGCTCGCGGCCGGCGGCCTGCCCTTCGTCTTCCCGACCATCTCGCTGCACGAATCCTTCTGCCA
Organism: uncultured Rhodospirillaceae bacterium; assembly: GCA_964557415.1. GTDB lineage: Bacteria > Pseudomonadota > Alphaproteobacteria > JAEULC01 > JAEULC01 > JAEULC01. The sequence continues at coordinate 3,754 of CAZLBB010000143.1, forward strand.
TCCGACCACGATGCTGCTGCGCAACCTGATGGCGATGGACGTCGAGGAGATGCTGCGCGCGCAGCCGATCGACGCGGCGGTGCTGATCGGCGGCTGCGACAAGACCGTGCCGGCGCAGATGATGGGCGCGCTCAGCGCCGACGTGCCGACCCTGATCGAGGTGGTGGGCGCGGCGCTGGCCGGCTGGAACGAGGGCGAGCGGCTGGGCGCCTGCACCGACTGCCGGCGCCTGTGGTACGCCCGGCGCGCGGGCCAGATCGACGACCGGCAGCTGGCGCAGGGCCACGGGCGGCTGGTCGCGAGCCACGGCACCTGCACGGTGATGGGCACGGCCAGCACCATGGCGTGCCTGGCCGAGACGCTGGGCTTCCTGATGCCGGGCGGCGCCTCGATCCCCGCCGTGCATGCCGAGCGGCTGCGCCACGCCGAGGACACCGGCAAGCGCGCGGTCGCCATGGCCAGGGCCGGCGGCCCCAGGCCGCGCGAGGTGGTGACCGCGGCCTCGATCAAGAACGCCATGACCGTGCTGGCGGCGCTCGGCGGCTCGACCAACGCGGTGATCCATCTCGCCGCCGTCGCCGGGCGGCTGGGCCTGAAGATGGACCTCGACGAGCTCGACCGCATCGGCCGCACCACGCCGGTGCTGGTCGACCTCAAGCCGGTCGGCCGCAACTACATGGAGGACTTCCACGCCGCCGGCGGCCTGCCGGCGCTGATGCGCCAGCTCGGCGACAAGCTCGACCGCGCGGCGGCGACCGCCGCCGGCGTCAGCATCGCCGACATGCTGCACGGCTGGTCCAATTACGTCGACGAACGCATCATCCGGCCGACGACGAACCCGGTCTCGCCGGGCGAGGCGCTGACGGTCGTGCGCGGCTCGCTGGCGCCGGACGGCGCTGTCATCAAGCGCGCCGCGGCGGCGGCGGAGCTGATGCAGCATCGCGGGCCGGCGCTGGTGTTCGACGGGCTCGAGGACCTGGCGAAGCGCATCGACGACCCGGCCCTGCCGGTGACGCCCGAGACGGTGCTGGTGCTGCGCTATGTCGGGCCCATCGGCGCCCCCGGCATGCCCGAGGCCGGCGGCATCCCGATCCCGAAGAAGCTGGCGCAGGCCGGCGTCAAGGACATGGTGCGCGTGTCCGACGCGCGCATGAGCGGCACGGCCTACGGCGCGATCGTGCTGCACGTGGCGCCCGAGGCCGCGATCGGCGGCCCGCTGGCGCTGGTCCGGGACGGCGACATGATCGAGCTGGACGTGAAGTCGCGCCGGCTCGAGCTCGTGGTGGACAAGGCCGAGCTCGACCGCCGCCGCGCCCGATGGAAGGCGCCGCCGCGGCCGAAGCGCGGCTATCACCGCCTCTATGTCGAGCACGTGACCCAGGCCGACCAGGGCTGCGATTTCGACTTCCTGATGGACCGGTGACGCGCGCGCCGCTCTGCTATGATGCCGGCGGGAGACGCCGGCATCACCGATGAACGACATCCGCACGTCGCTCAAGCACCTCTACTATGGCCAGACGCCGGCAGCGGTGCGGTTCCGCTACGCGCTGCTGGGCTTCGACCTCGTCACGATCGCCTTCTTCGTCGCCTCGTCCATGGTGCCGCCGAACGCGGCGGTGCTGGCCGTCGACTTCGCGCTGGCGGCGGTGCTGATCGTCGAGTACCTGGCGCGACTGTCCATCGCCAACCGGCCATGGTTGCATCCGTTCCGCTTCCAGTCGCTGATGGACGCGGCGGTGATCGGCTCGCTGCTGGCGCCCTTCGTGTTCGACAACCTGGCATTCCTGCGCGTCGTGCGCATGCTGCGCCTGCTGCGCTCGTACCACCTGCTGGCGGAGCTGCGGAAGACCTCGCCCTGGTTCAGGCGCCACGAGGAGACGGTCCAGGCGGTCGTCAACATCGTCGTCTTCGTGTTCGTCATCGCCGCCGTCGTCTACGTCGTCGAGGAGCATCGCAACAAGCAGATCAACAACTACGTCGACGCGCTCTACTTCACCGTCACGACGCTGACCACGACGGGGTTCGGCGACATCACGCCGACCGGCACCTGGGGCCGCATCCTGGCGATCGTGATCATGGTGTTCGGCGTCAGCCTGTTCATCCGCCTGATCCAGACCATCTTCCGCCCCGTGCGCGTGAAGTTCCCCTGCCCCAAGTGCGGCCTGCAGCGCCACGATCCCGACGCGGTGCACTGCAAGCACTGCGGCATCGTGCTCAACATCCCGGACGAGGATTAGTGCCGGGACTCAGCCGCCCAGCAGCGCCTTGGCGATCGCCTCCCACTCCGCCTCCAGCGCGCCGGCCGCCTTCCCCCTGCCGGCCTTCCGGTACCAGTAGCCGGCGTTCGACAGGTCGCCTTCCCTGCGGTGCAGATACGCGTGCACCCAGGCGCCTTCCTTGTCGTCCTGCGCCTGGGCGTGCGCATGCGCCTTGTGCCAGTCGCCCTTGGCGTCCCACCACAGGGCCGCAAGCGCATCGCTCAGGCCCGCGGGCGGCGCGGGCTTGCCGGTCGAGGCCTTGAAGGAAGCGAGGTCCATTGCAGCATTCCCTGGCGTCATCAAACCGTAACAATTCCGTTGCCGGCGCGGTCGCCCTTCTATATTACCGCTGCGCCCCTTGAGGCCCCAAGTCAGGGCAGGAGGAACGATCCCGATGAAGATCGGCATGAACACCGACAGCCTGGCCGGGCTTAAGTTCGACGAGGTGCTGGCGCATGCCGCGCGCCTCAGGCTCGACCATATCGAGGTGTGCTGCGGCAACTGGTCGACCGCGCCGCATATCGACCTCGCGAGGATGCTCGAGAACGATGGTGCGCGGCGCGAGTTCAAGGCGAAGCTCGCCGATCACGGCGTCTCGTTGAGCGCGCTCAACTGCTCGGGCAACCCGCTCGACCCGGGGCCCAACGGCAGGAAACACGACCAGGTGACGCGCGACACGATCAGGCTGGCGAGCCTGATGGGCGTCGAGCGCGTGGTGATGATGTCGGGCTGCCCCGGGGCGCCGGGCGACAAGCACGCCAACTGGATCACGGTCGAATGGCCGGCGGAGCTGCGCGAGCTGCTGCGCTGGCAGTGGGAAGAGGTGCTGATCCCGTACTGGCGCGACCTGGTCGCCTACGCCAACGGGCTCGGCATCAGGAAGCTGTGCCTCGAGCTGCACGGGTTCCAGAACGTCTACAACGTGCGCACGCTGAAGCGCCTGCGCGACGCGGTGGGCGAGACGGTCGGCGCCAATTTCGATCCCAGCCACCTGATGTGGATGGGCGCCGACCCGCTGGTCGCGGTGCGCGCGCTCGACGGCGCGATCTACCACGTGCACGCCAAGGACACGCGCATCGACCCGCTGATCGGCGCGACCAACGGCGTCATCGAGAACCAGCTCGGCAGCGACTGGCAGAGGCGCAGCTGGAACTACGTCACGCTCGGCTACGGCCACGGCGAGCAGTGGTGGGGCTCGTTCTGCGCCGCGCTGCGCGCCGCGGGCTACGACGACGTCTTGAGCATCGAGCACGAGGACCAGATGATGGGGCCGATCGAAGGCGTGGAAAAGAGCGTGGCGCTGCTGGAGCGCACGATCGTCAACCGCCCGCCGCGCGCCGCACGGAATTGATGGCGCGCGCGCTCGACCGTCGTCTTCGATCTCGGCGGCGTCCTGATCGACTGGAACCCGCGCCATCTCTACCGCAAGCTGTTCGACGGCGACGCGGCGGCGATGGAGGCGTTCCTGTCCGAGGTCTGCCATCCCGACTGGAACCTGCAGCAGGACGCCGGCCGCAGCTTCGCCGAGGCCGAGGCGGAAGCGATCGGCCGGCATCCGGACAAGGCCGGGCTGATCCGCGCCTGGCGCGCGCGCTTCGCGGAGATGATCCCCGGCGCGCTCGACGAGACGGTGGCGGTCCTGGCCGAGCTCAAGGACCGCGGCACGCGGCTCTACGCGCTGTCGAACTGGTCGGCCGAGACCTTCCCCGGCCAGCGCCCGCGCTTTCCCTTCCTCGACTGGTTCCAGGGCATCGTGCTGTCGGGCGAGGAACGCCTGGTCAAGCCCGACCCGCGCATCTACCGCCGGCTGCTCGACCGCTACGGCGTCGCCGCCACCGAGGCCGTGTTCATCGACGACAATCAGGCGAACGCCGAGGCCGCGACCGCGCTCGGCATGCACGGCGTGCATTTCCGCTCCGCCGGCGCGCTGCGGCGGGAGCTGGCGGCGCTGGGGCTGCTGTGAAAGGCAGGTCATGACCGTCCGCATCGGCATCAACCCGATCACCTGGAGCAACGACGACATGCCGGAGCTCGGCGGCGCGACGCCGCTCGAGACCTGCCTGGCCGAGACGCGTCAGGCCGGCTATGCCGGCACCGAGCTCGGCGGCAAGTTCCCGCGCCGCACGGAAGAGCTGAAGCCGGTCCTCGAGCGGCACAAGCTGGCGCTGGTGTCCGGCTGGTACAGCGCCCGGCTGCTGGAGCGCGACGCCGCGGCCGAGATCGCGGCGATGCGCGGCCACCTCGACCTCATGGCCGGCATGGGCTGCCCGGTCATGGTGTTCGCCGAGGTGACCGGCGCCACGCATGGCGGCCGCAGGCAGCCGGCCGGCGCGCGGCGCGTCATCCAGGAGTCGGAATGGCCGGAATACGCGCGCCGCATCGAAGCGGTCGCCGAGCACATGCAGGCACGCGGCGTGCGGCTCGCCTTCCATCACCACATGGGCACGCCGGTGCAGAGCGAGGCCGACATCGACCGGCTGATGGCGCTGACCGGTCCGTCGGTCGGCCTCTTGCTCGACACCGGCCACGCCAGCTTCGCGGGCGCCGATCCGCTGGCGCTGGCCCGCAAGCATCTCGGCCGCATCGTGCACGTGCATTGCAAGGACATCCGCCGCCCGATCCTCGACCGGGCGCTGCAGCGGGGCACCAGCTTCCTCGACGCCGTGGTCGAAGGCGTCTTCACCGTGCCGGGCGACGGCGCGGTCGACTTCCCGCCGGTCCTGAAGCTGCTCGCCGGCAACGGCTATGCCGGCTGGCTCGTGGTCGAGGCCGAGCAGGACCCCGCCAAGGCGCACCCGCTGACCTACGCGACCATGGGCTTTAACAACCTGAGCCGCATGGCGCGTGAGGCGGGGTTTGAAGTGGCATAGCGTCGGCGGTCCTCGCCCTTCGACAAGCTCGGGGTGAGGATTCCTTGCTTGATGTCGCAAGCGGCGACGCGCTTCGCTCCGCCTCGTCCTGAGCTTGTCGAAGGATGAGGCGTCAGCTCACCATCCGCCGCAGCCGCGTCGCCTTGTCCGCGTTGACCGCGCCGACCGGCGCGCGGCCCTTAACGATCTCGGCGACCTGGCGCACGGTCTCCAGCGCCTGGTGCGCGATGGCAGGCGGGGTCAGGCCGCCGGTGTGGGGCGTGGCGATGACGCTGGGCAGCGCCGCCAGGCGCGGGCTCGGCATCTGGTCGGGGGCGCGGCCGACGTCCATGGCGGCGCCGGCGATGCGGCCTTCGACCAGGGCGGCTTCCAGCGCGGCCTCGTCGACCAGGTTGCCGCGCGAGACGTTGATGAAATAGGCGCTCCTCCTCATGCGCGCGAAGGCGGCGGCGTTCATCAGGTTCTCGGTCGCCTCGCAGGCGATCGCCAGGCACACGACGAAATCCGACTCGGCGAGCAGCGCCGGCAGCTCGACCTGCGCGATGCCCGGCTTGCCGACCGTGGCGTAGGGATCGCTCACCAGCACCGTCATGCCCAGCGCGACGCCCAGGTCGCAGAGGTAGCGTCCGATCGCGCCGTAGCCGATCACGCCGAGCGTGCTGCCGCGCAACTGCCGGCCCATCAGCGCCTGCGGGTCCTTGCCGTGGTGATAGGTGACCGCCGCGCGCGTGACGTGCCGGCCGAGATCGACCATGTAGCCGACCACCAGCTCGGCCACCGCCGGCACGAAGCCGGGGCTCGCCTGCGTCACCAGCACGCCGTGGCGCGAGGCGGAATCGCGGTCGACGTTGCGGATGTCGACGGCGCAGCGCACGAAGGCGACAAGGTCGGGCAGCGCGTCGAACACCGCGGCCGGCCCGGCGGTCTGCCGGTCCGAGACGATGACCTGGCAGCCGCGCGCGGCCGCGATCAGCCCGGCCGCGTCCCACGCCGTGTCGCCGTCGTTCAGCCGCACCTCGCCCAGTTTTCTGAGGCCCGCCAGCGCCTCGTCGCCGTAGTAGAGCGCGCGCGTCGTCTTGGGCGAGGTCAGGAGGATGGTCGGCATGGATCGGCCCCCGGAGCTGGATCGCGTCAGGCGAGGTAGGCGCCGCCGTTGACGTGGATGGTCTGGCCGGTGATGTAGCGCGCCTGCGGGCCGCAGAGGAAGCGCACCGCGGCGGCGATGTCGTCGGGCGCGCCGGCATGGCCGACCAGCGTGCGGTTGACCAGGCGGTGCTGCGGATGCTGGCCCTCGCGCCTGGTCTCGATCAGGCCGGGCGACACGCAGTTGACCGTCACCTTGTCGGCCGCAAGGTCGTGCGCCAGCGCCTTGGTCATTCCCGACAGTCCCGCCTTCGCCGTGACGACATGCGCGCGGCCCTTGGCGCCGATGTGGCCGGTCAGCCCGCCGATATTGACGATGGCGCCGGCGCCGCTGGCCTTGAGATGCGGCAGGCAGGCCTTGACGCAATGGAAGGCGCCGTCGAGCACGATGCCGGTGATCTCGCGCCATTCGGCGAAGCCGAGCTGGTCGATCGCCGCCTCGCGCCGCACCGCCGCGTTGTTGACCAGGATGTCGATGCGGCCGAAGCGCTGCACGGCCTCGGCCGCCATGCGCTGGACCGCCTCGGCGTCGGTCACGTCGGCGACGAACGGCAGCGCGTCGCCGCCGGCGGCCTTGATCTCGCGCGCCACCGACTCGATCTCGGCGCGGTTGCCGCGCGCGTTGACCACGACCCTGGCGCCGCCTTCGGCCAGCGCCAGCGCGATGGCGCGGCCGATGTTGCGGCCGGCGCCGGTGACGATCGCCACCTTGCCGGCAAGCTCGTTGTCTCCCTGCTCCGCCATCGGATTCACCCGCGCATGAAATGGAGGTCGATTCCTTCGTCGAACAGGCGGCGCAGCTGCAGCAGCGCGCCGTCGATGCGTCCCTGCTGCCAGCCGCCGTGCACGGCGTTGCGCGCGAACTTGTCCTCGATATCGGCGCGGCTCAAGGGCTCGTGCGCGCCGCCGCGCAGGTGCGGCTGGCGCTCCTCGACCACCTGGCCGCCGCGCAGGGTGGCGCGGACATGGCCGGTGTAGTTGTTGGGATAGGGATTGTCCGGATCGATCGCGTACCTGATCTTCGACGCCAGCGACAGCACGCGCTCGTCCTTGACCGCCGCGTCGCTGAAGGCGCCCAGGTCCACGCCGCCGTGCACGAAGCCGTAGGCGATGCAGTAGGGCGTGCTGAACTTCGCGGCGTAGCCGTTGGTGGGGCGCTGCTTGGCCGGCAGCGGGTCCCACAGGCGGTGCACCGTGCCCTCGGCCACCTCGCACACGATCGCGGCGATGTCGTCGGCGGCGATGCCGCGCGCGGCGAGGCGGCGGGCGCAGTCGATGTAGGGATGGGTCATGGTGCCGCAGGGATAGGGCTTGAAGGCGATGGTCTCGGTCACCCAGCGCCGGCCGAAATCGCCGACCAGCGCCTCGTAGTCGCCCTCGGCCGTGTGCGCGAAGCCGCTGAACAGGCCGTGCGTGCCCTCGAGCACCGTGCGCGGGCCGTTGAAGCCGCCGCGCGCGAACAGCGCGGCGCGCATGCCGGACTGCGCCGCCCAGCCCGGGTGCAGCCGCTTGGTCCAGGCGCCCTCGGCCAGGTACTCGATGATGCCGCTCGCCATCGAGCCGGCGATGCCCATGGCGTCGACGATTCCGCGCGCCGGCAGGCGCAGCGTTTTCGCCACAGCGGCGGCGGCGGCGACGGCGCCGAGCACGGCGGTCGGATGGAAGCCGGCGCGGTGCACCTTCTTCGGCGTCACCAGGCTCAGCCGGCACAGTGTCTCGAGCCCGACGGCGATGCCGTTGAGCGCCGCGCGGCCGTCGGCGGCGTGCCGCTCCGCGGCCGCCAGCACCGCCGGCACGATCACCGCGCCGGCATGGACCGGGCCGCCCTCGAACGTGTCGTCGAAGTCCTCGCCGTGCGCGGCGGTGCCGTTGACGATCGCCGCCGCCTCGGCGCTCAGGCGGCGCTCGTGGCCGACCGCGGTGCACGGCCCGGTGTCGTCGATGCCGGCCATGAGGGCCTGCACATAGTCCGTGTGGCGCGCGGCGACGCACAGGCCGACCACGTCGACCAGCAGGTCCTCGCACTTGTCGCGCACCGGTTGCGGCACCGAGCGGATGCCGGCGATCGTCGCGGCCAGGCGCTCGGCGACGGCGGTTTCAGGCAGCTTGGCGGTCATGGCTCGACCTTATCCCCTTCCTTCAGGGCGGCGCGCTTCCGGCCGCACCCGCCTTCTTCGACCTGGTCCTGAGGTCGCGCAGCAGGGACCAGCCGGCGAGCAGCACCGCCACCAGCAGCAGCGCGAGCGACACCTTGTCCTGCACGAAGATGCCATGATCGCCGCTCGACAGCACCAGCGAGCGGCGGTAGTTCGACTCGACCAGGTAGCCCAGCACGACGCCCAGCACCATCGGCAGGAACGGCAGGCCGACCCAGCGCATGAGGTAGCCGACGACGCCGGCGGCCAGCGTCAGCCCGACGTCGAAGAAGCTCTGCTCGATCGAATAGATGCCCGACACGACCAGCGCCAGGATGAAGGCGATGAGATAGGGCTTCGGCCGGTTCACCAGCCACAGGCATGGGCCGAGGATCACCAGGCCGACCAGCAGCATGGCGATGTTCGCCACCAGAAGCCCGCCGTAGAGGCCGTACACCACTTCGGGGTTGCGCTCGAACAGCATCGGCCCGGGCTGCATCCCGTGGATCAGGAACCCGCCGAGCAGGATCGCGGCGGAGTTCGATCCGGGGATGCCGAGGCTCAGCAGCGGCACCAGCGCGGTGGCGGTGACGACATTGTTCGCCGCCTCGGGCGCGGCGACGCCCTCGACCGAGCCGCGGCCGAATTCCTCCGGATGCTTCGACCAGCGCTTGGCCTCGTTGTAGGACATGAAGGCGGCGATCGTGCCGCCGGCGCCGGGCGTGACGCCCTCGACCGTGCCGATCACCGCGCCGATCGAGTGCGGGCGGATCATGCGCTTCCAGGTCGCCCAGCCCGGCAGCTTCAGGCGCGTGTCGCGCGCATCGGCCTTGGCCCAGTCCGGCTCGCTGACCTGGACCAGCAATTCGCTGACCGCGAACAGCCCGACCATGACCAGGATCGGCCGGATGCCGCCGAGCAGCTCGGGCGCGCCGAGCGTGAAGCGCGACACGCCGGAGACCGGGTCGGTGCCGACCGTGGCGACCATCAGCCCGAGGAGCGCCGCGATCAGCCCCTTGATCAGCGAGCCGCCGCTCAGGCTCGCCACGACGCTCAGGCCCAGGATGCCGAGCGCGAAATAGGCCGGCGGCGTGAAGGCGAGCGCGACGCGCGCGAGCGGCTCGGTGAACAGCGCCAGCACGGCGAGGCCGAACAGCCCGCCGACCAGGCCGGAGACGAGCGAGATGCCGAGCGCCTCGCCGCCCCTGCCCTGCCGGTTCATCTCGTAGCCGTCGATGATCGTGGCCATGGCCGAGTTGGTGCCGGGCGTGCGGATGAGGATGGCGGGGATCGAGCCGCCGTACTCGGCGCCGACGTAGACGGCGGCGAGCAGCACGATCGCCGCGGTCGGGTCCATGCCGTAGGTGAACGGCAGCAGCAGCGCCATGGCGATCGACGGCGAGATGCCGGGCAGCGCGCCGCCGAAGATGCCCCAGACGACGCCGGCGAAGGCGGCGGGGATTGCCCAGCCCTGCGTCAGCGCCGCCCACGCAGCCGCGACGGCGGTCATGTGTCGTCTCCAAGAAAGCGGAGCGGCCACACTGTTGTTGTTTGGTCCCCCCTCCCCTCGCGGGAGGGGGGGCAAGAAAAACCGGCTCGCTTCAACCGATGGACCTTTCGAGCCTCACACGAACGGCATGGGCGGCATGGCCACGCCGAGCAGCTTCGCGAAGGACAGCCACAGCACGACCGCGCCGGCGAGCGAGACCGCGGCGAGCTTCAGCGACAGGCGCTGGCCGGCATAGGCCGCCACGGCGAACAGCAACGCGGCGGTGGCGACGAGATACCCGACATGCGGCGTGACGACGACGTAGGCGATCGCGACCGCGAGCAGGCCGGCGGCGCGCAGATGCGGCTTCGGCCCCGCCGCGGTCTCGCCG
>CAZLBB010000144.1:0-14025 GCA_964557415.1 uncultured Rhodospirillaceae bacterium
GCCGCGCTCGCCGGCGACGTGGCGGTCGACGTTCTCGTGTTCGACCGCGCGGCGAGGCTGATCGGCCGTGCCGGACCATAGGCCGCACCTGCTGATCCTCGGCGGCACCGCCGAGGCCGCTGCGCTGGCCCGACGCTGCGCCGACGCATACGGCGCCGCGCTCGACTTGACCACGTCGCTCGCCGGCGCCACCGAGGCTCCGTCGCGTCCGCCCGGGCGCGTGCGCGTCGGCGGCTTCGGTGGCGTCGAGGGCTTGCGGCGCTGCCTGACCGGCGACGCCATCGACGCCGTCATTGACGCGACGCATCCCTTCGCCCAGCGCATGCAGGCCAACGCGGCCGCCGCCTGCGCCCTGGCCGGCGTGCCGCGCTGCCGGCTGCTGCGGCCGCCGTGGCCGCGCCGGGCGGACGACCGGTGGATCGAGGTGGACGGCCTCGACGAAGCGGCCGCGGCGCTGGCCGGCCTGGGCCGGCGCGTCTTCCTGGCGCTGGGCGCGCGCGATCTCGCGGCCTTCGCCGCGCTCGAAGACCGCTGGTTCCTGGTGCGCGCCGTATCGCCGCCCGCCGTTGCGCCGCCCTTGGCCGACTGGTGCTTCATCCAGGCGCGCGGCCCCTTCCGCCTCGAAGACGAGCGCCGCCTGCTGATCGAGCATCGCATCGACGCGATGGTCAGCCGCCAGAGCGGCGGCGAGGGCGCGCGCGCCAAGATCGACGCTGCGCGCGCTCTCGGCCTGCCAGTCGTGATGATCCGGCGGCCGACCCCGCCCGCGCCTCCGGTCGTCGCCTCGGTCGATGCCGCGCTGGAATGGCTCGGCGGTACGCTGTCGAAGGGTCTTGCGCCGCTGCGCCGGGCTGGCGCAGTTTAGCCGCGTGCTCGGACTTCGGAGATCAGCCTGATGACGCTTCGCCGCTCGAACCTCCTGCCGATGCTGATCCTGGGCGTGATGGCCTTGCTCTGCGCCGTCGAGGCGCGCGCGCAGCTCTCGATGCCGGACACCGAGTTTCTCGAGGACGTGAAGAACGGACGGCGCGATGCCGTGGCGCGATCGCTGGTCCGCGGACAGAGCGCCAACACCTCAGACTCGCAAGGCCGCACGGCGATGATCGTCGCGGCCGTCGGGGGGCACGTCGACGTCATGCAGCTGCTGGTCGAGAACAAGGGCAATGTCCGGCTGAAGGACCGGCAGGGCCAGTCGGCGCTCTATTGGGCGGCCGCCTCTGGTCAGGCCGACTCGGTGGAGTTCCTGATCAAGCTGGGCGCACCCGTCAACGACCCGAACCGGCAGGGCACGACGCCGCTGATGGTCGCGGCGCGCCGCGGCTACGAAGAGGTCGTGCGCCTGCTGCTCGACGCCAAGGCCGACGTGAACGCGACCGATCACACCGGCCGCACCGCCCTGATGTGGTCGCAGGAAGCGCGCAACCCGCATGTGCCGCAGATGCTGAAGAAGGCCGGCGCGCGGTAGTCAGGCTCCGCGCGGACGTCTGTTCTTGTTCTTCGGCCGCAGCACGTGGCTGTGGCTTTCGGCATAAAGCCTGCTGTCCTCGAAGCATTCCGCTCCCAGCGCGCGGCCGACGAGGATCAGCGCGGTGCGGGTGACGCCCGAGGCCCTGACCTTGGCGCCGATGTCGGCGAGCGTGCCGCGGACGATCAGCTCGTCCGGCCAGCTCACGCGCGCGGCGATCATCACCGGGCAGGCGGCGCCGTAATGCGGCGTCAGCGCGCGCACGACGCGCGCGATGTTGTTGATCGACAGGTGGATTGCCAGCGTGGCGCCGCTCCGCGCCAGCGTGTCCAGCTCCTCGCCCTTCGGCATCGGCGAGGCGCGCACGGATGTACGTGTCAGCACGATGGTCTGGCAAATGCCGGGGAGGGTCAGCTCGCGCTTCAGCGCCGCCGCCGCCGCGGCATAGGCCGGTACGCCGGGCGTCACGTCATATTCAATGCCCAGCGCGTCCAGCCTGCGCATCTGCTCGGCGATCGCGCCGTAGAGCGACGGATCGCCCGAATGCAGCCGCGCCACCTCGTGCCCCTTGGCGACGGCGCGGCGCATCTCGGCGATGATCTGGTCGAGATGCATCGGCGCCGTGTCGATGACGCGCGCGCCGCGCGGCGCGGCCGCGACCACGGCACGCGGCACCAGCGAGCCGGCGTAGAGCACGACCTTGCTGCGCTTGACCAGCGCCAGCCCGCGCACGGTGATCAGGTCCGGCGCGCCCGGTCCCGCGCCGATGAAATGCACCATGCTCATCGCCGGCCCTTCAGCGCCCGCTTCGCCGCATAGCCGCGCGGCGTGTAGACGCGTCCGTCGGCTGTGCGGCGCGTGTTCGACGAGCCGACCAGCACCAGCGTCAGCATGTCGACCGCGTCCGGATCGAAATCGTCGAGCGTGGTCGCCACGACCCGCTCGCCCGGACGCTCGAGCGCGCGCGCGATCACGACCGGCGTATCGCCCGGCCGATGCTTGCGCAGGATGGCGTGGGCGCGCGCGAGCTGGCGTCGCCGCCGCTGGGAGGCGGGATTGAACAGCGCGACGACGAAATCGGCCGCGGCGGCGGCACGCAGGCGCTGCTCGATCGTTGTCCACGGCGTCAGCAGGTCGGACAGCGAGATGGCGCAGAAATCGTGGCCCAGCGGTGCGCCGGCGCGCGCGGCCGCCGTCTGCAGGGCCGAGACGCCGGGGATCACCTCGACCGCCACGCGGCTCCACTCCGGCCGTCCCTCGCACTCCAGCAGCTCGAAGACGAGCGTCGCCAGCGCATAGATGCCGGCATCGCCCGACGAGACCAGCGACACGGTTTCTCCGCGCCCCGCCAGCTCCAGCGCCCAGCGCACCCGATCCTCTTCCGCGCCCAGCGTGCCGGGATGCAGCCGCTTTCCCTCGGCCGCGTCGCCGAGCAGGTCCAAGTACAGGCGGTAGCCGACCAGATGGTCGGACTCGGCCAGGGCCCGGTCGGCCGCCGGCGTGCGCGTCGCGGCACTGCCCGGGCCGATCCCGACCACGAACAGGCGTCCGCGCGCGCGGCCGATCCGCGCCGGATCGAGCGCGCACGGGCAAAACGCGATGGCGCAGGTGGCGCGGCGCGACTTGCGCTTGGGCACGATCAGCGCGCCGCGCCGGCCGGCTGCCGCCAGCGCCGCGCCCTCGGCCACGCCATGGCAGCCGGTCTCGCGGAACACGATATCGGACGGCGATGCAAGCCGCGGCGTCTCCCGTTCCAGCGCTGCCGCCGGGAAGAACCGCGCCGGCACGCCGAGCCGGTCGGCCAGCGCCTGCACTGCCGGCTCGTCGGCCTTGAGGTCGATGGAACAAACCAGGGCGATGGACTTCTCCGAAAGGCCCGCGGACGCCAGGGTGCGACGTGCGAGCCGCTCGAGCTCCCGCGGCGCCGCGCCGCGCTCGCAGCCGACGCCGAGCGCAAGGACCGGCGGATGCAGCGCCAGGCGCCGCATGCCGGGCGCACGCCGCGGCGTCACCTCGACCCGCCAGTGTCCTCGATCGCGGAAAGGCGCGCCACCGCGCGTCAGCCAGTCGGCGAGCGCGGGATCGAGCGACTGGTCGACGGCAAGCGCCACGGGCCGGCCGGCGAGGAGCGCCGCCGTGACCGGCTTCACCTTGCCCGGGTCGCCGAGCGCCCAGCCCGGCGGCGGCGCGTCCAAAGCCAGGCCGAAGCGCCGGTCGCCCGCCGTGGTCACCGCCGCTGCGCCGCCCGCGGCGTTGGCGGCCGCGCGCGCCAGCGCGTTCGCCCCGTGATGGCCGCCCAGCAGGGGAACCGCGACGGCGCCGTCCTCGCTCATCGCCACGACCGGCGGCTCACGCGCCTTGTCGCGCAAGAGCGGCGCCAGCGCGCGCACGACGATGCCCGCCGCGCACAGGGCCAGGACCGGTCTGCCTTCGCGAAACAGCGCGCGCAGATGCGCCGCCACGTCGGCAAAGCGCCGATCGACCGCGCCGGCCGGCAGCCGCTTGGCAAGTCCGTGCGCGGACGCGCCGCGCAGGCGGCGTTTCAGCTTGCGCGCCAGGGCCAACCCGCCTGGTCCCAGCACGACGATCACCGGCGCCCCGGTCACGGGCTTCGCCATGCCTCGCCGCGCCGGTGCACCAGCACCATCGCGAAATACGGAACGGCCTCTTCGCGCACGTCTCCGAGTGCCAGGATTCGCTGGTTCTCCATGCTGGCGTGCTCGACATAGCGCGCGTTCGCGGCCAGGCCGAGCCGCGCCAGGACGCGCCGCACCTTGGGAAAGTGCCGTCCCAGCTTGACGATGGCGACGGCGTCGGCATCGCGCAGACGGGCTTCCAGCACGTCTTCGGGCAGCGGCGCCGGCAGCACCGCCAGCACGTCGTCGCGCGCGGCCAGGGGCGCGCCGAGCACCGCGGCGCAGGTGGTGAGCGACGACACGCCGGGCACCACGGTCACGGTCCAGTCGCGCGCGAGCCGGCCGAACAGATACATGAAGGAGCCGTAGAAGAACGGGTCGCCCTGGCACAGCACCGCCACGTCGCGTCCGGCCCCAAGATGCGCCGCGATCTCGTCGGCGGCGCGATCATAGACCGCCTGCGCCGGAAACCGCTCGACCTCCAGCGGCATGCGGATGGCGATCTCGACCTGGCCGCCCGGAAGGTGCGGCGCCACGATCGCGCGCGCCAGGCTCGCGCCCCGTTCCGGCGCCGGGTAGGCGATCACCAGCGCCGCGCGCAGAATGCGCAGCGCCTTGAGCGTCAGGAGCTCGGGATCGCCCGGTCCGACGCCGATTCCATAGAGAACAGCCATCAGCTATCAGCTTTCCCGCGCACTATCGCTTGATTGCCGCGAATTGCGTTACCGGCATAAGCGGCCGCCAACCGCGCAGCGATCCGACAGTATCAGCGCGATTGACGGCGATGCGGGTCAGCGTGCCGCCGAACGTGGCGTGCAGCCGCGACACGGCCACCTCGCCTTCGACCGTCACGACATTCGCCACCAGCCGCCCGCCGGGCCGGAGCGCGTGCCAGCAGGCTTCGTGCAGGCCCGGGCGGACGATGCCGCCGCCGATGAAGACGGCGTCGGGCGCCGGCAACCCGTCGAGCGCATCGGGCGCCCGGCCCTCGACGATCTTGAGGTCCGGCACGCCGAAGAAGGCGGCGTTGCGCGCGATCGCGCGGCAGCGCTCGGGCGACCGCTCGATGGCGAAGGCGCGCGCGCCGCGCGCCGTGCGCATCCACTCGATCGCGATCGAGCCGCTGCCGGAGCCGACATCCCACAGCACCTGGACGGGCAGCGGCATCAGCGCGGCGAGCGTGACGGCACGTACCTCGCGCTTGGTCAGCTGGCCGTCATGCTGGAACAGATCGTCGGGCAGGCCGGGCGCATTGGGCAGCACGACCGCATCCGGGCCGGCGACGCAGGTGACCGCGACGGTATTGAGATCGGCCGCGATCCGGTCGCCCCAGGTCGCGGCGGTGCCGTCGGCGCGACCTTCCGCAGCGCCGCCCAGGTGCTCGAGGACGGTGATCGCGCTTTCGGGATAGCCGCGTGCCACCAGGGCTGCGGCGACCTGGCGCGGCGTCTCGCCGTTCTCCGACAGGATCAGCAGCCGCGCGCCGGGCGCGATATGGGCGTTGAGCAGCGCCAGCTTGCGTCCGTGCAGCGTGATCGTCGCCGTGTCGGCCAGCGACCAGCCCAGACGGGCCGCCGCCAGGCTGAAGGCGCCGGCGCGCGGCATGATCGTCAGCTCGTCTGCCCGGAAATGCTTCGCCAATGTCACGCCGACGCCAAACCACATCGGGTCCCCGGTCGCCAGCACGACGACGCGCTTGCCGCGCCGCGCGGCGATATCGGCCATGGTGTCCTTGAGCGGCGTGCGCCAGGTCAGGCGCTCTTTCCCGCCGTCCGGCACCAGGGCGAGATGGCGCTCGCCGCCGATCAGCACCTCGGCATTGTCGACCGCGGCGCGCGCCTCGGGCGACAGGCCGGCGAGACCCTCCTCGCCCAGGCCGATGACCGAGATCCAGGCCGTCGCGCTCATGCCGTCCACGCGTCGGGTGCGGCCAGCGCGTTGACCGCGGCGGCTGCCATCGCGCTGCCGCCGCGGCGCCCGCGCAGCGTGATGAAGGGAACGCCGCCCTGTGCCGCCAGCGCCGCCTTCGACTCCGCCGCGCCGACGAACCCGACCGGGAAGCCCAGGATCACGGCGGGTGCGGGCCAGCCTTCGTCCAGGCGCTCGAGCAGATGGAACAGGGCGGTGGGCGCGTTGCCGATGGCCACGACCGCGCCTTCCAGGTAGGGGCGCCACAGCTCGACGGCGGCCGCCGAGCGCGTCGTACCCAGCTCGCGCGCAAGCTCGGGCACGCGCGCCCCGTTCAGCGCGCAGAGCAGCTTGTTGTTGGCCGGAAGCGCGGCGCGCACGATGCCCTGCGAGACCATTTCCGCGTCGACCAGCACCGGCGCGCCGTCCTTGAGCGCAGCGGCGCCGCGCGTCGCCGCGCCGGGCGAAGCCACGAGGTCGGCCACGATGTCGGCCATGCCCGAGGCGTGGACCAGCCGCAGCGCGACCGGGCGGAGATCCTCGGTCAGGACATCCAGGTCGACTTCGCGCCGGATCGCGGCCACGGAGCGGCGATAGATCTCGGCAGGGTCGCGCACGTAGTCGTAGCGCGGGCGCGACGGCGCCGCACAAGCGGACACAGGTGCGTTACGGCCTGCCTTGGAAGTATGGTCGCGCGCCCCCATCACCCGCGTTCGTGCTTGTGATGATGATGGTGGTCGTGGCCATGACCGTGATGGTCATGATCGTGATGGTGATGATGATGATCATGGCCGTGATGATGGCGATCGGCGTCGGTGCCGATGCCGCGCACGTGGTGGTGATGGCCGGCCTGCGGCGTGCCGCGATCCTTCTCGAAGCCGATCACCTGCTCGCGGTACTTGCACATCTGGCAGTTCATGTTGCCGTTGCCGTCGAGCGCCTCGCGCACCCGGTCGACGAACGTGTCGAGCACGAGCGGATGGTCGTTCAGGTAGTCGGCCTTGACGAACTCGATGTCGGGGTTGGCGCGCGCGGCCTGGTCGGTCCAGTCGTAGATGCGCTTCACCAGCACGCCGGTGAACAGGAAATAGGGAAAGACGATGATGCGGCGGAAGCCGAGGCGCACGGCGCGGCTCAAGCCCGCGTCGACCAGCGGCGTGGTTACGCCGCTATAGGCCGCCTCGGCCCAGCCGAAGCCCATGCCCTCCCACAGCATGCGCGCGACCTTCGACACGTTCGAGTTGGCGTCGGGGTCGTTGGTGCCGCGCCCGACCACCATCAGCAGCGTTTGCGCGCGCGGCACGGATGGACCGGCTCGCCGCTCGGCCGCCTCGACGCGCTCGGCCGCCGCACGCAGCATGCGCGAATCGATCGCCAGGTCGCGGCCGAAGCGCAGCTCGATCTGCGGGTTGGCATGCGCGAACTCGTTGAGCTCCGACGGCACGTCGTTCTTCACGTGGCCGGCAGCGAACAACATGCCCGGCACGGCCAGGATGCGGCGCACACCGCGGCGCTTCAGCGCCTCGAGCCCGTCGCGGATGACCGGGCGCGCGAATTCCAGGAAGCCGCTCTCGACGGCGTATTGCGGCAGGCGGCCGCCCAGCGCGGTGGCCATCGCCTGGAACTCGCGCACCGCGTCGACGTCGCGGCTGCCATGGCCGCAGACCATGACGCCGGTCTCCATGGGAGAAGTCACCGAATCCATCCGATCACCTCCGATTCCGCGCGACTCATAGGCCATGGGTGGGCCGAGCGCCAGTGCCGGAAGCGACCGTCGCCATGCCGGCTGCGACCTGCGATCGATCCCGGCGATTGACCGCGGCGGCGGCCTTCGGCGATGGTCGCGCGCATGCTGCTGGAAGACCTCTTCGGATCCGCCGCACCGCCGATCGGCGCCCTGCTGCTCGCGGCGCTGGCGTTGGACGCGGCTTGCGGCGAGATGGGACCGCTTTTTCGCCGCGTGCCGCACCCTGTCGTGCTGATCGGCCGCGCTGTAGCGGCGCTCGAGCGGCGCTGGAACGAACCGCGCGGCGCGCCACGGCGCCTGCGCCTGCGCGGCGCGCTGGCGGTGCTCGTCCTGGCCGCGCTCGCTGCCACGCTCGGCGCCGCAGTCGCCGTCCTGGCGCGCGGCGAATCCTGGCTCTGGCCGGTCGAGGCCTTCGCGGTCGCGGTACTGCTCGCGCAGCGCAGCCTCTACGATCATGTCCGCGCGGTCGCGGATGGTCTGGACGCCGCGGGCCTTGCCGGCGGACGCGCGGCGGTGCGGCACATCGTCGGGCGCGATCCCGACAGCCTCGACGCGCACGGCGTCGGCCGCGCCGCGATCGAATCGCTGGCGGAGAATTTCAGCGACGGCGTGGTGGCGCCGGCCTTCTGGTACCTGCTGTTCGGCCTGCCTGGGATCCTTGTCTACAAGACGGTCAATACGCTCGACAGCATGATCGGGCACAAGACGGAAAGGTATCGCCACTTCGGCATGGTCGCGGCGCGGCTCGACGACGCGGCGAACCTGGTCCCGGCGCGGTTGTCCGGGCTGCTCATCGTGCTCGCGGCGGCGGCGGCGCCCGGCGCGCGCGCCGGCGCGGCGCTGGTCGCGATGCTCAAGGACGCCGGCAGGCATCGTTCGCCCAACGCCGGCTGGCCGGAGGCGGCGATGGCAGGCGCGCTGCAGCTCAAGCTGGCGGGACCGCGGCGCTATCCGGACGAAACCGTCGATGCGCCGTTCATCGGACCGGGAACGCCCGACGTGCGGTCGACCGACATTCGAAGCGCGCTCTTGCTCTATGTCGCGAGCTGCATCGTCCTGGCCGCCTCGGTGCTGACGGTCGCGGCCCTGGCCTAGCGAGCGGCCGGATCAGTCGCCGGCCGCAACGGCCGCGCGTTGCTGAACCTCGCGCCGCTTCTTGTCCAACGCCGCCTTGGCCGCATCGGTCGTCGAGAACAGGGCCAGCGATTCCGCCGCATCTTCCGGGACGGGCGTCAGCGCCAGGTCCGTGTAGGCGCGCCGGTTCGGATCGGCCTTGATCCGCCGCCGCACGCGGTTGAACCGCCACCACAGGCTGAAGATGCCCCAGTGCGCGCGCGCGACATGGCC
Source organism: uncultured Rhodospirillaceae bacterium (assembly GCA_964557415.1). Classification (GTDB taxonomy): domain Bacteria; phylum Pseudomonadota; class Alphaproteobacteria; order JAEULC01; family JAEULC01; genus JAEULC01. The sequence continues at coordinate 9,104 of CAZLBB010000144.1, forward strand.
GAGCCAGCGGCGGTAGAGGGCCAGCCGCGATTCGACGGGCAGCCCGGGCCGGCGATCCAGACGGTACATGCGGCGCAGATAGCCGCCTTCCAGCGGATGGATGCCTTCCAGCGTCTTGCAGCCGTAGAACCACAGGCAATAGAACAGGACCTTGCCGACAGAAATGCCGCAGGCGGCGGCGCGCTGCATGATCCGCTCGATATGCTCGGGCGTGTAGTAGGCCTCCCAGACCCGGTGATAGATCGCCTGCCATTCCTCGCGCGACATGCGCGCATGCCCGGTCGTGACGTGCTCCAGGTCGTACTTGTTCATGTCGGGGTCCATCCATACCCCGCGCGCCGCCAGGTTCTTGTGGTCCTCCGAGCCGGGCAGCGGCGTGAGGCAGAAGAACTCGAGCAGGTCGACCGGCAACTCGTTCTTGATGATCTCGATGTCGGCGAGAACGCGTTCGGGCGTGTCCGCGGGAAACCCGATGATGTAGCCGGCATAGGTCACCACGCCGACCGACTTCCACATCTGCAGCATCCTGCGGTATTCGGTGATCTTGTTCTGGCGCTTCTTGGCCGACATCAGGTTGTCGGGGTTGATGTTCTCGAGCCCGATGAACACGCGCCGGCACCCTGCGCGCGCGGCCTTCTCGACGAAACCGGGCGTCCTGTGGCACAGCGTGTCCACCTGGATGATGAAGCTGATGTTCAGCCCTTCGCCCTCGCGCAGCGCGATCAGGCGGTCGAAGATCGGCTCCCAGTTCTTGTTGCGGGCGAAGTTGTCGTCGGTGATGAAGAACCGCCTTATGCCGCGCGCCAGGTTCGCGCGCACGATCCGCTCCACGTCGTCGGCGCTGCGATGGCGCGACTTGCGGCCCTGCACATTGATGATGGTGCAGAACGAGCACTGGAAGGGACAGCCGCGGCCGGCGTCGAAGCTGGTGTGCTGGCCGGCGGTGCGTGCCACGCGCTCGGCCGGCAGGATCGGATAAACGGCACCCTCGAGCGAGGGCAGGTCGTCCATGTAGTTGTAGACCGGCTGCAACCTGCCCTGCCAGGCGTCGCGCAGCACCGCTTCCAGCCTGCCTTCCGCCTCGCCGGCGAAGACCGAGATGCCCAGCGCCATGGCGGCGCGGATATCGGCGGGGATTTCGGGCAGCATAGCCAGGCAGCCGCTGACATGGAATCCGCCGATGACCACGGGAATGCCGGCTTCGCGCAGCGGCCGTGCGATGTCGACCGCGCGCGGAAACTGGTTGGATTGAACGCCGACGATGCCGACCATTCCGCCCGCTGCGTCGCGGATGCGCTGCGCGATCTTCGCCGGCCGGATGCGCGTGTTGGTCTCGTCATAGGCGTCGATCTCGATGGCGACGTCGTCGCCCAGGACGCACCGCGCCGCGCAATCCGCCGCCAGGCCGTACAGCGTCGCCAGCGTATTGGACGGAATCGCCGACCGCGCCCACTGGATGACGTAACCGTCATCGTCGTAGTGCGACGGCTTGATCAGAACCAAGCGGAATACCTTCGCGCCGTCCATTCGCCCCATCCCCGCGCGACCGCGTCCAATGCGACCCGCCGCATCCTGACGCAAGGTCCGTTTCCGTACAACGGGCAAGACGTGTCTCGCCCGCCGCTGCGGCAGGTCGGCGGGTCTATTCGGCGGCCGGCGCGTGCCGGCGCTCGTGCTCGCGCTTCTTTTCCAGCTGGGCGCGGGCGGCGTCGCTGGCGTTGAACAGGGCCAGCTCGCTCGCGGACTCCTCTTCGACCGGCATCAGCGCCAGGTCGCGATAGGAAAGCCGGTCCGGGTCGGCCTTGATCCGCAGCCGGACACGGCGGTATCGGTCCCACAGCCTGAACGCTTTCCAATGGAATCGCAGCAGATGCGCGGCATAGCGCGGATAGAACGTCAGGGGCGATTCGACCGGCAGGCCCGGACGGCGGTCCTTGCGGTATTTGCGCCGGAAGATCCCGCTCTGCAGCGGATGAACGCCCTCGAGCTTGTAGAAGTTGGCGAATACGAGCACGTAGCCAAGGACATAGCCGGTGCTGACGCCGAGGGCCGCGGCGCGGCGCATGATGCGCTCGATATGCTCGGGCGTGTAATAGGCGTCCCAGACCCGGCGATAGATGTCCTCCCATTCGTGCTTCGACATCAGCGGATGGGCCGTGGTCGCGTGCTCCAGGTCGTACTTGTTCATGTCCGGGTCCATCGCCACGCCCTGCGCGGCCAGGCGCTTGTGGTCCTCGGATCCCGGCAGCGGGGTCAGGAAGAAGAACTCCAGCACGTCGACCGGCAGCTCCTCCTTGATGATCTCGATGTCGCCGAGGATGCGTTCGGGCGTGTCGGTCGGGAATCCCAGGATATAGCCGCAATAGGTCAGCACCCCGGCCCGCTTCCAGGCCTGCAGCATGGCCCGGTACTCGGTGATCTTGTTCTGGCGCTTCTTGGCCGAGGTCAGGTTGTCCGGATTGATGTTCTCCAGCCCGATGAACACGCGGCGGCAGCCGGCGCGCGCGGCCTTCTCGATGAAGCCCGGTATCCGGTGGCACAGCGTGTCGACCTGGATGATGAACGTGCACTTTATCCGCTCGTTCTGGCGCAAGGCGATCATGCGGTCGAAGATCGCTTCCCAGTTGCGATTGCGCGCGAAGTTGTCGTCAGTGATGAAGAAGCGGCGGATGCCGTTCGCGTGGTTGGCGCGGATGATGCGTTCGACGTCGTCGGCGCTGCGGAAGCGCGACTTGCGGCCCTGCACGTTGATGATGGTGCAGAACGAGCACTGGAACGGGCAGCCGCGCCCGGCGTCGAACGTGGTATGCGCGCCGGCAGCGCGCGCGATGCGCTCGGGCGGCAGGATCGGATGGACGGCTCCTTCGAGCCCCGGCAGGTCGTCCATGTAGTTGTAGAGCGGCTTCAGCGCCCCGGACCAGGCGTCCTTGAGCACCTCGTCCAGCCGTCCCTCGGCCTCGCCGGCGAAGATCGAGACGCCCAGGTCCATGGCCTCTTTGATGTCGGCGGGCAGCTCGGGCAGCATGGCGAGGCAGCCGCTGACGTGGAAGCCGCCGATCGCCACCTTGATGCCGGCCTGGCGCAGCGGCCGGGCGATGTCGACCGCGCGCGGAAACTGGTTCGACTGCACGCCGACCAGGCCGACCATGCCGCCGTCGGCCGTGGCGATGCGCCGCGCGATGCGATTCGGGCGCACGCGCGTGTTGGTCTCGTCGATCGCCTCGATCTCGAAGTCGACGTCGGGTCCGAGCACGCGCTGCTCGGCGCAGTCGCGGGCAAGCCCGTACAGGCAGGCCAGCGAGTTGGACGGCATGAGCGACCGCGCCCATTGGACGACGTAGCCGTCGTCGTCGTAGTGCGACGGCTTGATCAGGACGAGGCGGAAGACCTTACGGCGCGGCACCGGCATCCCTCGGATCGACGCGTCGGCGCGAAGCATGACCGAGTGGTGGACGGCGTGCAACCGCTACCGCGCTACGCGCCGGCAATCCGAAGAATTCGATCGAGGTCAATCGCGCGCGCCAGATGCTCTGCCAGGGCGTCGAGCGTCGTCTCGATCCCGGCGTCGTAGTCCAGCCCGCTTGCCGCGCGGCCGGGTTGCAGGCGCGCCAGGTACGCGGCGCGGAATCCATTGTCGGCGAAGATGCCGTGCACGTAGCAGCCTTCGACCAGGCCGTCCGCCGAAACGGCGCCGTCGGCGCGCGTCCCGCCGCCATCGTCCAGGCGCAGCATCGGCCGCGCGGCGTCGGCGCCGGTCGTCACCCCGATATGCATCTCGTAGCCGCGCACGCGCTGGCCGGTCCAGGCCTCCATCCCGGCTATTTCGCGCAAGGCCTTGGCGCCGGTCAGCACGGTGTCGACGGCGAGCAGGCCGAGGCCCGGCGCTTCGCCCGGCGGGCCCTCGACGCCGTCCGGGTCGGCGATGCGCGCACCCAGCATCTGGTAGCCGCCGCACAATCCCAGCATGCGCCCGCCGCGTCGGACGTGGCGGCGGATGTCCGTGTCCCAGCCCTGCTCGCGCAGCGCTCTCAGATCGGCCAAGGTCGCCTTCGAACCCGGCAGCAGGATCAGATCGGCCGCCGGCAGCGGCTCGCCCGGCTGAACCATAAACACCGCCACGTCCGCCTCGGCGCGCAGCGGATCGAGATCGTCGAAATTGGCGATGCGCGGCAGGCGCGGCACGACGATGCGGATGCGGTGCCGGCCACCATCGGCATCCTGGCGCGTCCGATGCGTGTCCGTCAGGGCATCCAGCGCCACGGCGTCCTCGGCAGGCAGCCGTGTTGCCGCATCGAACCACGGCACGATCCCGAGGCAGTCGAGCGCCGTGTGCCGGCGGATGATGGCGGGCGCCGGCTCGAACAGGCTCACGTCGCCGCGGAACTTGTTGATGACGTAGCCTTTCAGACGCGCGCGCTCGGACGGCGCCAGCAGCGCGTGCGTGCCGACGATCGCGGCGATCACGCCGCCGCGGTCGATGTCGCCGACCAGCACGACCGGCAGGTCGGCGGCCTCGGCGAAGCCCATGTTGGCGATGTCGCCGGCGCGCAGGTTGACCTCGGCTGGGCTGCCTGCGCCTTCGACCAGCACGAGGTCGGCTTCCGCCGCCAGATGGCGAAAGCTGCCGAGTGCCGCCGGCAGCAGCGTGGCCTTGAGCCGGGCATAGGCGCGCGCGTCGGCGCTGCCGGCCATGCGGCCCTGCACGACGACCTGGGCGCCGGTCTCGCTCTGCGGCTTCAGCAGCACCGGGTTCATGTGGACGGACGGCGGAACGCGCGCTGCGCGCGCCTGCAGCGCCTGCGCCCGCCCGATCTCGCCGCCGTCGACCGTGACCGCCGCGTTGTTCGACATGTTCTGCGGCTTGAACGGCCGCACCTTCATGCCACGATTCGCCAGCGCCCGCGCCAGCCCCGCGACGATCA
>CAZLBB010000145.1:0-13997 GCA_964557415.1 uncultured Rhodospirillaceae bacterium
GCTGCCGTCGGCCAGGATGCGCCCGCCGACGCCGAAGATGCGGTCGCGCGGGATCAGCTGCTCCGGCCGCGCGCAGAACAGGCTGAACATGTCGGGCATGCGCAGGCGCGCCAGCTCGATCACGTCCTCGAATCCCGCCGTCGTGATCAGCGCCAGCCGCGCGCCCTTGCGCTGGATGACCGTGTTGATGCCGACGGTCGTGCCGTGCACGAAGCGCTGCACGGCGGCCGGGTCCATGCCGTGGCGCTGCTGGAGCAGCGCGATCCCGTCCATCACCTCGCGCCCCGGCTCGTCGGGCGTCGTCAGCACCTTGAGCGAATGCAGCTCGTGGGTGCGCTCGTCGAGCAGGCAGAAGTCGATGAACGTGCCGCCGATATCGACCCCGATGCGCCAGGACATGCCCGCTCCGTCCGCAGGTTGACGACGCGGAAGTGTCGGAGCGCGGCAGCACCGGTGTCCAAGACGGATGTTTCGGGCGGTCGATAAGCGCGGATTATGGGGCGGCGGCGCCCATCGCCGTCGCGGCGCCCGTTCCCGACGCTCCCGTACGAACCGGCCCCCCGGCACGGGGCGGGTGCTTAAGGCTCAATCGTATCGCGTCGCCGCAAGGAGCGCCGCCGATGGTCCTTGCGCAGGACGAGGAGCCCGGCGGCCGCTCACGCCGTCACGCCGGCGTCAGGATGCCGAGGCTGGTCGGGTCGGTGGCGTAGTCGCGCACCGCGTCGCGCAGCTGCCTGCGCAGCAGCTCCTGATTGCGGGAAAGCGGGCGTTGGCTGCTGGTGAGCAGGCACAGCGGAAGCGATACGGTCGGACGGAAGGGGCGGCTGACCAGGCCGGGGAAGCTCGACCACGGCACCAGCCCGTCGACCAGCGCGATGCCGAGCGCCTGCGACACGAAGGACAACGCCACGATCGACACGTCGATCTCGACGTCGGCGCGCAGCCGGGTACCGTCGCGCGCAAGCGCGCGGTCGATCAGCATGCCGGGCAGCGAGTCGGGCCGGTACGAGATCACCGTCTGGTCGGACAGGTCGGCGAGCGTCACGGCCTCGCGCCGGGCCAGCGCGTGGCCCGTGCGCAGAACGCACACCACCTCGCTGTGGCCGATCACCTCGGTGTCGATCAGCGGCGTCGGCGTGTCGTCCATGGCCACGCCGATATCGGCCTCGCCCCGCGCCAGCATCTCGGTGATGACCGCGACGGGGACGGCGTAGGAAAGCAGCCGCACGCCGGGCCTTGCCGCGCGGAAGGCCTTGAGCGCCCGCGGCACGATCGACAGCGACGGCGGCGCCGAGGCGGCGAGCCGCACCAGCCCGGCCTTGCCCTGCTTCAGGTCCTTGGCGAATCGTCGCAGGTTGTCGAAGTCGCGAAACAGCCGGTCTGCCTCGGGGAACAGCTGCTCGGCCTCGGGCGTCGGCGTTAGCCGTCCCTTGACCCGCTTGAACAGCTTGAATCCCAGCTCGTCCTCGGTGTGGAGCAGGATCTGGCTCAAGGCCGGCTGCGACACGTTGAGCGTGCGGGCTGCGCTGGTCAGCGTGCCGCAGCGCATGATCGTCCGGAAGACCTCGAGCTGCCGCGCGTTCATGGACTCGCTCCATAATCGAGGCTTATATAACCCGATCGAACGCCGATTGGACACGGGGTGCCGAGCAATGGGACGGTGGCGGCCATGACGGGGGCAATCCGGGCGGAGGGGCAGTTCCGCCGCGTGGCCGAGCGCGAGCGCGCGACGGTCGCGCTGGAGGTGGATGGCGCGCCGGTCGCGGCACTGGAAGGCGATACGCTGCTGGTCGCGCTGATGGCCAGCGGGCATCGCCTGCGCGAGAGCGAGTTCGGCGACGGCGCGCGCGCCGGCTTCTGCCTGATGGGCGCCTGCCAGGACTGCTGGGTCTGGACCGCGGACGGCGAGCGTCTGCGCGCCTGCACCACGCCGGTCGCATCGGGCATGCGCGTTCTGACGCGGGGAGCGCCATGGCCGACGCAAGAGTGAGCGCCCCAACCGTCATCGTCGTCGGCGCCGGCCCGGCCGGCGTGCGCGCGGCCGCACGGCTGGTCGCCGCCGGCCTGCGGCCGGTCGTCATCGACGAGGGGCGGATCAGCGGCGGCCAGATCTATCGCCGCCAGCCCGCAGGCTTTCGCCGCCGTGCCGCGGATCTCTACGGCTTCGAGGCAGCCAAGGCCGAGGCGCTGCACCGCGACTTCGACGCGCTCGGGCCGAAGATCGACTACCGGCCCGAGAGCCTGGCCTGGAACATCTATGACGGCGCGCTGCATGTCGTGACCGGCGAGCGCACCGAGGCGCTGCGCTACGACGCCCTGATCCTGGCGACCGGCGCAACCGACCGGCTGCTGCCGGTGGCCGGCTGGACGCGGCCGGGCGTCTACAGCCTGGGCGGGGCGCAGATCGCGCTCAAGGCGCAGGCCTGCGCCGTCGGGGCGCGGCCGGTCTTCATGGGCACCGGGCCGCTGCTTTATCTCGTCGCCTACCAGTACGCCAAGGCCGGCGTCCGTCCCGCCGCGATCCTCGACACGTCGCCCTATCGCCGGCGCATCGAGGCCTTGCCGATGCTGGCGGCGCGGCCCGCCATGCTGGCGAAGGGGTTCTACTACAGCGCCGTCCTGGCCGCGAAGGGCGTGACGATGCTGACCGGCATCACGCCGATTGCGATCGAAGGCGTCGAAAGGGTCGCTTGCGTCGTGTTCCAGGACAGTCGCGGCCGGCTGCGGCGCATCGAGGGCGATGCCGTCGGCCTGGGCTACGGCTTGCGCTCGGAAACGCAGCTTGCCGATCTCGCGCACTGCGACTTCGCCTTCGACCCGGTGGCGCAGCAGTACCTGCCGGTCACCGACAGCGACGGTCGCACATCGGCCAAGGGCGTCTATATCGCCGGCGACGGCGCGCGCATCCTCGGTGCCGATGCGGCGGAGCTTTCGGGCCAGCTCGCCGCCTGCGCGGCGCTCGCCGATCTCGGCCGGCCGGCGGCGGCGGCCGAGGTCGGCCAGCTTCGCCGCACGCTCCAGCACATGGGACGGTTCCGCCGCGGGCTGGAGCACGCCTTCGCCTGGCCGGCGCATCTGGCGGCCGGCCTCGCCGACGACGTGCTGGTCTGCCGCTGCGAGGCGATCACCGCCGGCGAGCTGCGTCGCGCCGCGACCGAGCTCGGCGCGCCCGAGGTCAACCGCGCCAAGGCCTTCAGCCGTGTCGGCATGGGCCGCTGCCAGGGCCGCTATTGCGGCCTCGCCGGCGCGGAGGTCCTGGCGGCAAAGCTCGGCGTGCCGGTCGAGCAGGTCGGCCGCCTGCGCGGCCAGGCGCCGGTCAAGCCGCTGCCGATGACAACGGAAGCCGTCTCGTGAGCGGCGCCCTATCATGAGCGCCGAGCGCGCGGCGGACGTCGTCATCGTCGGCGGCGGCATCATGGGCGCCGCGACGGCGTTCTTCCTTCGGCGGCGCGGCCGCTCGGTTGTCCTGCTCGAGCGCGACCGTGTCGGCCAGCACGCCAGCGGCACCAACTTCGGCAACGTACGCCGCCAGGGCCGCTTCCTGGAGCAGATCCCGCTCGCCAACCGTGCCCGCGCGATCTGGGGCAGACTGCCGGAGCTGATCGGCGAGGACGTCGAATTCCTGCCGCTGGGCCACTTGCGCGTCTGCTTCCGCCCCGAGGACGTCGGCGGGCTCGAGCAGCACCAGCGCGACGCGCGCGAATACGAGCTCGAGCTCGATCTCCTGACCCACAACGAACTGCGTGCGCGTTTTCCCTTCATCTCGCCGCTGGCCGTGGCCGGCTCGCTGTCGCCCGAGGACGGCCATGCCAACCCGCGTCTGGCCGCGCCTGCCTTCGCGCGCGCGGCGCGCCGCGCCGGCGCCGAGATTCACGAAGGCTGCGAGGTCCTGTCGGTCGACAAGTCCGGCGAGGACTTCGTCGTCGAAACGAGGACCGGCCGCTTCCGCGCGCCGGTCGTGCAGATTGCCGCTGGCGCATGGGGCGGCGCGCTTTCCGCGCGCTTCGGCGAGCCCGTGCCGCTGACGCCGCGCGGACCGCAGATGGGCGTGACCGAGCCCGTTCCCTATGCGATCGGGCCGACGCTCGGCGTCTTTGGCGGGGCGGTGGAGGAGGGGATCTACCTGCGCCAGGTCAAGCGCGGCAATCTCGTCTTCGGCGGCGGCATCCGCGGGCCCGCCTTCACCGACATCAGGCGCGCCTACGTGGATCCCGCCAACACGCTGCGCCAGCTGCCCTATCTTCGCCGGCTTGTGCCCGCCGTCGGGGCAGCGCGCGTGATCCGTACCTGGAGCGGCATCGAAGGGTACATGGACGACGACATCCCGGTCATGGGACCCAGCGCCAGGGTTGCTGGCCTCTACTACGCCTTCGGTTTCTGCGGCCACGGCTTCGCGCTCGGCCCCGGCGTCGGCGACGTCATGGCCGAGCTGATTGCGACCGGCCGGACGACGACGCCGATCGGGCCGTTCGCGGTGGGGCGGTTTACGCCGGCCGCTTCCCAGCCTTCGCTTCCGCGACCGTGATGCCGACTGGCTCGACATGGGTCGGATCCCAGCCGATCTTGACCGCCGCGTCGAAGTCCGCCGCGGCGAGCGCCGCCTCGACGCCGTCGCGGAGGGCCTTGGGCAGGCCGAGCAGAATGCCGGTCTGCATGCCCCGCTTGCGCGCCACGCTCGCGAGCCGGAGGACGTAGCGCGTCGACGGCTTCAGCGGCGCGTTGTCGTCGAACAGGTCGACGGCGAGCGATTCCTTCGCGCCGTCCGCGCCCGTGACGTTGTGGAAGCCGAACTTCAGCTGGCTGTGCCCGCTCTCGAAGGCCTTTAGCTGGTCCTCGGGCGAGCGCCAGGCGTCCTGGATGCGCGGCCGCACGCCCTGGTCCTCGAGGTCCTTGATCACCTGGGCGACACGCCGGCGGAAGGTCGGGAACAGCTCGCCGAGCCGCTGTTGATTCCGCGCCTTTCGCTTCGCCTCGTCCATCGAAAGCCTCCGTCGTCAATGGCCTTCCGGTCGAGAGTGCAGGCACGACGTTGCCCCTTTGTGGTGACGATCCTACAGAGATCGCCTACCGGCTGAAAAGCTCGTTTGTTTTTCGGTGATCCGCGCGCGTGGTCGGCCGGCGCCTCGCGAGCGCCGGCCGATCCTCCGTCTACTCCTTGTGCTCGCGGCCGGCGGCGCCATGCGCCACCTGGCGCAGGCCCTCGACATAGGCGACGAAATCGTCGTCGAGGGCGAGCCGTGCGACGGGCTCTATGTCGTCGCCGCCGGGCAGGTGCGTCTGGTCCGGCGATCGGCGGACGGCCGCGAGCACGTGCTGCGCGTGCTCGGCTCCGGCGCCACGTTCAACGACGCCCCGGTATTCGACGGCGGCCCCAATGCCGACAGCGCCGTCGCGGTCGGCCCGACCGAGGATGGGCTGATCCCCCAGGCGGGCCTGACAGCGCTCGTGGGGCGGCATCCGCAGGGCGCCAAGGCGGCGCTCAAGCTGCTGGCCACGCGTCACCGCTCCCTGGCCGGCGCCGTCGAGGACCTGGCGCTGCGCGACGTCACGGCGCGCGTGGCCCGCCTGCTGCTGGGCTGCATCGGGCGGCACGAGCACACGATCGAGAAGGCCGAACACGCCTGCGAACGCATCACGCACCAGGGGATCGCATCCATGGTCGGATCGGTGCGCGAGGTCGTGCAGCGCGCGCTCAAGCAGCTCGAGCGCGATCGCGCGATCACGCTGCAGCGCACGCGCATCCGCGTGCGCGATCCGGAAATACTCGAACGCTGGGCGGCCTGATCGCAGAGGCGCCCGCTACGGCAGCACCACCTCGACCAGATTCGGCCCGCCGCTCTTGAGGCCGCGCTCGAATGCCCGCGCCAGCTCTTCCAACGTCTCCGCCCGCGCGAACGGCAATCCGTGGCCCTTGGCGATGGACTGCCAGTCGAGCGGCGGCTGGTCGAGCTCGAGCAGGTTCATCGAGGCGCTGCCCTTGCGGCCGCCGCCCATGCGCTGCAGCTCGCCCTGGAGGATGCGGTAGGAGCGGTTGGAGAAGAGCAGAATGGTCGCGTCGAGGCTCTCGCGCGCCAGGCTCCACAAGGCGGAGACCGTGTACATGGCGCTGCCGTCGCTCTCCATCACGACGACCTTGCGGTCGCGCGCGGCGACGGCGGCGCCGACGGCGGCGGGCAGGCCCCAGCCGATCGATCCGCCCATGATGTTCATCCAGTCGTGCGGCGCCGCGCCGGTCATGGCGCGCGCGAAGCCGCGCCCGGTGCTGACCGACTCGTCGATGACGATGGCGTTTTCGGGCAGCAGCGCTGCGACCACGGCGGCGATGCCTTCCGGCGTGATCGGGCCCGTCGGCGGCTTGTCCTTGCTGCGCGCATTGACGCCCGCCGGCGGCGTCGCGGTCGCGCCCAGGGCGTCGGCCAGCGCCTCCATCGCCTGGCTCACGTCCTGGTCCACGCGCGCCACCGGCACCATGAGGCAGTCGGCCGGCGCCTGCAGGCTCGGCTTGTCCGGATAGGCGAAGAAGGACACCGGCGGGCGCGAGCCGACCAGCACCATTTGCCGCGCGCCAGCCAGCGCCGCGGTCGCGGCGTCGACCACATAGGGGATCTTGGCGAAGGCGACCCGCCCGGCGCCGCCCTCGGCGCGGGCCAGGGCGAACTCCGCCATGATGCGGCAGCCGGTCTTGGCCGCGATGCGGCCGGCAAGCTCGAGCGCGCGGCCGCGCACGGCGCCGCCGCCCAGCAGCAGCACCGTCGCGGCGCCGCTCTTCAGCGCCGCCGCGCCCGCCGCGATGGCCTCCTGCGACACCCGCGCCGGCGGCGAGGGCCGGCGCGCGAATGCCGCGCCTTCGGCCGTCTCCCAGGCGACGTTCGCCGGCAGGACCAGCGTGGCCACCTGTCCAGGGTATTCGCGCGCCGCTTCCACGGCCGCGGCGGTATCGGCCGCCAGCGCGCGGGCGTCGCGCGACGTGCGCACCCAGTTCGACACCGGGCGCGCGATGCCCTCGATGTCGGCGGTCAGCGGCGCGTCGTAGCGGATATGCTCGAGCGCATGCTCGCCGACGACGTTGACGATGCCGGAGCGCGCCTTCTTGGCGTTGTGCAGGTTGGCGAGCGCGTTGCCGAGCCCCGGCCCCAGGTGCAGCAGCGTCGCCGCCGGCTTCTCGGCGATGCGGTAATAGGCGTCGGCGGCGCCGCTGACCACGCCCTCGAACAGGCAGGGCACGCAGCGCATGCCCTCGACGCGGTCCAGCGCCTCGACGAAATGCATCTCCGAGGTGCCGGGATTGGCGAAGCAGACCCTGACATCGCTGGCGATCAGCGTGCGCAGCAGGCTGGTCGCGCCGTTCATGACGTTGGTCGGCGGCATCGTCGCGGTGTCCATGCTCGTGAACCTCGGCGTGTGGAGACTGGGCGCACACTACGCCCTTAACCCAGGCGTTGGGTCAATCGCCCATCGGGTCGAGACGACCGCGCAGGCGCGCGGCGCGCCGTCGCGGACGCGACGCCAAACTCCCTCGGCAGGGCGAAAGCGGCCACGCGCCGGCGTCAATGCGCCAGCAGCACCGGCACAGGGCAGGAGGTGATGACCTTGCCGGTGGCGCCGCCGAGGCCGAGGAAGCGCAGCAGGCCGATCCGGCCGTAGGCGCCCATGACCAGAAGGTCGGCCTTGGCGCTGTTGGCGTGGTTGATCAGCGCCCGGCCGCGCGAGCGCGCCGAACCGGAGCCGACGTCGATGCCGGTTTCCGCCGCCTGGATGCCGTGTCGGGCAAGGTATCCGACCACGGGCGCCGCGTCGGGTCGCTGCACTTCGGTGCCGACGCTCAAGACGGTCACTTTGGCGCAGTGCCGCAGCAACGGAACCGCGTATCCAAGCGCGCGCGCCGCCTGGGCGCTGCCGTTCCAGGCAACGACGGCGACATGGATCGGGGCGGCATGCCAGCCCGGCGGCGCGACCAGCACCGGCCGGGCGGAATCGAAGATCGCCGCCTGCACGTGCGGGGGCTCGGGCTTGAGTTGGTCGGTGCCGGGACGGCCGACGACGATCAGGTCAGAGACGCGCCCGTACGCCGCCACGACGCTCGCCTCGGCGCCCTCGACGTCGATGAAGCGGGATTGCGGCATTCCGCTCTTCAGCTGGTCGTAGCATGCGTGCGCGGCGGCGGCCCGGCTCGCCAGCGCGGCCTCGTTCCTCGTCATCAGGATCGGCACGGCGGTCTCGCCGCCGGTCGGCGACGCGATCGCCGCGCTGCCGCGACCGAGCGATGCGGCGTCGCGCACGTGCAGGACGTCGACATGGGCCTGGGCGAGACCGGCGAGGAAGCCCGCCGTCTGCACCACGGAACCGAGCGCGGCGCCGCCATCGGCGACGGCAAGGATGCATTTCATGATGGGCTCCCCGGCGAAGGTTGGAGAAGCCCCATCCTAGTCCATCGCGGCGGACTATGGAGCCAGGCGCAGCCGGCTGCGCGTGCCGGGCCGGACGCAGCTTGGCGGCCTTCCCGCGCGGGACCCGCTGGCCCTTGTTGTGCGCCATCGACAGGCCGATCGCGATCGCCTGTTTGCGGTTCTTCACCTTGCCGGACTTTCCGCCGCGCCCACTGCGGGCCGTGCCGCGCTTGTAGGCACGGACCTCCTTCTCGACGTCCTTGCCCGCGCCGCGGGAATACTTCCGCTTCGACTTCGTCTTGCGCGTCATCAACGCACCCGCGGCGGCATACCCCGCGCGTCAGGCGCCTCGTTCCGATCCGCCCGCGGCTGCGGCATGCGCCGGCCGCCTTGCGGCTGGCAGGGCATTGTCCGGCAACGTCCTGATTTGGCAAAAGGTTCCGCGCAGCAGCCGCGCCATTGTCGTGTCGCGGGCGCGCGCTTCCGGCGGCCGTCGCCCCTTCTCCTTGCCCGCACCTGCCCGTCCACATGGCGCTCAACTCCTACGGCGTGATGGACGGGTCGCATACCTTCACCGTCGCCTGGAACTCGGTTCGGTTCCACGACAAGAACCCGGTGCTCTACAAGGCGCTGTTGCAGGCGTTGGCCGAAGCGACCGACATCATCGATGCCGACAAGCGCGCGGCGGCGGCGATGTGGATCGCCGATGCCAGGTCCAAGCTGCCGCTCGACATCGTGCACGAGATACTGGCCGGGTCCCAGGTCAGCTGGACCCTGGTGCCCGAGAACACGATGAAATGCGCGGGCTTCATGCACCGCGTCGGCTCGATCAAGACCGCGCCTGGAACCAGGAAGGATCTGTTCCTGCCGGACATCCACGACCGGCCGGGTAGCTGAGGCCCGATTTCGCGTTCGCCCCGCGGCGCCGGCGCGGCTATGCTCGGGCGCCAGGCGACGGAGGGCGGATCGATGAAGCCGGACGATAGCGGCGCGCCGCGGAAGGAAGCGGGCGCGGAAGGGTCGCCGACCCTGTTCTACGAGCCGCGCCACGGGCACGGGCTGCGCTACAACCCGTTCAAGGCGATCGTGGCGCCGCGGCCGATCGGCTGGATTTCCACGGTCGACCGGGCGGGCCGGCCCAACCTGGCGCCCTACAGCTTCTTCAACGCACTCGCCGACGATCCGCCGATCGTCGCCTTCGCCAGCGGCGGCCTCAAGGACTCCGCCTACAACGCCAAGGAGACGGGCGAGTTCGTCTTCAACCTGGCGACCGTGGCCATGGCCGAGGCGATGAACGCCTCGTCCGAGAGCGTGCCGCGCGGGGTGAACGAGTTCGACCTGGCCGGGCTGGCCATGGCGCCCAGCCGCCTGGTACGGCCGGGACGGGTCGCGGGAACGCCGGCTGCCTTCGAGTGCAAGGTGCTCAAGGTGCTCGAACTAGACGACCTGGACGGCAGGCCGACCGATACCTTCGTCGTGATCGGCCAGGTGGTCGGCGTGCATATCGACCCGCGCTACATCAAGGACGGGCGCTTCGACACCGCCGCCGCCCAGCCGATCGCCCGCTGCGGCTATCACGACTATGCCAAGGTGACCGAAGTCTTCGAGATGGTCCGCCCGGACGAGCGCTGAGCGGCTGCCGCCGCTTGGCGGCGGCGACCATATCTGGCACATAGACGGCCCGTTCAAGCGCAAGGACCAGGGATGCCCGGGCCAGACGAAACCGTTCAGCCGGAAGCCGGCCGCGACTTCATCCGCGACATCATCCAGGCCGACCTGGACGCCAAGCGCGTCGCCGCGGTGGTGACGCGCTTCCCGCCCGAGCCGAACGGCTACCTGCACATCGGCCACGCCAAGTCGATCTGCCTCAACTTCGGCGTGGCGCAGGAGTTCGGCGGGCGCTGCCATCTGCGCTTCGACGACACCAACCCGACCAAGGAGGAGCAGGAGTTCATCGACGCGATCGAGGCCGATGTGCGCTGGCTCGGCTTCGACTGGGGCACGCACCTCTACCACGCGTCGGACTATTTCGAGCAGCTCTACCAGTGGGCCGAGCACCTGATCCGCAACGGCAAGGCCTATGTCGACGACACGCCGGTCGAGGAGATGCGCGCCATGCGCGGCTCGCTGACCGAGCCCGGCCGCAACAGCCCGTATCGCGAACGCGGCGTCGAGGAGAACCTCGACCTGTTCCGACGCATGCGCGGGGGCGAGTTCCCCAACGGCGCGCGCGTGCTGCGCGCCAGGATCGACATGGCTGCCGGCAACATGAACCTGCGCGACCCCGTGCTCTACCGCATCCTGCACGCGGAGCACCCGCGCACCGGCACGGCCTGGTGTGTCTACCCGACCTACGACTTCGCCCACGGCCAGTCCGACGCGATCGAGCACGTCACGCACTCGCTCTGCACGCTCGAGTTCGAGGACCACCGGCCGCTCTACGACTGGTTCATCGACAACCTGCCGGTGCCGTCGCGGCCGCGGCAGTACGAGTTCGCGCGCCTCAACATGACCTACACGGTCTTGAGCAAGCGCTTCCTGACCAGGCTGGTGCAGGAAGGCCGCGTCTCGGGCTGGGACGATCCGCGCATGCCGACGCTGGCGGGCCTCAGGCGCCGCGGCGTGCCGCCGGCCGCTATCCGCGACTTCGTGCGCCGCGTCGGCATGGCGCGCGCCAACAGCGTGGTCGACGTCGCCCTGTTCGAGTACTCGATCCGCGAGCTGCTCAACAGGATCGCGCCGCGCTACATGGCGGTGCTGCGGCCGCTCAAGGTCGTGATCGAGAATTATCCCGACGGGCCGGGCGAGGAGCTGGAGGCGATCAACCACCCGGACGATCCGTCCGCCGGCCGGCGCCGCATCCGCTTCGGGCGCGAGCTCTATGTCGAGCGCGAAGATTTCATGGAGAATCCGCCAAAGAAGTTCTTCCGCCTCGCGCCCGGGCGCGAGGTCAGGCTGCGCTACGGCTATTTCATCACCTGCCGCGAGGCGGTGAAGAACGCTGCCGGCGAGGTGGTCGAGCTGCGCTGCAGCTACGACCCGGCGACGCGCGGCGGCAACGCGCCGGACGGACGCAAGGTGCAGGCGACGATCCACTGGGTCGCCGCCGCCGATGCCGTTCCGGCCGAGGTGCGGCACTACAACCAGCTCTTCATCCGCCCCGACCCCGGCGCCGGCGGCGACCTGATGGCCGACCTGAACCCGAGCTCGCTCGAGATCCTGGCCGACGCCCGCGTCGAGCCGGCGCTGGCTGCGACGAACACGGGCGACGCGGTCCAGTTCGAGCGCCAGGGCTATTTCTGCCGCGACAGGGATTCCGAGCCCGGCAGGCCGGTGTTCAACCGCACCGTCGGCCTGCGTGACACCTGGGCCAAGGTGCAGGCGAAGGGCTGAGGCCGTTCGCGGTCATCCGCTCCGGGCCGCGTGGATCGCCCGCCAGCGGCCGGGCGAAAGCCCGTAGGCCTGCTTGAACTGCCGCGTCATGTGGCTCTGGTCGGCGAATCCGCTCGCAAGCGCCGCCTCGGCCAGCGTCCGGCCCGCGCGCAGGGCGGCGCGCGCGTGGTCGAGCCGGCGCATGGTCAGGTAGCGGTACGGGCTGGTGCCGAGCCGGGCGCGGAACTGGCGCGCGAGCGCATAGCGATCGAGGCCGGTGATCGCCTCGAGCTCGTGCGAGGCGACCGCGCGGCGGAAATGCTGGCCGAGGAATTCGCGCGCGCGCTCGACAGCGACGGCACAGGCCGCGGACTCGCCACGGCGGCGCGCGCCCGGGTCGCGTGCCAGCAGGGCGTCGGCGATGCCGAGCATGATCTGGTCGGTTTCCAGCGGCTCCCAGCGCCGGTCCAGGTGGTCCAGTGCCGGCCGGAGTGCCGCCATCAGCCGGGGATCGGCCGAGACGGCGTCGTGCACGAAGGGCAGGCTGCGCGCCCTGCGGCCGTGCGCATCGCGGATCAGGCGCGGCTCGACATAGATCATCCTGTAGTGGAAGCCCGTCTCCGCGCCCGCCCGCCCGTCATGCGTCACGTCCGGATGCAGCACGATGGCGTTGCCCGACACGCTGACGGTCGCCGCGCCGCGATAGTCGAAGGCCTGCGCGCCGGCCATGGTGTAGCCGATCGCATAGGTGTCGTGACGGTGCGGGTCGTAGGCGTGGCCCGCGAAATAGGCCTCGATCCGCTCGATGCCGGGCTGCGACGGCGCCAAGCGGAGCCAGTCGCGCGGCGAGGGGCCGCACGATCGTTCAAGACGCGCCTGGCTGCCCTGGTTGAAAAGCTTGCCCATGCAATTCGATACCAAGATCGCCGTCGTGGTGCGGGAAGACCTGGCCGTCTGGCAGAAGCTCAACGTCGCCTGCTTCCTCGCCGGCGGCCTGGTCGGAGTCTACAGGGAGTTGGCCGGCGACCGCTATGCCGACGCGTCGGAGCGCATTTATGGACCCCTCATCCGCCAGCCGGTGCTGGTCTTCGCCGCGACCGGCGAAGAGCTCCGACGGAGTCTGGCGCGCGCGGTGGAACGAGGGCTCGAGCGGTCGATCTACACGCGCGAGCTGTTCGCCACCGGCAACGATGCCGACAACCGCGCCGCCGTTGCTGTCGTCGCGACCGAGGCGCTCGATCTGGTGGGGCTCGCGCTGCACGCCGACCGCAAGGACGTCGACAAGGTGACGAAGGGTTTGTCCCTGCATGCCTGACGCGGGGATCAGGCCGATTGGCGCAGCAGCAGCGGGCGCTTGACCACGGTCTGGCGCGGCACGTCGCCGCCTTCCAGCAGGCTGCGGAACATGTCGCGCACGTGCTCGCCGATCGCCTTGGGATCGGCGCCGAGGGTGGTGAGCGCCGGGCGCACATGCTCGCCCCAGGCGATGCCGCCGAAGCCGATGATCGCCAGGTCCTGCGGGATCCTCAGTCCGCGGTCGAGCGCCGCCGCCATGGCGCCGAGCGCCAGCTCGTCGCTCGCCGCCAGCAGCGACCGGAACGCGAGCCCGCGGTCGAGCGCCCGCGACATCGCCTCATAGCCGGCGGCGTAGCGATACGAGCAGTCCCAGACCAGCGCCGGGTCGACCTCGATCCCCGCGCCCTTCAGCGCGGCGAGATAGCCG
Organism: uncultured Rhodospirillaceae bacterium; assembly: GCA_964557415.1. Classification (GTDB taxonomy): domain Bacteria; phylum Pseudomonadota; class Alphaproteobacteria; order JAEULC01; family JAEULC01; genus JAEULC01. The sequence goes on from CAZLBB010000145.1 coordinate 13,483, forward strand.
CGATAGCGCTCCTGGCCGGTTGCGGAGTTGCGGATGCGCGAGAGATAGGCGATCGGCGCGCGCCCGGTATCGAGCAGGTATTGCGCCGCGCGGGCGGCCGCCGCGGTTTCCTCGTGCACGACCGACGGAATCCCGTAGCGGTCGAGGCGCTGGCCGATCGACACGATGGAGACGCCCTGGCGCTGCAGCGCGCCGACCAGGGGCCTCATCTCGCGCATCGGGATCACGTCGTTGGCCGCGATGACGATGCCGCGCAGGCGCAGTGCCGGGGCGCGCTCGAGCAGGCCGCGCAGGCGGTCCTCGCGATGGCCGAGATTGAACAGCAGCAGGTCGAGGCCGATCTCCTCGAGCGCGGCCTGCACGTGCTTGGTGAGCGCGGAATAGACCGTCTGCTCGATGTCGCTGACCAGGAGCGCCACGGCTTGGCCGCGGCCCGAGCGCAGGCCCTGGGCGAAGGCGTTGGGCTGGAACTGGAGCGCACGCACCGCCTCCAGTACCCGCACTCGCGTCGCCTC